>PNKC01000053.1 GCA_013822275.1 Anaerolinea sp. | reverse complement strand
TCGGCGCGCATGCGGCGGGCTTTCACCTTCTCGGGCGAGTTCGGGTCTCCCTTGGGGCCGTCGCCCACGCCGGGCGGGAAGCGCATCGAGCCATCCGGCATTGTCCCCGTAAGCGGGCCAGCCGATGCGGCCGCCCCACCGCCTCCGCCACTCCCTGCCAACGTGGCCCAGATGCTGCCCTGTGGCGCGAGGTCACTGCCGAGTTCGTAGAGCGTCTGGGCGATGTCGTCCGGGATCGGTTCGCCGGCCGCCGTCAGTTCGGTGAACTTGCGCTCGGCGCGCATGCGGCGGGCTTTCACCTTCTCGGGCGAGTTCGGGTCTCCCCTGGGGCCGTCGCCGACGCCCGGCGGGAAGCGCATCGAGCCATCCGGCATTGTCCCCGTAAGCAGCTCGCCGGCGCCATCAGCGCGGCCAGCGGCGCCGGGGGCGGGCGCGGCTTCGCCGGGCTTCATGGTCTTGTAGTGTTCGATCCGGGCGAGCAGTTCGGCCGGGACAGCTTCACCACGATCGGTGAACTCCTTGGCCTCCCGTTCGGCGCGCATTCGCCTGGCCCGAATCCTGGATTCGGAGAGGATTTCCACCTCTTCGCCGCCTGCCGCGGCCGCGGATCCGGCCTTCGCCGCGACCTTCGGCGGCTCCGGCTCGCGTTCGCGGATGGCCGGGCGCTCGCCGCGGGCGATGCGCTCCTGCTGGGCGAGACGGTCTTCCGGAAGGGCGCCCTTAAACGTCTTCTCGGGGAGCTCTTCGCCCTTCACCATCTTCTCGACGAGTTCGATGCTGTCCTGCGGGCGGAAGGGGGTCGTGACGAGGCCCATCTTGTGGGGCATGAGCAGGTCGCTAATGTCCATGTGGAGGTCGCGGCGGTCGTAGACGCTCTGCTCCGGGCCGTTCCAGGAGTTGTCCATAGCGATCGCTTCGAAGGGGCAGACTTCGACGCAGATGTTGCAGCGCATGCAGCGGCCGTAGTCGATCCAGAACTTCTCCACGATCTTGCGGCGGTTGCTGGTCCCCTCCGGGTAGTGGGGGTTGTCCTGCATCGTCGCCGTCATGCAGTCGACGGGGCAGTTGCGGACGCAGACGTTGCAGCCGGTGCACATTGGCTCGTCGTGGTCGAAGTCCCAGAGGAGCACCGGGAAGCTGCGCTGGCGCACGGGCAGAGGGTGCTTCTCCTCCGGGTATTCGATGGTGACGGTCTTCCGGGTGAACGTTGAGAAGGTGACGCCGAGGCCTTTGAGGATCCCTTTCATTGGGCGGCAGCCCTCGCCTGGCGGTACGTCCCAACGAGCTTGTTCTTCGGCCGCCGGATCGCGCGCGTGATGATAATCGCGACGAGGGCGGCCGCTCCCGCGCCGCTCGTCAGCGTGAGCAGGATGTGGGGCCAGTCGTAGATCAGGATGAAGCCGTTCATCAGCAGTTGGACGATGGACATCGGCAGGAGGATCTTCCAGCAGAAGCTCATGAGCTGGTCGATACGAAGGCGTGGGACGGTAGTGCGCACCCACATGATGGCGACGATCCAGGCGACGCTCTTGACGAACGTGATGCCGAGTTGCCAGGCCCAATCGGGGCCCACCCAACTGCCCGTATCCGGCACGGCCCAGCCACCGAAGAAGACGATGGAACCGAAAACACTGAAGGCCCACATGGAGGCGTATTCCGTCAACTGGAACATGGACCAGCGCATGCCCGAGTACTCGACAAAGTAGCCGCCGACGATTTCCGATTCGGCGACGGGAATATCGAACGGCGCGCGATGCAGCTCCGACAGCATGGCCGTGAAGAAGATGAGGAAGGCGAGCGGCTGGAGGAAGATGAATGGTGCGAACTGGCCTTCTTCGGGCGTGAAGCTCTGGATGGCGGCGATGCCGTTCAGGTTCAGCGTGCCCGCAATCATGGCCACGGAGAGGAGGCTGAGGACGAGCGGGATCTCGTAGGAGATCATCTGCGCCGCGGCGCGGACACCACCAAGGAGCGCGTACTTGTTCCCGGAGCCGAGACCGGCCATCAACATCCCGACAATGTTCAGCCCGAGGATGGCGAAGACGTAGAACAGGCCGAGGGAGAGGTCGCGCACGCCCCAATCCCTCGCAAAGGGCAGCGAAATCAGCACCATGAGCACCGGGATGAACGTCAGGTAGGGTGCGAATTCGAACACCCAGCGGTCCGCGTTCGTTGGCCGGATGTCTTCCTTGGCCGCCAGCTTTACCGTATCGGCGAACGCCTGCAAGAGACCTGCCGGGCCCGTCTTCGTTGGGCCGAGGCGCTGCTGGAAGCGGGCAACAAGCTTGCGCTCGCCGTAGGTGAGGTACATCACGACCAGGGTCATGACAAGGACGACGATAACGATGCGGATGATCGCGTCCACCCAGTTCCACACGCCGAAGAGCGGATCGGAGAAGAGGAAGAGGCCCATCAATGGCCTCCGCCATTTTGGATTCTTCCATTTTGGATTTTGGATTTTGGATTTTGGAGGGCGGCAAGCGTCCCGCGGGAGCGGGGAATCCAAAATCGGCAATCCAAAATCCAAAATGGAATCACTTGTCCACCTCGCCGAGGACGATATCGAGCGAGCCGAGGATGATGATCGCGTCGGCCACGTAGCTGCCAACCACCATTTCGCGAAGGGCCGAGAGGTTGCAGAAGGAGGGTGAGCGGAGCTTCATGCGGTAGGGCTTCACGCCGCCGCGGGCCATGGCGTAGACGCCGTATTCGCCCTTCGTGCCCTCGGTACGGATGTAGCACTCGGCGTTATCGATGCGCAGGGTCTTGGGCAGGTCCGGGTTGAGGACGAGCCCCTTCGGCATCTGGTCCAGGCACTGTTCGATGATCTTCGTGCTCTGGTACATCTCCGAGAGGCGGACGAAGTAACGGTCGAAGATGTCACCCTGTTCGCCGACGGGGATTTCGAACTTCATCCGGTCGTACACGCTGTAGGGTTGCGCCTTGCGCAGGTCCCAGGGGAGGCCGGTGGCGCGGAGGATGGGCCCGGTGATGCCCAGGTTGATCGCCCGCTCGGTGGTCATGGGCGCGAGGCCGCGGCAGCGTTCGACGAAGATCTCGTTCCCGGTGAGGAGGCCGTCCAGGTCTTCGATGCCCTGCCGGATGGAACCGAGGAGCCAGCGGACGCGCGACTCGTAGTTCTCCGGCAGGTCGGCCTGCAGCCCGCCGGGGCGGAAGTAGGTAGGGAACATGCGGTCGCCGGAGACTTCCTCGAAGAAGTCGTAGATCCGCTCACGTTCGCGCCAGGCGTAGACGAAGCTCGTGCCGAAGGAGCCGACGTCGGCGCCGAACGCACCGAGGAACATGAAGTGGGAGTTGATGCGGGACAGCTCCATCATCATCACGCGGATGTACTCCGCGCGCTCCGGCACTTCCAGGCCGGCGAGCTTTTCAACCGCCATGCAGTACGCGCCTTCGCAGCACATCCCCGCCAGATAGTCCGTGCGGTCCCACCAGCCCATGGACTGGCGGTAGTCGTGGTTTTCGGTGAGCTTTTCGAGGCCGCGATGGAGATAGCCGATATACGGTTCACAATCGACGACGACTTCGCCATCGACGGTGAGGACCATGCGAAAGACGCCGTGGGTCGCGGGGTGCTGCGGCCCAACGTTGATCGTCATGTCAACGGTGTTGAAACTGTCGATGGTCTGGGCGCGTTCTTCAGGCCACACGGTCATTAGAACTTGAACCCCGGGACGCCCTCTTCGATGCCCTGGAGGATCTCCACGGTCTGAAGGGGGTGAGACTTGAGCAGCGGGTGGATGCGGAGGTCCTCATCCAGGAGCAGATTCTTCGGATTGGGGTGGCCGGCGAAGACGACGCCGACCATCTCGGCGGCTTCGCGCTCATGCCAGTCGGCGGCGCGGTAGATGCCGGTGAGGGAAGGGATGACGCGGTCCGCCCAGGCCACCGTGACGGTGACCTGGACGCGGTGGTTGTGCGTGAAGGAATAGAGGTTGTACTTCACGGCGAGGGTGTCTTCGCCCATGTCGATGCCGGTCACGTTGGCCAGCATGTCGAAGGCGAGCTCCGGCTTCTGGTTCATGCCTTCGACCAACGCGAGCAGGTGCTCCGCGGCGACGTGGATGTCCGCGTCGGTGCCCGTCGTGGTTGCGGTGAACGGCACGTTGGAGAGGTGTTTGTGGATGAGGGCGGAGATGCCCGGGTACTGCGGCGCGGCGGCTGGTTGTGTCATCCGACCATCCGCTTTTCTTCCATGATCTTCCGCTGGAGGGCGAGGAACCCATCGAGCAGCGCTTCCGGGCGGGGCGGGCAGCCGGCGACGTAGACATCGACCGGGATGATCTTGTCCACGCCCTGGAGGACGCGGTCGTATTCCGTGTAGGGGCCGCCGTTGGTGGCGCAGGCGCCCATGGAGATGACCCACTTCGGGTTCGGCATCTGTTCGTACAGCAGCTTAATCGCCGGGGCCATCTTCTTGGTGACGGTGCCGGAGACGATCATCACGTCGCTCTGGCGGGGGCTCGGCCAGGGGACGATGCCAAAGCGGTCAAGGTCGTGGTTGGCCATAAAGGTGCCAATCATCTCAATGGCGCAGCAGGCGAGGCCGAAAGTCATGGGCCAGAGCGAGCTCTTGCGGCCCATGGCAATGACGGTATCGGCGCCAACCTGGAGGACGCCCGGGAGGGCCATGCGATAGACGGCTTTCGTCACCGGCAGCTCAACCGGCAGGAGGCGGGTGGATTCGCCGCCAAAGTCCGGCTTATAGGGGCGTGCGAGGGCGGCGCTTGCGGGGGAGACGAGTTCGTTGCTCATCGCCACTCCAGCACGCCACGGCGCCAGGCGTAGCCAAGGCCAAGGGCGAGGACGCCGATAAAGACCAGCATTTCATAGAAGACGAAGTTCCCGAAGGCGTCGCTGAGCCCGAGGAAGGTGACGGCCCAGGGGAAGATGAAGACTGCTTCGACATCAAAAAGGAGGAAGAGGATGGCGATGAGGTAGTAGCGGACGTGGACCTGGGCCCAACTGCGGCCGATGGGCAGCATGCCGCACTCATACGACACGCCCTTGGCCCGTTCGCGCGCGTAAGGGGCCAGGAGCTTTGCTGCCATGAGGGCCATGAAGACCAGGACGAAGCCGGCGATGGCGGCGATCATGACGGCGGACCAGGTGTCGTAGTAGCTCATGCGGCAAGCCCGTGGGCGGCGCCATCGGAGAAGGCGCCGGAAGCCAGGGAGGCGGCGGGGCACCGGGGGGCGAGGGCGCAGTGCTCAGTCATGAGTGCCGGTCTCCGAATCGAATTGGAGGGCACGCGGAGCGCCCCCGGACGGGTTGTGAAGCAGCGTACAAACTCTACCGCCGGGCTGGGAGCAGGGCAAGGGGAAGGGGCGGAGCGAAGAGCAGAGAGCAGAGAGCAGAGAGCAGAGAGCAGAGAGCAGAGAGCAGAGAGCCAAGAGCAAAGAGCCACGCCAGTGAAGCGGACAGCCATTGCGGGGCGCCATGACGACGGCAGCGTCGCCGGCCCGGCCGCCGTCGGATTGACACATTTGTTCTTACGGCCTACGGTCGCTGCCAACTGCGAGCGGGGGTTCCCTGTGGCAAGAAAAGGCACTGACTATGCCAAACCATCAGTCCCCCGCCGCGATGATACCAAGGCGGTGCTAACAGAAGAGTGGGCGCCGACGGCGACATCACCTGTCGCGTTTCGAACGCCAGCGGGGGACGCTGTTCACCGGCCGGTGAACTTTGACTCGCGCTTCTCCGCGAACGAACGCTGGCCTTCGGCGCGGTCTTCGGACGTTGCCGTGGTGCCGAGGGCGATTGCGGAGAACTCGAGCGCGCTTTCGAAGTCCATCCCCTGCGTACGGTAGGCGAGCATCTTGCCGAGCTTCTGGCCGAGTGGCGGGCCGGCTTCGACCGCCAGCGCCAGCTCCATCGTCTTCGCTTCCAGCTCTTCGGGCGGCACCAGGTAGTTGGTCAGGCCAGCCGTGTGCGCTTCCTCCGCGCTCATGAAGCGCCCGGTGGTCATCATCTCCATCGCCTTGCGCCAGCCGATGACGCGCGGCAGCGAATAGAAGCCGCCGAGGTCCGCGAAGAGGCCGCGCTTCACGTAGGCCACCTGGAACCGCGCCGCCGTGGAGGCGACAGCCATGTCGCAGTGGGCGACCATGTCCAGGCCGGCGCCCACGCAGACGCCATTGACCGAGGCGATGACCGGCACGTCGAGCCGTTTCAGCGCGATGTAGGTCTCCGATTCGTTGCGGAAGAAGAGGCGGGCGCCCTCCAGGTCCGTGGGTGACTCCGCGTTGGCGTAAAGCAGCCCCTCGGGGCGCCCGCCCGTGAAATCGGCGCCGGCGCAGAAGCCGCGGCCCGCGCCGGTAATCACCATGCAGCGGACCGAGCGGTCTCGCCGTGCCTCCTGGAACACCTGCCGGAGCTCATCGAAGAGGGTCATGCTCAGGGCGTTCAGCTTTTCCGGCCGGTTCAGCGTCACCCAGAGGATGCCGCCGGTCTCGCCGCGTCGTTCGGTAAGGACGGTTTCGTAGGTCATGGTGGTAGCTCCCGTGCTGGCCCGCTGCGGGCGCGGGCGAATGTGGCGGGTAGCCTAGCACGATGGGAGGCGGCGGGAGATCAGTAACTCGCGAGCTTGGGGCGGCAGCCGCTACATCTGGGCCCGGTGGGGGTGCTTCTTTAACACCCGGAAGATGGTCCGGCGGGAGAGGCCGAACATCTCGGCGATGCTGTCGATGCTTGCGCCGTCGCGTTCCGCGCAGCGGAGGATAGCTTCGTCGCGGCCTGTCCGCAGCATCGCGCTGGCGCCACCGGGGGCGTCGTAGCGGCAGCGGGGAAGTGGACACGCGAGGCATGAGGAATAGAGGTCACAACCGCCGTCTTCGTAGTCCGTGTACTCCGGGAGGGCATCGATGCGGTTAGGGAGCTCGAGGGGTGTGTCCATGCCGTCCTCCTGGAGAAGTGGGACAGTCAGAATAGAACGCATGTTCTAACTCAACAACAGGCGGCTGGCACTTCCGGCCGAAGTCGTCAGGCGGTGGCGGGCGAGGGGTGAGGAATGAGGAATGAGGAATGAGAGCCCCATCCGGAATCCGGACCGCGCGCGAGAGCAAGCGGTGGGATGCAGCGCCCCGTGGCATACGGATCGCAGCAGGGACCGCTCTCTCACGGACCATCCCGGATTCGAGCGCGACCACACACGCCAGAGCAGCCCTGCCCGCCGCTCGGTACGATAGGCGTCACTCATCCGTCCCCGGGGACCTGCCGTATGCCTGTCACCTCGTTGCTCATCGCAAATCGTGGCGAAATCGCCATCCGCATCATTCGCGCCGCCGCCGAACTCGGCATCCATTCCGTTGCGGTCTATTCGGAGGACGACGCTCGCTCGCTCCACGTCCGCCGCGCGGACGAGGCACGCCCCCTTCGTGGCACGGGCGCCGCCGCCTACCTGGACATCGAGCGCATCGTCGCGGTCGCGAAGGAAGCGGGCTGCGACGCGGTCCATCCGGGCTACGGTTTCCTCAGCGAGAACGCCGCCTTCGTGCGCCACTGCCTGGAATCCGGCATCACCTTCGTGGGGCCCACGGCGGAAACGCTCGACCTCTTTGGCGACAAGGGACGGGCGCGGGACCTGGCCCGCGGGCTGGGCGTCCCAATCCTGCCCGGAACTGCGGGTGCAACCTCGCTCGAAGAGGCCCGCGCCTTCCTCGAAAGCCTGGGCGAAGGCGGCGCCGTGATGGTGAAGGCAGTCGCTGGAGGCGGCGGACGCGGCATGCGCGTCGTCGAACGGCCCGAGGACCTCGATTCCGCCTACGAGCGCTGCCAGTCGGAGGCGAGGTCCGCATTCGGCAACGGCGACGTCTACCTCGAGCAGTTGATCCCGCGCGCCCGGCATATCGAGATCCAGGTGATTGGCGACGGCAGCGGCGAGGTCAGCCACCTGGGCGAACGCGAGTGCAGCATCCAGCGCCGCAACCAGAAGATCGTCGAAGTCGCGCCCAGCCCAGGCCTCCCCGAAGAGCTGCGCCACGACATCACGCTCGCAGCCGTGAGGCTGGCCCGCGAGACCCGCTACCGGAACGCGGGCACGTTCGAGTTCCTGGTTGAAGAGCGCGGCCACGAGCAGCCGCGTTTCGCGTTCATCGAAGCGAATCCCCGGCTCCAGGTTGAGCACACGGTGACCGAGGAGGTGACGGGGATCGACCTGGTGAAGACGCAGTTGCGCATCGCCGCGGGCGCCACCCTCCGCGACCTGCGCCTCCGCCAGGAGGAAGTGCCTTCGCCGCGCGGCTACGCCATCCAGTTGCGCATCAACATGGAGACGTTCGCCGCGGACGGTTCGGTCCGGCCCGGCGGGGGCACGATTACCGCATTCGAGCCGCCGTCCGGCCAGGGACTGCGGGTCGATTCCTTCGCCTACGCCGGCTATGCCACGAGCCCGAACTTCGATTCGCTGCTCGCCAAGCTGATCGTCCATTCCTCCTCGCCGGACTTCGCGGAGGCCGCGGCGAAGGCGTATCGCGCGCTCCGCGAATTCCGCGCGGAGGGTGTAGCCACGAATATCCCCTTCCTCCAGGCGCTCGTCCGGCACCCCGATTTCGTGGCGAACCGCGTCTACACGCGCTTCGTGGAGGATCACATCGGCGAACTGGCGGCTCAGCCGGAAGGGACGCACGAGCAGCGCTTCTTCGGCACGGAAGAGGCGATTGCGGCCGCCGCGCCCGGCCTCGCGGGCGTGAAGATCGACACCAGCGACCCGCTCGCGGTGCTCGCCCACGGCAAGTCGGGCGGGCCCGTGGCCGCCGCGTCAATGCTCGAAGCCCCCACCGCCGAAGGTGTGGCCGTCACCCGGGCGCCGCTCCAGGGCACGATCGTGACGCTGGACGTGGCCGCCGGGGACCTCGTCCGCAAGGGACAGCAGCTCGCCGTGATGGAGGCGATGAAGATGGAGCACGTCATCAGCGCGGAGGTGAGTGGGCGCGTCCAGCGCCTTGGCGCTGCCGTTGGTGACGCCGTCTTCCCGGGCCACCCGCTGGTCTTCATCGAAGAGGAAGAGGTTGGCGGGGCCGAAGAGGGTGGGAAGCAGGCGATCGACCTCGATCGCATCCGCCCGGACCTGGAAGAGGCGCTTGCACGGCACGCCATCGGGCTCGACGCGGCCCGCCCGGATGCCGTTGCCCGCCGCCGCAAGACGCACCAGCGCACCACTCGCGAGAACATCACCGACCTCTGCGACGCGGGCAGCTTCGTGGAGTACGGCCCGCTTGTGATCGCTGCCCAGCGCCGCCGCCGCACGGTTGAGGACCTGATAGAGAAAACTCCCGCCGACGGCCTGGTTGCGGGCATCGGCACCGTGAATGGCGATATTTTCGGGCCCGAAAAGGCGCGCGTCATCGCCATGTCCTACGACTACACCGTCCTCGCCGGCACGCAGGGCACGCAGAACCACCGCAAGAAGGACCGGATGTTCGAACTTGCGGAGAAGTGGAGGCTGCCCCTGGTGTTCTTCACCGAGGGCGGCGGCGGACGCCCGGGCGACACCGACGGGGTCGGCGTGGCGGGGCTGGATTGCCTGGCATTCAACTACTTCGGCAGGCTCAGCGGGCTCGTGCCGCTTGTTGGCATCACCTCCGGGCGCTGCTTCGCCGGCAACGCCGCGCTCCTCGGCTGCTGCGATGTCGTCATCGCGACGAGGGGATCGAACATCGGCATGGGTGGGCCGGCGATGATCGAGGGCGGCGGGCTGGGCATCTTCCGCCCGGAGGAAGTCGGCCCGGTGGACGTGCAGGCGCCGAACGGCGTCATCGACATCCTTGTCGAGGACGAGGCGGAGGCCGTGAAGGTGGCGAAGCAGTACATCTCCTACTTCCAGGGCGCCATCCCCAACTGGGAATGCGCCGACCAGCGCCTCCTGCGAGGGATCATCCCGGAAAATCGCCTCCGCATATACGACGTCCGCGCGGTTATAGAGACAATGGCCGATACGGGCTCCGTGCTCGAACTGCGGCGCCAGTTCGGCCCCGGCATGGTTACCGCGCTGGCCCGCATTGAAGGCCACCCGGTGGGGATTGTGGCGAACAACCCGGTCCACCAGGCGGGCGCGATCGAAAGCGACGGGGCCGACAAGGCGGCCCGCTTCATGCAGCTTTGCGACGCGTTCGATATCCCCCTCCTCTTCCTCTGCGATACGCCCGGGATCATGGTCGGGCCGGAGGCGGAAAAGACGGCGCTTGTGCGCCACGCCGCGCGGATGTTCGTCACCGGCGCGAGTGTGACGGTGCCGTTCTTCACGATCATCCTGCGCAAGGGCTACGGCCTGGGGGCGCAGGCAATGGCTGGCGGCAGTTTCAAAGCGCCGTTCTTCACGGTCGCCTGGCCGACAGGCGAGTTCGGCGGCATGGGCCTGGAAGGCGCGGTGAAGTTGGGCTACCGGAACGAGATCGCGGCGGTGGAAGACCCCACCGAACGCAAGGCGCTGTTCGATGAGATGGTGGCCCGCATGTATCGCCATGGAAAGGCTGTGAACACGGCCTCCCACTTCGAAATTGACGACGTGATCGACCCGCTTGATTCGCGCCGGTGGGTCACCAGGGCCATCCGCTCCGCCCCGCCCCCGGCGCAGCGCGAAGGCAAGAAGCGGCCCTGCATTGATACGTGGTAGGGGTCGCGGCCTACAGCGTTATCATGTGACCCGCGCTTCCGCGCCCGGAGTTGGTGCATGGACGAGATCATCTTCGTGGTGACAGAGGATCCCGAGGGCGGCTACACCGCCAGGGCTCTGGGCGAATCCATCTTCACCGAGGCGGACGACCTGCCCTCGCTTCGCGAGCGCGTGCGCGACGCTGTCCGCTGTCACTTCGAAGAGGGCGCGGCGCCGCGAGTGGTGCGGCTCCATTTCGTGCATGACGACATCATCGCCGTATGACCCGGCTGCCGCGGGACCTGACGGGTGTGGGCACATCGCGGGAAGCCCTCCTCGATCGGCTGTTCGGCCACTGACACTCGCGCGCCTCCTGCCCCTTTTTGCGCCGCCCGGCTATACCGCTTACGGCCGTTCGGCCTTAACCCGCCGGGCAAAGGGGGCGTAGGATGGCGGCCAAGGGCGGGGGCAGACCGCCTCCGGCGGCTGCCCTTTGCCTCCCCCGGAGGTAGCCATGCTCGAACCACTGACGGCCGCTCAACTGGCAGCACGCGTGCCGCTGGAGGCTCTGCCGGCGAGCACGGACGACGTCGCGCCGCTGGAGGTGGTGACCGGCCAAGAGCGCGCCCAGGAGGCGATCGCTTTTGGGGTCGGGCTGGACACCGAGGGCTTCAACATCGCGGTCTCCGGGCCCTCGGCCTCCGGGCGCACCACTGCTGTCCGCCTGATCGTCACCGCCGCCGCGGCCCTTCGGACCGCCGGTCCAGACTGGTGCTACCTGCACAACTTCAGCGACCCGCACCGGCCGGTGGCAGCGAAGCTCCCTGCCCGTATGGGACCCGCGCTGCAGCGCGACATGGGCCGCCTGGTGGAAGCCTGCCGCACCGAAATCCCCAGGGCGTTCGATGACGAGTCGTACCAGGAGCGCGTGGAAAAGCTGCTCGAGCCGGTGGGCGAAGCCCGCGCGAAGGCGCTCGAAGAGATGCAGCGTGCCGCCGCTGCCCAGGGCTTCGCCGTCAACGTCACCCCAATGGGCATCGCCGCCGTGCCCATCGGCAAGGACGGCCGCCCGTTCCAGCCCGAGGTGATCGCCGGGCTCCCGGACGAACTGCGCGCGGAGATCGAAAAACGCGGCGAGCGCGTGGAAGAGGCCATCGCCGAGACGCTGCGAGGTCTCCGCAAGCTGGATACGCAGGCCCGTGAGGTGGTCGAGAAGCTCGATGGCGAAGTCACCCGTTTCGTCGTTGGCCATATCCTCGATGACCTTCGGGAGCAGTACGCCGCGCACGGGCTGGGCGCCCACATCGACGCCATTGAGGCGGACATCCTCGCCAATATCCAGCAGTTCAAGCGCTTCACCCGGATGATGCTTGAGCCGCTCCCGGCGCAGCTCGTCGCCCAGGCCACGGAAGAGCGGGAGGCCCTCCTCTCGCAATACGCCGTCAACGTCTTCGTGACCGACGGGGACCCCGGGGCGCCGGTGGTGGAAGAACGCAGCCCCACATACGCCAACCTCTTCGGGCGGATCGATTACCAGGCGCGGTTCGGGTCACTGGTGACAGACTTCACGCAGGTCCGGGCGGGCGCGCTTCATCGCGCCAACAACGGCTTCCTCATCCTCCAGGTGGAGGAACTGCTCACGGACCCGCGGGCCTGGCTGATGCTCAAGCGGTCGCTCAAGACCCGCGAGGTGCGCGTCGAAGGCGCACTCGACATGATCATCCCGGCGACGAACCTCGTCCCGGCCGCCATCCCGCTCAGTGTGAAGATCATTCTCATCGGACAGCCGCTGATCGTCGCCCTCCTGGACGCGCTGGACCCGGATTTCGCCGAGCTGTTCAAGATCCGGGCCGAGTTCGAACCGGATACCGACCTCACGCCGGCGACGGCAAGCTCGTACGCGGCCTACGTCCGGAGGGTGACGGACACCTGCTCGCTGCTGCCGTTCGACCGCGACGCGCTCGCTGCCCTGGTCCACGAAGGGACGCGCATGGCGGGGCGGCAGGACCGGCTGACCACCCGCTACGGCGCCATCGCCGACCTCTGCCAGGAGGCGAACAGCTTCGCCGCGAAAGAGCAGGCGAAAGCGGTCTCGGCGCCGCACGTCCAGGCCGCGGTCGACGCCCGCCGCCGCCGCTCCAGCCTCATCCCGGACAGGCTGCGGCGGATGGTCACGGAAGGCACCGTGCGGGTGGAAACGTCTGGCACGGCGATTGGCCAGGTCAACGGGCTGGCCGTCTATGAAGTTGGCGGGCACGCGTTCGGGACGCCGGTGCGGATCTCCTGCCGGACGGGCGCGGGACGCCGCGGGGTGGTGGCGATTGAGCGCGAGGTGGAGCGGAGCGGCGCCATCCACAGCAAGGGCATCCTCGTCCTCAGCGGCTACCTCACCGGTACCTTCGGCAGCCTTCGCGCGCTCGCCTTTACCGCCAGCCTCACATTCGAACAGAGTTACGACGAGGTGGAAGGCGACAGTGCATCCTCGGCCGAGCTCTACGCGATCCTCACGGCGCTGGCGGGCATCCCCATCCGCCAGGACATCGCGGTCACCGGCTCGGTGGACCAGTTTGGCCACATCCAGGCGGTCGGTGGCGTGACTCAGAAGATTGAAGGGTTCTTCGATGTCTGCGCGGCGGGCGGCCTCAGCGGCAGCCAGGGAGTGGTCATCCCCCGCACGAACGTGGTCAACCTGACGTTGCGTCCGGATGTCGTCGCCGCCGTGGAGCGCGGCGACTTCCACATCTGGGCCGTCTCCGCGATCGAAGAGGGGCTGGAGATCCTGACCGGCCTCCCCGGCGGGGCGCTCGGCGGCGACGGGCGTTACACGGAAGGCAGCGTGCTGGCAGGAGTGGCCGCGGCCCTCGACCGCATGCACGAGCTTGCGATGGCCGAGCAACGGCAACAGGTGTTGGTCCCGGGCCAGGGAATCGCCGCTGCCGGCGAACCGCTCGCGCCGGGACTCAACCAGCCCCCGGAGGGCTCGTAATGGCCGCGAAGCGCGTCGCGACGGCGCGGCGTACGATGGCGCCACCTCTTGAGGAGACACTCAATGACCCAGCAGCAGGCCGCGGCCGAATACCCCGTCAAGCTTCACCTGGAGCCCGCAACCGGTGAACGGAACAAGCTGACCATCGGTTTCCGCTGGATCCTGGCCATCCCCCACGCGATCCTGGTGGGCGGGCCGGCTATCACCGGCGCCGGGTTCTACTTCGGCGGACGCGACTGGTGGGCGTCGTGGGGCGGCGGCGGCCTTCTTGGCGCCGTGGCCTTCATCTGTGCGGTCATCTGCTGGTTCGCCATCCTCTTCGCCAACCAGCACCCGAGGGGCCTCTTCGACCTCTGCCACTTCTACCTGCGCTGGCGGGTGCGCGCGGTCGCGTACATGGCGCTTTTCCGCGACGAATACCCGCCCTTCGGCGACGGGGAGTACGCCGCCACCATCGAGATCCCTTTTCCGGAAGGTGAGCGGGACAAGCTCTCGGTCGGCCTCCGGATCTTCTACGTCATCCCCCACGCGATCATCCTGTTTTTCCTTTCGATCGCCTGGTTCGTGACGGGGGTAATCGCCTGGTTCGCGCTCCTCTTCAACGGCGTCTACCCGGAAGGGCTGCTCAAATTCGGCATAGGCGTGATGCGCTGGTCGATCCGCGTGGAGGCCTACGCCCTGTTGATGACGGACGTCTACCCGCCGTTCAGCCTCGACTGACGGCTCACGCCGGGACAGGGTCACACCTGCCTCAGGTGCACCGTGACCAGCGGCAGCGGCAGGCCGCCCAGGTCCCGCTTGTACGCTTCGTCTCCGCGGAGGAAATCGAATTCCGCCTGGCCGCGCTCAATCGCGTCGCGGATGGCAAGGACTTTCGACAGCAGGCCCACGGCAAGGTGCGAAAACGCGGGATCGAAGCCGCTGTTATAGAGGAAGGTCGCCCCGCTGTTTTCGAAGACGAGCAGCATCGCCACTGCCACGCCATCCAGGGCCAGTGTCGAGAGCCGGAGCATCCCCAGCCGGGCGAAGGTGGCGGCGAGGTCGCGGAAGAACGCTTCCATTACGGGCGTGAGGAACGCGTCTTTGTCGCCCCGGCTGATCCGCATCAGCTCCAGGAAGCGGTCCATCGCTGCGTCCACGTCTTCGGGCGATGTCGCGCTTTCGAACGAAACGGCGCCGGCGGCCGCCAGGTTGCGCAGCTTCCGGCGCACTTCGTGGCGGTCATGTTTCGTGAGCGAGGCGATGTACGTCTCGAAGTCCCCCGGGAGGGCGAGGCGCGGGCAGTTCGCCTCGGCCTCGCTGCTGAAGCTCCAGCCCATGCCCGCCGCCGCGCCGGCGAAGGCTTCGACGATAGGCGAGCCAGCCGGCAGTCCCCAGAGGTCAAGCGCGGGCGTCAGGTCTTCGGCCAGCCACTCGAGCAGACCCACGGCTGCCGCCGCTTCGGCGTCCGGCTTCACCAGGGGCCCGGCGTAGTCCTGAACGTGGTGGTCCCCGAGGGTCGTCGCCTCGTCGCGCCCCATATCGAGCGCGGCAACGCCGACGAGTTCATCGTCGAGCCGGATCGAGAGAAAGACCGGCAGACTGGCGGAGCCGAAGTGCCGCAGCCACGTCGCGTGCCAGGCCGGGTGGGTGAACGGCGTCGCCCCGGGGATCGATGCGTGCAGCGCGGCCCACTCCGTGGCGAGCTGCTCGAACGCCTCGGAGGTGACCATCGGCCCGCGGGCCCGCCGCCTGCGCCCACCGCCCTCTTCGGCCGCGCCGTTGGGGTCGTCGTCATCCATCGCCGCCGATTCTACCGGGACGGGGCCGCCGCGCTTTGCGAGGGCGCTCTCCAGGGCAGGGCGGACGTTCGCCTAACCTTCCCCTGCCAATAAGCCACGGTGAAGTCGAGAGCGAACGGCATTCGTTACACTGTGGCCCGTAATGAAGCGGTCTCTCGCCTACGAGCTGCTTTCTCCGGTCCGCCAACAGCTCGTCCTCACGCTCAAGAAGCGAGGCCATGGCGACATGGAGACGCTCGCCGCCGAGTTGTTCCTTTCGCCCGGCGCCGTGCGCCAGAACCTTTCGGCGCTCAGCGTCCAGGGCCTGGTGCGGTACACGGTTGAGCGTTCCGGGCCCGGGAGGCCGCGCCATGTGTACCAGCTGACGAGCAGCGGCCAGCGCATCTTTCCCGATTTCTACGACGAGATCGCCGACGCCCTTCTGACGGCGATCGAAGGGGAAGGCCCCGAAACTGCCCGCCGGCTGTTCGACCGCGTGGCCGAGGTGATGTTCTCCAGACTGGTCCGCCGTCTTGAAGGCAGGCGCCCGGGGCAGCGTATTGACGAGGTGGTCAAGCTGCTGGATGAGTATGGCTACCTGCCGGAGCCCCGCCAGCTGGACGCCCTGACGATCGAAGTTACCGCCCACCACTGCCCGCTTTTCGCCCTCGCCCGCCGCCACCCTGCCACCTGCGAGTCCGAACTGCGCTGCCTCCAACTCGCGGCCGGCCTGGCCACCGTCGCGCGCACCGAGCATCGCATCGCCGGCGACGCGCGCTGTACGTTCGTCTTCCGGCAGAACTGACCGCGGCGTCAGAAGGGGTCTTGGGCTGAGGACACGAAGCCGCGAAGGCTCGAAGCGGCACCAGACTTTGATAGGACCCGCCGCGACATGGAGACCTTCGTGTCGCTTTGGGCCCTGGGGCCTTTGTGTCCCCAGGAAGAGACATTCCACTGTGCCGCACCGGCCGCGCTGCTTCACAATGCCGGGGTGATCGTTGCCGACCTGAATGACGTTGCCCGCATCCACGGAGGACGCACAATCTTCCGCGGCCTCTCCTGGTCTCTTCAGGATGGCGAGAAGATCGGGCTCATCGGGCCGAGCGGGGCGGGGAAGAGCACGCTCCTGCGCACCCTGGCCGGGGACGAACCACCCGATGCGGGCAGCGTCACCTTCAGGCGCGGCGCGAGGGTCGCCTACCTCCCGCAGGAGTTCACGGGCGACCCCTTGCGCACGGCGTTCGACGAGCTTCTTGCGGCGCGCGGGGACCTCGCCGAGATCGATTCCGCAATCGCTGCCTGCGAAACCGCCATGGCCGACGCGGAAGTTCTCGCCGACGCGGACCGCTTCGATGCCGTGGTCCATGAGCACGCCACCCTGCTCGACCGGCACGAAGCGGCGGGCGGCGGCGCCGTACGTAACCGCGCGGAGGCGTTGTTGCGCGCGCTCGGTTTCGACGAAGAAGCGTGGTCCCGGCAGATGGGCGTCCTCAGCGGCGGCCAGCGGAAGCTCGTCGGGATCGCCCGCTGCCTCCTCCAGGAGCCGGACCTGCTGCTCCTCGACGAACCGGACAACCACCTGGACCTTGGCCGTAAGGCCCTGCTGGAGAAGGCGATCCGCGATTTCGAGGGCACCGTCGTGGTGGTCTCCCACGACCGCTACCTGCTGGACGAAACCGTCGACGTCATCGCGGAGCTGGACTACTCCCGGGACAAGGGCATCGCCCTCACCCGCTGGGAGGGCAACTACAGCAGCTATGCCACCCAGAAGGAGCTGGCTCAGCGCCGCCTGGCCCAGGTGTACAGCTCGCAGCAGCAGGAGATTGAACGGCTCGAGGCCGCCGTCGCCCGCTTCCGGCTGTGGGCGCGGATGGTCCTCGACGTCCGCCACAAGCGCCAGGCCGATAACAAGCAGCGCCAGATCGACCGCATGGAGAAGGTGGAACGGCCGGTCCTCGAACGCCGCAAGATGAACCTCGCCTTCCGGCCGGCGCAGCGAGGGGGCGCGAAAGCGGTGGAACTGCGGAACATCGACAAGGCGTTCGGCGAGGACATCGTCCTCCTCGGCGCTACCGCCACCATCATGGGCGGCGAGCGCGTGGGCATCGTTGGCCCGAACGGCGCGGGCAAGTCCGTCCTCCTCAAGATCATCCTTGGCCACCTCCAACCGGACGGCGGCGAAGTCTGGGTGGGGCCAAGCATCACCATGGGCTACTACGCGCAGGAGCACGAGACGCTCGACTTCCGCCAGACCCCGATCGAGGCGCTGCGTGAGGTAAGGCCGATGTTTGAAGGCGAAGCAGTCGCCCAGCTCCAGCGTTTCCTCATCCCCTACGCCGCCACCACGCAGCCCATCGCGAAGCTCAGCGGCGGCGAAAAGAGCCGCGTCCAACTCGCCCGCCTGATGCTGCTCGGGGCCAACTGCCTCGTCCTGGATGAGCCGACGAACAACCTGGACATCCCGGCCTCGGAAGTGCTCGAAAAGGCGCTTGATAGCTTTGCCGGGACCGTCATCGTCGTCTCCCACGACCGTTACCTCCTGGACCGGCTCGTGGACCGCGTCATCGAAGTGGACGATGGTCAGCTGCGCGTCTTCGAAGGCGGCTACAGCTACTACGCTGAGGAGTCCGAAAAGCAGCGGCGGCCGGCACCGCCCGCGGTGCAGCAACCGGCGCCGGCTTCGCCCCCGACGCGCCAGCCGAAGGGGAAACAACCCACGCGCCGCTGGTGAACGGGGAACCCCGCGCGCGGCGGATTCGCGAAGCGTACGATTGGCCCACCAACACCCGGAACAGGATTACGCCCCGATGGAACTTGCACCGAAACAGGCCGGCTTCGACGCTTCCCGCCTTGAGCGCATTACGGACCACCTCAACCGCAACTACATCGAACCGGGCAAGATCGCTGGCTGCCAGGTCGCCGTCTCCCGCCACGGCTTTCCCGCCTACTTCCGCTCCCTTGGCCGCATGGATCGGGAGCGCAACAAAGCGATGCGTGACGACACGATCTTCCGCATCTACTCCATGTCCAAGCCGATTACCTCGGTCGCGCTGATGAGTCTCTACGAAGAGGGCCACTTCCAGCTCAACGACCCGGTCCACCGCTTCCTCCCGGAGTGGCGGGAACAGCGGGTGTACGTCTCTGGAGAAGGCGAGGACGTGGTCACGAAGGCGCCCGACCGGCCGATGACCATGCGCCACGTCCTCAGCCACAGCGGCGGCCTCTCCTACGGCGCCACCAACCACCCCGCGGACAAGGCCTTCCGCCGCGAAGGCGTCATGCGTGGCGGTGGCGATACCCTGAAAGACTTCACCCACAAACTCGCCCGCGTCCCGCTGCACTACGAACCCGGCACCCGCTGGCTGTACTCCGTCTCAACCGACGTTTGCGGAGCGCTTGTAGAAGTAATCTCTGGCAAGCGCTTCGACCAGTTCCTCCAGGAGCGCATCTTCGATCCGCTGCGCATGGTGGACACCTCGTTCCACGTCGCGCCCGAAAAGCACGAGCGTTTCGCGGCCAACTACCAGCGCGAGCCCGACAAGAGCCTCAAGCTGATCGATGACCCGGCGACCAGCAACTACCTGAAGGAACCGGCGTTCTTCTCGGGCGGCGGTGGGCTCACCGGCACAACCGCCGACTACCTGCGCTTCTGCGAGATGCTTCGTCGCGGCGGAGAGCTGGACGGCGAGCGCGTCCTCGGCCCCCGCACCATCGACCTCATGCGGAAGAACCACCTCGCGGGCGGCAAGGACCTCACCCAGATGGCGGTCGGCGCCTTCTCCGAGACGGCCTATGAAGGCGTCGGCTTCGGCCTCGGCTTCGCCACCACGCTCAACGAAGTCGACAGCGGCACGCTTGGCGCGGGCGACTACTACTGGGGTGGCGCCGCCTCCACCATCTTCTGGGTGGACCCGACGGAGGACCTGGTGGCGGTCTTCATGACCCAGCTCATGCCTTCGGCCACCTTCAACTTCCGCGGCCAGCTCAAGAACATCATCTATTCAGCAATCGTTGAATAGAGGCGAGCAAACGGAGCCGCGACCGTAAGAGAGCGGTTTGGTCGGCGGCTGCCGAATCTGGGACCGGCGGTTGATAGGGAGTTTAGGGAGTTTATAGGCAACCTTTCAAAACTCCCAACCCTTCCACAGACGAGCCCTCACCGCGGAGCCGCGACCGTAAGAGAGCGGCCTCGGTCGCCTT
>PNKC01000052.1 GCA_013822275.1 Anaerolinea sp. | reverse complement strand
CCCCCCAGCCCCCTCTCCCATTGCCAAAGGGTAACCGGAAGCCTCGTCGAGGGCGGGGGGCGTAGTGGTTGCACTTCAGTACCAAGCGGACATCTGTCTGCCCTCCAACGAGGGCAGACGCGTTAGAACATCGGTTCATACAACCTGCGTAGCTTACCCCCTTGTGCGATTCGCAAAGCGGGGTGTAGGCTGAACTACGGACAACAAGACGCCCCCTCAGGCCGAAAGCTTGCTGGCACAAGCCTGAGGGGGCGTCCAAAGTCCGAGACCTGTGGGGAGCGCATGGTGCCCGGCGGGGCTTTCCATCCTAAACCGGAGGGGTTCGAGACCCCTGCTCTCCACCAGCCCGTACGCAATTAGCGTACACCAATTCCAACGCTCAGTCGAGAGGAGGAAAGATGGACTCGAAGGCAGCAAACGAACAACTCATTTGGGTGCGCACCCAACTCGCGCAACTCGACAAGGAGCGCGAGGCGTTAGCGAAGATTGAAAGCGGGCTGGTGGAATGGCTGAACCTCCAACAGCCGCACCCGCAGCCCCAACTGACGCCAACGGCCGTGAAGATGGATGGCCCTAAGATTTCGGCAGCTGGGCATCCCTACGAAAACAAGGCGAAGGGCAGCATCAGCATGCGGGCAGCGATCCGGCAGATTCTAGCGGAATCTCCGAATCAGGACATTCATACCAAGGAAATCTTGGACCGCGCCCGTGTGATGGGCGCGGTCACTGACGCTAAGAATCCCCTCGGGGTGATCGATCTCAACATGGCACGGTTCCTCGAAATCATGCCAGGGCTCGAAAAGGTTCGCGGACGCAAGTGGAGGTTCAATCAACCCACCGCTAACGCGGCAGGCGCCGCGCGGTCGATTGCGGGCTGACTGCACACGGCGGTCAGTAAGCGACGCTGGGTAAGGGAAGCGGCCTGATCAACTTCTACCCTCACCAGCGCCGGGGAGGCATCGCCAGATGACGATGCGTCGCGCGGCATGGGAGTTAGGCCGGTGGTTGGAAACCCACCGTGCCAACCTTCCGTGCCACAAAAAACGAGCGGCTCCTTCGGGGGCCTTTCGCGTTGCCTTTAAGTGTACACTGGACACATGGCCGATGCTAAACGCGAGTTCACGGACACCCTGAAACGCCTGCTCAGCGTGCCACGCCACGAGATGGACGAGGAAGAGCGAAAGCACCAAGAAGAGATGCGGGAGAAGCGTCAGAGAGTTCACCATGACTGAGGCCCCATGCCCGCATTCGGAATCCAAGTGGAAGCCGACGGTGAAAGTCGGATTCAGGCCCAACTTCCATGTCGTTTCCAAGAAGCGAGTCTGTCTCGCCTGCGGGGAAACCTTGGAGGAACGCGGGCCGATGGGATCGAGGCCTCACTGAGCAGCATTCGCATTGCTCCTCCAACCTACCCCGTCCGCCTTGGGGCGCCAAGTATGTTATTGCCATTGCGATGGGCGAGGGGGAGCGATACGTCCGACGGCATTGCCCCCAGTTGAGTTGAACTGAATCAGTCACGAGTTGGGCTTCGCACACCGACCGGCAAAGCGGCCGCATGGCCCGGCGGGTTCCGGCGCTACCCCGTAGAATCTGGCCCACAAGAGCACTTCGTTTGTCGGGGATGTGGATGCTGCACGGAATCCGGGTTGTTGAGCTGAGCACTGAGGTCGGCGGCGCCTTCGCGGGGCGGCTGCTTGCGGCCTATGGGGCGGACGTTGTCGTGGTGGAACCGCCGGGAGGACACGCGATCCGGTCGCTGCCACCGCGGGCCGGAGAGTCGCCGGACGACAGTATCCTGTTTGCTTACCTGGGGGCCGGGAAGCGGAGCATCACCGCGGACCTGGACAGTGTGGCCGGCCGGGACCTGGTACTGCGGCTGATCGCGCGGGCTGACGTGGTTATCGATTCGTATGCGCCGGGGGCTCTGGCGAGCAAAGGCATCGACGTGGCCCGGCTCATTGAGTCCTATCCCCGGCTGCTGGTGTGTTCGATTACCCCGTTTGGGCAGGATGGCCCGAGGGCGGGCTGGCGAGCGACAGCACTGACGGCGGCCGCGGCGGGGGGCCAGATGTCGATGTGCGGCGACCCCGACAAGCCGCCGCTGAAGACTGCTGGCCACCAGGCGCACTACCAGGCGGGGCTGCACGCGTTTTCCGCGATAACAACGGGGCTGTTCGCTGCAACGAAGACAGGGATTGGGGACTGGCTCGATATTTCGATGCAGGAAGTCCAGGCATCGACGCTGGAAGGCGCCGGCCCGATTGCGTTGTTCACCGGCAGTGAGGCGGGAAGGACGGCTGGCAACAAGCCGTTCGCGCAGTGGGGCATCCACGAATGCGCCGACGGCTACATCGGCGTCGCCGCGATGCCGCGGCAATCGTTCGCCGTGTACGACTGCATCGGCCACCCCGAGCTGAAAGATGACCCGGCGTTTGCATCGGGCTGGTCGCCAGACGCGAACGAGGTGCTTGGCGTCCTGATCCCCGAGTGGACAGCAGAGCGGACGGCGGCCGACATCTTCGAATACGCGGCCGGGTTCCGCGCGCCGTTCGCGATGATTCCGGGGCCGCGCGAATTGCTGGAATGGCCGGGGCTGAAGGACGTTGAATTCTGGCAGGAAGTCGACCACGCCAGGCTGGGAAGGCACCCGCTTCCATCGGCGCCGATCCAGTGGGGCGAAGGCTGGCGTGGCGATGCGAAGCCGGCGCCGCTGCTGGGCCAGCACAATGCGGACATACGGGCGGAGCTGGCTGCCGACGCTCCCGGCACAATCGGGGCCGATACCGCCATTCAGGCGGCACGGCTCGCGCTGGATGGCGTCAGGGTCATCGATATGACAGCCGTGTGGGCAGGTCCGTACGGGACCCGATTCCTGGCCGACCACGGCGCCGAAGTCGTCAAGGTGGAGGGCCCGTCCTTCGCCGACCCGGTGCGGACGATGGGTGGGGCGAGGTCGGCACCCGAGATCAACCAGAGCAATTACTTCAACGAGTACAACCGGAACAAGCTGGGCGTGAGCCTGGACATCAAGCAGCCGGCGGGGATGGAGGCACTGAAGCGGCTGATCGTGGGCGCGGATGTGTTCATCGAGAACTGGAGCAGCGGCGTCGCCGAGCGCATCGGGTTGGGCTACAACGACCTGAAGAAGCTGCGGCCGGACATCATCTACGTCTCCATGCCGGGCTTTGGCCATACGGGACGCGACGCCTTGCGCATCGGCTTTGGGCCGACGATTGAGCAGATGGGCGGGCTGGTGGCCCTTCAGGGATACGAGGGCGACGCCCCGCATCGCAGCGGAATATCCTACGGCGACCCGGTCAGCGGCACGATTGCCGCCGGGGCCGTGGCGATGGCGCTGCTGAACCGGGAACGCACCGGCCAGGGGTGTTACGCCGTCATCCCCCAGCGGGACGCGATCTGCTCGCTGATTGGCGAATTCGTCCTCGCGGAGGCGCTCGGCCACCCGCTGCCCCTCCGCATCGGAAACAGTGACCCGGTGATGGCGCCACACAACGTCTACCGCACGAGGGACACGGAGCCAAGGATTGCCCGTGCCGCGGGCATCGAGTTCACCGATTCGTGGCTTACGATCGCTGTCGACAGCGAGGACGCCTGGGCCGGGCTGAAGCGCGTCCTGGGGGATGACCGGCTGGACGCACCGGCGTACTCATCCATGGCTGGCCGCCACGCGAACCGGGAGCAGATTGACGCGGTGATCGGGGCCTGGGCGAGCCGCCGGGACCCGGCGGACGCAGCCGCGGAGCTGCAGGCCGCGGGAGTTTGTGCGGCGTCCGTCCTGACGTGCCTGGGCGTGGCGACGGACGCGCACCTCGAGGCGCGGGGCTTCCTCCGTGCGTATGAGCATCCCGACACCGGCCCGGGGCGGACGACGCTGTCGCCGTGGCGGTTCCGCCGCCGGCCGGTTCCGCCCGCGCATGCCGCGCCGCGTTTCGGAGAGCATACTCGCGACGTGCTGCAACGCCTGGCAGGCTGCAGCGAAGCGGACCTGGACGCCTTCGCTGAACGGCAGGTGACCACGGACGACCTCATCCCGGGGGCGGCGGGCTGACGCTCGTCACTCAGCAGCCCGCTCGCTCGGACCGGCCGATGCACTCCCGGCCCGGCGGCTATAGGATTCCCGCGTGGCGAACGAACCAGTTGGAGTTCTGATCATCGGTGCGGGCGCATCGGGTGCTGCATTCGCGTGGAGCATCGCCGACATGGGGACCAGCGTCCTCTGCCTTGAGCAGGGGCCGTGGATGCATCAGAAGGACTACCCCACCAACTTCCTCGACTGGGAGTCGCGGGCGATGGGTCCGTTCGCCAGCAATCCAAACGTGCGCAGGCTTGCCCAGGATTACCCGGTGAACGACTCGGCCTCGCCAATCCAGCCGTTGATGTTCAACGCCGTTGGAGGAAGCACCATCCTCTGGGCGGCGCACTTCCCGCGGTTTACGCCGGGGGATTTCCGCGTGAAGTCGACCGATGGAGTGGCTGACGACTGGCCAATCGGCTATCAGACGCTTGAACCGTTCTATGCGACGAATGACCGGATGATGGGCGTCGCTGGACTCGCCGGCGACCCGGCCTATCCCTACCACGAACCGCCGATGGCTCCCCTTCCGCTCGGAGCAACGGGTAACATCGTCGCGTCCGGCTTCGAGAAACTTGGCTGGCACTGGTGGCCATCCGACAGCGCGATCGCCTCTCGAGACTATGAAGGCCGGGCGGCCTGCATCAACCTCGGGCCATGCACCTCCGCCTGCTCACAGGGAGCCAAGGCGAGCACCGACATCACGTACTGGCCTGTCGCGCAGCGAAAAGGCGTCCAGCTTCGGACGGGGTGCCGCGTGAAGGAGATCACCGTCCGTGCGGACGGCATGGCGGATGGTGTCCTGTACTACGACCAGGACGGCGTGTTGCAGGAGCAGAAAGCGGAGATCGTTGTCCTGGCCTGCAACGGGATCGGGACACCGAGGTTGCTGCTCAATTCCAAGAGCCCCCAACACCCGGACGGGCTCGCGAATAGCAGCGGCCTTGTTGGCAAGAACCTGATGTTCCATCCGTACGCACTCATCCGGGGCATCTTCGACGAACCCCTGAACGGGCGGCGCGGACCGGGCGGCTGTACGGTCTGGAGCCACGAGTTCTACAAGAGCGACCCGTCTCGGGGATTCATCCGTGGCTATTCGTACGAAGGCACCCGCGGTGCAGGCCCTGCCCAGGAAGCCTTATGGGGCATGGCCGCCGGGCTGGTCCCGTGGGGCGAGGGCCATCACGAGGCCTACGCACGGCTCCACGGGCACATCGCCGGCATGGTTGCCATTACAGAGGATCTGCCCGAGGAAACCAACACTGTGACCCTCGACCCGGAACTCACCGACAGCAACGGCGTCCCGGCCCCGAAAGTGACCTACACGCTCAGCGAGAATAGCAAGAAGATGCTTGCCCACGCGGTGGAACGCGGAAAAGAAGCACTCTCAGCAGCCGGGGCGGTCGAAACCTGGGCCGAACCGCTGCTGCGGCCCGCCGGCTGGCATCTCATGGGGACGGCACGCATGGGCACCGACACGGCGCGTTCCGTGGTCAACGAATGGGGCCGCGCCCATGACGTCAAGAACCTCTTCATCATCGACGGAAGCATCTTCGTTACCTCCGCCGGCGTGAATCCGACCTCGACCATCCAGGCGCTCGCGCTCTACATCGCGGACCGTATCAAGCAGAACATCGGAAACCTCTTCGATTAACCATGCCGAATGCAACAGATCCGCTCCACGACAACGCCTTCATGGAGGCATTCCTCAACCTTGTCATCCCGCCTGACGAGGATCGCCGAATGCCTGGAGCAGGCAGCCTTGGGCTCGGCGCTGCGGTGGCGGCCGCCGTTGAGACCGACAGTTTGCTCGGCCATGCAGTGGTGACTGGCTTGCGTGCCGTGCGCGACGCGGCGGTCGCAAGGGACCCGGCGGGACTACCCGGACTGACGCGTGAAGCCCGATTGGAGGTGCTGGAAGGGGTGCTCGCACACCACCCGGCGTTCATGACTGGTGTCGCCCGACACCTCTACCCGGCCTACTACCAGCATCCGCGCGTCCTCGAGGCCCTCGGCGAACCAGCCCGGGCGCCCTTCCCAGAGGGCTTCCAGATCGAGCCGACAGACGCTGCCCTCATGGCCAAACTTCTCGCACGCCGCAAGTAACCCCAGCGTTGCCGGTTCGTGGGCGCCGACTGGCGCTAACTCACAGTGCCCCCTGGCTGTGTCTGTTCGCGGAGTTCCTGGAGCACTTCCTGGTTGTGTTCGCCGAGTTTCGGCGCCCGGCGATAGACGCCCGTTGGCGTGGCAGTGAGTTTTATTGGTGAGTTCGGCAGGACCACCGGCCTGCTGCTTCCGGGATGATCCACCGCGACGAGCATCTCCCGCGCCCGGACATGCGGGTCGGCGAAGAGGTCCGCGGCGTTGTTCACGGGGCCGACGGGGACCATGCCGCCGAGAGCCGCAACGACCTCGGCCGTCGTGCGGGCGGTTGTCCACGTGGTCATCACTTCTTTCACGAAGACGGCGTTCTTGATCCGGTCGTTGTTCGCGCGCGTGCGGTCATCGTCGATGAGGTCCTCCCGGCCGATGAGCAGGCAGAGGCGCTCCCAGTGGTTGGGCGTGGGCGCGGCGATGGCGCAGTAGCCGTCCGCGGTGGGGTAGATGTCGAACGGGGTGAGCTGCGAGTGGCTGTTGCCGGTAGGCCTGGTGATGACTCCGTTGTAGGAGTAGCGGTAGACGATTGCTTCGGAGAGCGCGAGGACGGCGTCGTACATGCAGACATCGACGAATTGCCCTTCGCCCGTCGCCCGCGCGTGCACCAGTGCGGATACGACCCCGAGCGCCGCGAGGGTGCCCGGAAACAGGTCGCCGATGCTGGGGCCAACCTTCAGGACGGTGCCGTCTTCGGTCCCGGTGAAGCTGACGGCGCCGCCCATGGCCTGGGCAACGACATCGTAGGCGGGCCAATCGACGTAGGGGCTCTCGCCGGTGCGCGGGTCGCCGAAGCCGCGGATGGCGCCGTAGACGAGCCGGGGATTTCGAGCGTGGAGCGTTTCGTAACTGAGCCCGAGCCGGTCCATGACTCCGGCCCGGAAGTTCTCGATGAGGGCGTCGGCGCCGTCGATGAGCTGGAGGAACGTGTCTACGTCCGCGGGGTTTTCGAGGTCCAACATGAGGCCGCGCTTGTTGCGGTTGATGCTGGCGAAGTAGCCGCCAAAGGCGCGCTCGCTGTCGTCCTCGGTGTAGGGCAGGGAGTAGCGGGAGATGTCGCCTTCGGGGGGCTCAACCTTGATGACGTCGGCGCCGAGGTCGGCCAGGAGCATGGTGCCGAAGGGGCCCGCCAGGGCCCGCGTCATGTCGATGATGCGTACGCCGGCCAGGGGGCCGGTGGCTGCTTTGACCATGGGCGCCGCGGTTTCGTGGGCCCGCAGGTGGTCTGGATTTGTCATGAAGCCCCTTTTCGATCGCACAACGCCGGACTGGTCATGGCGGCGCCTCGCTCGTCTCGGCAAGTCCAGGAGATTGGAGGAATGCTACTCGGGTGGCGGGTTTCGTCACCAGCCCCGCGCTTGGGGGCGCATTTGCCGAGGCCGTCGCGGTGTGACATCGTGCCGGTCGGCGGCGACGACCAGCATACGGGGAGGTTAGCGGATGAAGCGGCGGCCCCTGGTGTTCTATGGCTGGTACATCGTTGGCGTGGCGCTCGTCGCCCAGTTTGTGGCCGTGGGGACGCAGACGTTCGCTTCGACAGTCTTCCTGAAGCCGATGACCGACGATCTGGGCTGGTCGCGCGCCGAGTTCTCGGCGGTCCAGACGGTCTCAACCGTCGTGATGGGCGTCGTGGGGTTCGTTGTTGGGGCGCTGATCGACCGGCGTGGGCCGCGGCTGCTGATGCTGATCGGCGGGCTGGTGTGCGGCGCCGCCCTGATCGCGACCAGCCAGGTCAACGACCTGTGGCAGTTCTACCTGGCCCGCGGCGTGGCCCAAACCGTCGGCGCCGCGATGCTGGGCAGCCTTGTGGTGAACGTGACCATTTCGAAGTGGTTCATTGCCCGGCGCGGGATGGCGGTGGCGGTCGCTTCCGCCGGCGTGTCGCTTGGCGGCGTGTTGATGACGCCCGCGCTTTCGTTTGTCGTGGATCACTGGGGATGGCGCGATGCGTGGATGGCGCTGGGAGTTATGGTGTGGGGCCTCATCGTCCCGTCGTCGTACATCATCCGGCGGGCCCCGGAGGACTACGGCCTTCACCCGGATGGGTTGACTCCAGAGCAGGCGCAGCGCCTGAGCGCCTCGAGGCACAAGCTCTCGTCCGCCTCCGAGGTCCAGTGGACCCGTCCGGAGGCCATCCGGACGAAGACGATCTGGCTGATCATCCTCGCCTATGGGATCGCGAACACCGGCATCGGGGCGCTGCTGCTGCACCTTGTGCCGTTCCTCACCGACCACGGCTGGACGCGCTCCCAGGCGGCGTTCATCTACAGCATCCAGGCCTGGGTGGCGCTGCTTTCCAAGCCTGTTTGGGGCGTGCTGATGGACCGCTTCCATCCCCGCTACTTGAGCGCCTTCGGCTTCGTTGTGGCCGCGATCGGTGTCCTCGCCATTCTCGCGGCCGCAAGGTCCGGAGCGGAGCTGCCCATGGTCCTGGCGATGGCGCTCTGGGGCCTCGGCATCGGCGGCGCGATCCCTCTTCAGGAAACCGTCTGGGCGAACTACTTCGGACGCCAGAACCTGGGGAAGATCCGGGCAGTGGCGATGCCCTTCTCGATCATTTTCGGCGCGGGCGGCCCGTTGCTCGCCGGCGCGCTCTACGACAGCTCGGGCAGCTACACCATCGCCTTCCTCCTCATGTCCAGTTTCTGGATCATCGGGTTCGTCCTCATCCTTCTCGCGCGACCGCCGCTGCACCCCACGCGGGTGGTGGGCCGGGGCGTGAAGGACGTTGAACCATTCCCTGCCCCCGCGCCGTCCACGGGGACCTGACCGGGCGACGTGCGAGGTTGGGCGCCACTCGGTAGACTCCGGGCAACGGGGCCCTGCCCCAAACCTGGAAACCGTGGAGGGGAACGCAATGAAAGTTGGCGGTGGATTTGGCGGCGGCTGGCTGACAGGTGTCGCGGAGGCGGCACGCTCTGCCGAAGCACTCGGCTACGACTTCGCATCAACGCCCGAGACGCAGCACGATTCGATGCTCGCGGCCACGCTGGCCGCGGCAAGCACGGAGAAGCTGGAGATCCAGACCAGCGTCACGATCGCCTTTCCGCGAAGTCCCACCGTGCTGGCGATGGAGGCGTGGGACATCCAGCACCTGAGCAAGGGCCGTTTCACGCTTGGCCTCGGCAGCCAGGTGAAGGGCCACAACCAGAACCGCTTCAGCGTGGAATGGACCGCGGGCGCCGCGACACGGATGCGCGAGTACATCCGCATGGTGAAAGCTGTCTGGGATTCGTTCGAGACTGGCGAGAAGCCAAATTACGTTGGCAACCTCTACCACTTCACCCTGATGACGCCCAACTTCAACCCTGGCCCCACGGGGTTCGCTCGTCCGAAGGTGGCCCTGGCCTGCGTTGGCGACGCCATGGCCCGCGTGGCTGGTGAGGTCGCGGATGCCGTCTTCCCGCACGGGTTCATGACGGACAAATACATGCGCGAGGTCGTACTGCCGAATGTGGCGATCGGGCTGAAGCGTTCCGGGCGGACGTGGAAGGACGTCGAGATCTCCGGCGGCGGGTTCACGGTCTTCGCAGAGACAGAGTCTGAGATCGAACAGGGGCTGGAGCGGCTGCGGCAGCCGATTTCGTTCTACGGGTCGACGCGCAGCTACCACGAAGTGTTCGAGGTGCATGGCCTGAAGGACCTGGGCATGCAGCTCCATTCCATGTCGCTCGCGGGCAAGTGGCAGGAGATGCAGAAAGTCATCCCGGAGGATGTCCTCCATGTGTTCGCCCAGACGTCCACCTACGACAAGCTTCCCCAGTTCGTAAGGGAGCACCGCGAGTATGCCACCCGGATCGGACTTCCCCTGCCAACGCGTACGCCCGCGGACCGCGAGCGTGCGACGCACATCCTGGAGGAGGTGCGCAAGGTCGCGACGCCCGGTGTGCCGAGAGGGATGGAGAAACCCGTCGCTCCCGCCTGAAGCTGTAGCCCTGGCCGCGACCAACTTGGAACGACATTATGACTGAGGCCGAGTTCGAGGCCCGGTTCGGGGACTGGCTGCGGCTTGAGGCCGGTGTCGATGAGCCCAGGCGCGTGGTCCGGAGAGGCCCTGGCGCCATCCTCGTCTCCAAGTTCGATGAAGGCTTCGCTGGCCGTCTGCTTGAGACCATCGCCGCGCTGCCCGAAGTCTTCGAAGACGCGGTGGTAGGGCGCGCGTACGACATCGTAGCCATCGAGATGCCGGGCGCGACGCGCGTGAGTTGCTGGCACGAGGCCGTCCGCCGGATCCTCGCGAGCGCCGTTGACGCCGGCCGCCTGACCGCTGATGAGCGCGCCGCGGTCCTCGCAGGCGTCGATTCCGTTGCCGCCCTCCTCGACTCGGTGCTCTGGACGGGCCCCATCGTGGGCGGCGAGTTTTCACCGGCTCAGGGCGAGGTGGACGCCTACCGCGAAGCCCGCGCCCGGATGGACTTGACGAACGGCCTGTTCACCCGCTTTTACGGGACGTTTGAAGGGTTGCCCGTGGTGAACCACTGTCCGGGCGCTCAGCTCGCCCGGCGGCTGACCGCCCAGGCGTGGACGCTCTGCACGGGCCTCCCGCCGGGCCCGTGACGGCCCGGACGCCGGACGTCGCGGAAGGAGGGTGGACGTGACTTTTATCGCATGACCGGCGCCGCCGGGGGATGCATGCTCACTGGCATGACGGACATTCAGCTCGACAACCGCGGGCTTCAGCCGCCCGAACCGATGGTGCGCATCCTGGAAGCGATCCGCGGGCTGGCGCCCGCCGACCGCCTCGTCGTCCTCATGGACCGCGAACCGATCCTGCTGTACCCGGAACTGGAACGCCGGGGCTTCGCCTGGGCGTACGTGGACGACGACCGGACGCTAACCGTGTTCAAGCCGGGGCCGGCGTGATTCGCCTCAGCCCGGCAACGGCGAGCAGCCCGCCGCTCAACCTTGTGGCGCCGTTCCTCCTGGCCGCCCCACTGGGCCTGCTCGCGGCTGGCCTGCTGCTGGCGACCACGGACGCGTCTGCGTTCGCCGCGATCAACGTCCCCCGCAACGTTGCGGCGACTCACGCCGCGATCATTGGCGGCCTGACGACGGGGATCATGGGCGCCGTCTACCAGCTCGGGCCGGCGGTGCTTGGCGGGCGGCTGGTGTCGCACACCCTGGCGCGCATCCAGTTTGCTTTCCATGCCGTTTCAGTCCCACTCTTCGTGTGGGCCCTGCTGGAGCGGAACCTGACCTTCATGAGCGCTGCCGCCATGGCCGTGCTCGTCTCCTTCGTGCTTTTCCTGGTGAACGCCGTGCCAGCGATCGGTGGGCTGAGGAAAGCGAACGCCGTGATGCGCGCCTACGTTGGCGTCGCCCTGGGCATGCTGGTGGTCACCGGGTCGCTGGGCATCACCTGGGTGGGCACGCTTCAGCATCTCTGGTTCCCGGTGACCATGGGCCGGCTGGCCGGCCATGCGCATATGGGGCTGCTCGGCTGGCTCGGACTCACCGTGATGGGCGTTTCCTACCAGCTCGTGCCGATGTTCAACGTCGTGCAAAAGCGGCAAGCCCGGCTCGCATGGTGGGCCCTGGCCGTCACCTCGATTGCCGCCCTGGGGGGCGGGCTGGCACTGATGACCGACCCCGGCCGGGAAGGCCGCCTCGTCATCGCGGCGGCAATGGCCGCCGGACCCGCGCTCTGGGCGATGGACATCCTGCGCCTTCTGGCCGCCCGTTCCCGGCGCACCCTCGACGTGCAGGGCCGGGCGACGTTTGTCTCCCTCGGGTTCCTGGGGGTGGCCATGGTCCTGGGCATGGTTGTCGCCTTCGGGAAGCCGCTGCTGGACCCCGGCCAGGCCGGCCGCTGGCAACTCGCGTACGGGATCTGCGGCATCGGTGGCTGGGTGGGACTGACGTTCGTCGGAAACAGCTTCAAGATCGTCCCTTTCCTGGTGTGGTATCACCGTTACCGTTTCCTCGCCGGCCGCGGGCCGGTGCCCATGATCAGCGATGTGTATAACGACCGGGTCGCGAACATCGTCCTCACTGCCTACGCGGTCGCGCTGGCCGTGATGGCGCTTGGCGCCGGCCTTGGCGAACTCTCCGTGCTTCGTGGAGGCGCCGGCCTCCTTGCCGTGGCGGCCACGGCGCACGCGGGCAGCCTGGCGCACATCGTCTTCGCGCCGCATGCCGCCGCCACGGCACGCCCGGTGGGCAGGGGCGTCCTTCGATGACAACCGCCGAGGTCGCCGGAGCCGTCGCGCGCGTATACGACCCCGAACTCGGGATCAACATCGTCTCCCTCGGCCTTGTCTACGCGATCAACCCCGGCGAATGTTGCCTCGGCGTGACGATCACCGCCACATCGCCCGGCTGCCCCATGAGCGACGCGCTCCTGGGCATGACGGAAGCGGTTTTGCAGCAGTCCTTTCCCGGGACGCCCATCCGCGTCGAGCTCACGTTCTCTCCGTCGTGGAGCGTGGAGATGGCGGACCGTGCGGCCCTGGAAGCGCTCGGGCTCGTCCGCCGCTAAAGCAGGCGGCGCAACGCGTCCAGGTCCGGCACGAGGAACTCTTTGCGGCGCACTTCGACAAGGCCATCGTCTTCCATGACTTTGAGCGTGCGGCTCACCACCTCACGGACGGAGCCAACGAGGGCAGCGAGGTCCTGCTGCGTGATGGAGCGGGGGACGATGACCCCCTCCTTCGTCACCATTCCTTCTTCGCGGGCGGCGAAGTAGAGATAGCGGGCGATGCGGTTCTGGACGGTTTGCAGGCTTATCTGTTCCACCAGTTCAGTGAAGGAACGCAACCGGCGGGCGAAGTGGTGCAACATCGCGAGGGCCACGCCAGGGTTCCGGCCGATCACTTCCAGGAATACCGGCGTGGAGATGAAGAGCGCCTCGCAGGGGTCCATCGCTTCCACGTTCGCCGGATTGGGGCCACCATCAAAGACCGGGACTTCACCGAAAGTGTCCCCCGGACCGAGGAGGCGGAGGATCTGCTCGCGGCCGTCCGCTCCACTGCGGAAGATCCGGGCGCGGCCCTTGCGGAGGACGAAGAACCCCCGGCACGGTTCGCCCTCCCCGATGATCAGCTCCCTGGTGGCGTAGGAGCGGACTTCGATGCGGCGAAGAAGCCGGTCCACCTCTTCCGGGGCGATCCCTTTCAGGTGAGGGATTGCCCGGATTTCATCCACCGTGAGGGGTGTGGCCATGGGCGCAGTATGCCGACTTTGGCCCGGCCACGGTAGCCAGGCCAGACGCCGCGGCGGCGCGTGGACGGATGCTCCCTGGATAGAGGTGGGCGCCGGCAGGCATTGGAAACTGTTATCGCCGGGGGGCGGCCGGAGCGCGGACCTCGTGCAAAGATGATGGCGGAATCCGGGTCCGTAACGAGGTGGTCAGTGTGAACGCTCTTCACGAAGGACAGCGAGTCGTCTCGCCGGGGGGTGAGCCGCTGGGCGAGATCGCGCGGGTTGGCCGCGGCCGGTTCCTCGTGGTGGATGGCAAGCGCGAAGTCTGGCTGCGGGACGACGTTGTCTCGCGGGCCCAGCAGAACGAAGTCCAGCTTGTCTGCGAAGGCGACCGGCTATTCGCCCACGTAGCGACGCCGCCCACGGCAGCCAACTGACGCTTCAAGTACTCCGTTGAGAAAGAGGACGTTTGTTAGTGCGGCGCGCCGACCTCACCCCCCGACCCCCTCCCCTCCTTCCGCAGAAGGACGACAGGGGAGGGGGAGTGACCCACCGGCGGGTTCACGAGCAACGCCCAATCTCTTGACCAGGCCTCCGAACCCTGGAGGCGCCTCTTCGGGTGTCAGTCCGAGACGAGGACGAGCGTGCCGGTGGTCGAGAGACTGCCGCCGGTGCCGTTGACGACACAGGAGCGGGCGCTCGTTTGCTTGCCTTTGAGGCCGTTGACGCCGTCTTCGGCGGTGCCGGAGAGCTGGCGGTAGGCTTCGACCAGGAGCTGCATGCCGTACATGCCGGAGTGGTTGAACGATAGGCCGCCCCCGTTGGTGTTGATCGGGAGGCGCCCGCCCGGTGCCGCGTGGCCATCCTTCCAGAGGGTGAAGCCCTCCCCGCGGGGCGCGAGGCCAAGCATTTCGACGGTGATGCCGGCCGTGATCGTGAACGAGTCGTAGACCATGGCCATCTCCATGTCCTCCGGCCCCATGCCCGCCATCCTGTAGGCCGCGGCGGAAGAGGCTGCGGCCGAGGTGGCGGTGAAGTCGTCCATTTCGAGCATATTGGAGTGGCTCATGCTCTCGCCGGCGCCAGCGATCCAGACGGGCTTCGTCTTAACGCTCTTTGCGATCTCCGGGCTGGTGATCAGGATCGCCCCGCCGTAATCCGTCACCAGGCAGATGTGGAGGAGGGTGAGCGGCCAGGAAACCAGGCGCGAGTTCTGGACATCCTCGACCGTGATCGGGCCACCGAAGGGGTGCGTCTCCTTCGAGTGCATGACCGCCCGCGGGTTGAGAGTGGCCCACTGGCGGGTGACCACGGAGATGTGGGCGAAATCTTCCGGCGTGCTGCCGAAGCGGTGGTTGTGGCGCGTCATGGCGTGGGAGTAATTCGAAGGCGCCCCAGACACCCCGTAGGGGTTGGTATAGAGAGAGCCCGGGTCCCACGGGTCCATGCCGCGCGCGCGGCCGGTACCGCGGCCACCGGTGGCGCGCTGTGACCAGCCGTTTTCGCCGTGCGTCACCAGGGCGACATCAATGATGCCGGCGTGGATGGCCGCGAGGGCGTGGTGGACGTGCATTTCGAACGAACAGCCGCCGACCGACGTGGTGTCGATGTAGGCCGGGTGGAGGCCAAGGTATTCGGCGATCTGCGATGACCAGCCGGCGCCGAAGACGCCGTTGATCCGCGAGATCGGGATGCCGGTCTGTTCGCTGACGGCCTTGATCGCTTCGATGTGAAGCTGGATGGCCGTTTTGGGGGTTTCCGGGTAACCAATCTCTTTGGCTTCAGCCGCGCCCACGATGGCGGCGGCGCGTGAGAGTGCTCCTGGCATGTTGCTTCTTTCCTCGCCTAGACCGCGCGCCAGAACGCGATGGAGACATCCTCGCTGGCGGCTTCGAATTCGACACGGACGGGGGCGCCGATCTTGATCGACTCGGGCTTGTTCGGGTCCACGCCACGGAGGACGGTGAACATCCGGTCGCCTTCGTTGAGGTCGATATAGGCGGTGACGAAGGGGACCTCGTCGGCCCAGCCGCCGAAGGCGCGGTGCTGGACGGCGAAGGTGTGGATGGTGCCCATGCCGCTGCCCTGGAACCATTCGATGTTGGTGGAATGGCAGTGGGGGCAGATAAGGCGGGGGTACCAGTGGACCCGGTTGCAATCGGCGCAGCGCGGCAGCATGAGCTTGCCGGCCTTTGCGCCTTCCCAGAAGGGCTTCGAATGCGGGTCTGGTTCAGGGATGGGTTTCTTGTAGTTGGCCAATGATCTCCTCCGCGCACGGCTCCCCGGAGGCGCGATCATCAAAATCGCGAAAGCGCCCGAAACCAGCAGGGAAACCGCGCTGTTGTGGATGTAGGTCGAAGCCTATTGAAGGGCGGCGCGATTGGCAAACGGGGGTGGTTGAACCACCAGGGCACCAGGGTTTTCTTGAACCACCGAGGCACCGAGGTTGGCCGAGACTGAGAGGTTTTGATGGTAGAGGACTCGAGGTCTCCTTGAGGGCACGGAGGGGAGCGCATCGTGGCTCCAGGGCCGTGCCTCAACCAGCCCTGGGACCACCTCACCCCTCAACCATCTATCCCTGGGAAACCTCGGTGTCTCGGTGGTGAAAAAGGGAGGGATGAGAAAGGGCCGCTTGCTGGCGGCCCGTTCCCCGGACTCTCGTCTGGCGCCGGGATTTTGCCCGGCGGGTTGGTTCAGGCGCGGCGTGGGCGGTTGCGCCAGATGAAGATGCCAAGCCCCCAGACGATCAGCCCGGCGGCGATGAGGCTACCGAGGATCATGACGGTGTTGCTGCCGGACCCCGGCTCGCCGGCCTGGACCGCGTCCACCGCGAAGTTATCCGCGGCTCCCAGGCTTTGGCCGGTGATCTTGTCGATCACTTCGGTCTTGCAGCCGTTCACCTTCTTCTCAGGGATTGTGATGCTGGACTCGCGCTGGAGCTCCTGGCCGTCCTTTTGCGTCATGACAACACGCGCCGTGTACTTGCCGGGTGGAGGGTCCTGGGGGGCATGGACCTGGACCACCGTCTGAAGCGTGGGGATGAGGCTGCCCATTTCCACGGGGCGTTCGAACACGTGCGTGCCGCTTGCCGTTTCCAGCTTGAACGTTCCGGTGGCCGTGGAGATGACGGCCCCCTGGTTCTGGACGGGGATTTCGAAGTAGCGGCTGCCGGTTTCCTGGTTGAAGCAGAGGTTGCCGAGGGCCAGCTTCTCCGCCGCCGCGCCCGGGACGCGCACGACGATCGCCATCCCGGCCCTCTCGGTGATGCTGGTGTTCACGTTGCCGCCGGCCGCGCCGGCCTTTGGCGGCGCTTCGACAACGATCCCGGCCACGTAGTCGCCGGGGGCGGCGCCGGCCGGGACGGCGATGGTCACGGGAACGGCGACCGCGGCGCCGGCATCAATGTTCAGTTGGGTCTGGGCCAGCGAGAGCCAGGCGCCGACGCCCGTGCGCTTCTCGCCGAAGGCGCCGAAGGCGGTGCCGCCACCACTGGCGCTGATGCCATCCGCCGCGTAGGCGCGCAGGCTGATGACGGCCGAGCCGTTGTTGCTCACGCGGGCGACAGCGGTCTTCGTCGTGCCCGGTTCCAGCGTGTAGGAGAAGTAGGCGCCGAAGCCTTCATCGGCGGGGCTGATGCCGAAGGCGAGCCCGCCCTGGCCGCGCGCCGCGCCGCCGTTCGCGAGCAGGGCCAGGAGCCCGAAGCAGACGCTCGCGAGAGCGAGGAAGGCGGCCCTCCTGAAGTCCGAGCGCCTGATTGCTGTTGTGTTCATTTCATGTTCCTCCATTTGCCAGCCCATGTGCTGGAGCGGGCGCTGTGGTTGGTCGCGCTCATGGTCCCGAATTGACAGTGACCACGAGGGCGGCGGTGTATTCGCCGAGCCAGGTGCTGGCCGGAAGGGTCAACCGGAAGTCTGGGATGAAGTCGTAGGTGCCCATGCCTGTGCCGGCGGAAGCGCGCAGCAGCTTCAGTGGGGCGGCCGGGTTGAGCGGCTCGTAGTCCGCGATCTGCGTCTGTGGCGCGGTGTTGCCGCTTACGATGGTGATCCTGGATTGGAGAAGGCGGACCTTGACGCGGTCGGCGGGGATGACTTGCGCACCGGAGGTGAGGTTGGCGCCCGTGATGGTCACGTTCCAGCCGGCGCCGGTGCCCCGCGCGTCGCTTGCGCGCCATGTTTGGAGGGCGGCGTCGATATCCTGGTCCATCCCCGAAAGCGCAACCGCGGGGAAGGTGACGGGCCGCGCGGAGAGTGAAAGCGACCCGCCCGCGGCCTGCTGGACGACGATCTTTCCGACCATCTTGCCACCAGCCAGGGACTGGTCGATCTTGTCCAGCTCCGCGTCCGAGGGGCCGGCGTGCTCATCGCAGTAGTAGGTGTAGGTGCCGGCGGTGGTGAAGGCGTACTGGTAGGCCTGCCCCGGTGAGTTGAAGCCGGCTCTCGGCCCCGAACTGAGGCCTGGCGCATTCGTGCTCTGGATGTCGTGGGAGCCGTTGAACCACTCCCAGCGGACGGTGTCGCCGCTGCTGATGGTGATCGAAGCGGGGTTGAACCGTTGTGCCGCGGCGCCGCTCGCATTCTGGCCGACTCTGACCGTGGTGGTGGCCGCGTTGGCCGACCGCGGGGCGGCGAGGAGGACCAGGGCGGCCGCGAGGGCGACGAGCGCGAGGAGCAGCGCGCGCCGCTGATGGAAAAGGCTCGGAAGGTGATTTGGGAGCTTCATGACGTGCCGCCTTTCGGCTCCTGGCGGGGACGGCCCGGGGGTCGTTCCCCCTGGCGTTGATTCCGGCGTGTGGTGGGGAGGGCCCCGGTGTTGGGGCCCCTCCCCTGTGGCGTCAACCCGCTCTACGTTGCTGCTGGTATCACGGACCCGAGTTGATTGAGACGGTGACGTTGGCGGTGTACGAGCCGGCGCCCGCGCTGCCGGGGACGGTCAGCTGGAAGGCCGGCGTATAGGTGTAGCTGCCCATGCCCGTGGTGAGGGCGGCGGAGAGAAGCTTGACCGGCGTTATCGAGCTGAGAGGGGTGAAGCTCGCGGGCGAGGGGATGGGGGCCGTGTTGCCCGAGACGGTCGTGACCGCGGTCAACTGCGTCTTGAAGTTCGCGACCGGGATGGTCCCGCCGGAACCGACGAAGGCTTCCGAAGTGACGGTGACCCTCCAGCCATCGCCGGTGCCGCGGGCATCCGAGGCGGCCCAGGCTGTGGTCGTACCGGTGACCGTTTGGTCCGAGCCGTTCAGCGTGACGCCCGGGAAGGCGATGTTCTGGGCTGTGCTGGCAAGGTTGCCACCGGTGACGGAGACACTGGCCTGGACAGCGCCGACGGGCATGGCGGAGACTGTCAGGCCACCCGCCAGAGCGACCCACGTGCTGTTGTACGGCGTGGGAGTGACTGCGTCCGTCGCCTGCACCTCAATGTCGTAAACACCAAGGGCGAAGGCCGAGACGTTGATCGTTGCGGAAGCGGAGGTGCCGCCGGAAACCGTCATCGGGACGGAGGCGCCGCCGTTGATGCGGTAGCGGGCCGAGGCGACGCCGGTGGGGGTGCCGCCGCCGCCCGTGTCAGCGACACTCGCGGTCAGCGTTACGTTGGTGGCTCCGTTCGTCGGGTTGGGGCTGGCGGCAACGTTGCTCACGGTCGGCGCGCCTGTGTCTGGCAGCGCGGCAGCGTTAACCGTGATCCTGCCGACCATCTGACCTCCGGAGATCATGGAGCCCGCGTTCGCTAGTGTCAGCGCTGGTTGGCTGGGGTCGCTAGCGGCGTCATTCGCGTAGTGGAGGCTGCAGTAGTAGACGTAGACCCCGGCCACGGTGAAGACCTGATCGTAGTTCACGCCCGACACCAGGTTGCCACTTGCTGGCTGGCGGAACGCAGTTGCGCCCCCGGGAACGACGGCGGACGTTACGTCGTGGGAGCCTGCGAATCGTACGAAGCGAACGGTATCGCCCGCCTGCACCGTAATGTCCGCGGAGTTGTATTGGAGCCCGCTTGTGGTTCCGCCGTTGAGCTGGCCGACCTGAACGGTGGTGATCGCCGCGTTCGCGACACCACTGCCGAAGATGCCGACGCTGACGATCAGCGCGAGCAGCGCAAACAGTCCAAGCATCGTGTGCCTGGGAGTGCTTCTCTTGGTTGTTTTGGTATTCATGCTCTCAATTCCTCTGGTGTGTCCAGGGGTTAACTGGGCACAGAAATGCAGCCCGAACGTGATTTAGGTTCGGCATCGGGTGGTTTGAAACCGGTGGGTTGTGGTTCACGGAGTTGTCTGCGGCTGCTGGCATCCTCCTGCTCGTCACCCGGGGTTAACCGGAGCGACTCTGCTTTGATCCTGATTGGCTCATGCTGAAGCTTTCATCTTCGGGAAAGCCCGCGGAAAGGGACGATTTGCGCGAAAGCCACGCGACTTAAGTCGCACATGGGGGATACGAAATGGACATGGG
>PNKC01000051.1 GCA_013822275.1 Anaerolinea sp. | reverse complement strand
TGTCCGCGCGACCCAGGCGACGGGCCTCAACCTGCTGACGGGGGGTGGCGTGGACTGGACCTCGTCGGCGACGATCGTGGCCAGCAACACGGCCTCGCAGGCGTTCATCAACCAGATCGACACGGCAATCACGACGATGAACAACCGGCGCGCGGACCTCGGCGCCTCGCAGAACCGGCTCGAAAAGACGATCAACAGCCTCGGCGTGAGCGTCGAGAACCTGACGGCGAGCGAGAGCCGCATCCGCGATGCGGACGTCGCCAGCCTTTCCAGCCTGATGGTGAGCAACCAGATCCTGCAGCAGGCCGGCACCGCTGTCCTCGCCCAGGCCAACCAGTCGAGCCAGTCGGTAATCAAGCTGCTCCAGTAACCGACAGCCAGACGGGACACAAGACCCCCTCCCCGTCCCGGGGCGGGGGCCTCGCTGTTTCCAGCTGTAATCTTCGCCTCGTCCGGCGAACTCCCTATACACTGGCCGGCTACCCATTACCCCGGTTAAGAATGCGGTGATCCGGGCCGATGATTAGGGAGGTCCCCGAAAGAAGAAGCGCCATGACAACACCCAGACTGGAAGCGATCGACCGGACCCAGATGGCCTTGGAACGGACCGCCTGGGAGCAGCCACGCCGCCGCCCTGCCGCCCCCGGTGATCGCCGCAAGAACGGCCCGCGCCAGCGGCTCGTCGAATCGGCCCTCCCCGGGACGGACCCCGAAACGTGTGAGGTAGACATGGTTCTCGACGCCGATGGCATCTTCATCGCGATCGTCATCCGCAGCCTGGATTCCGGTGAAGAGCTGAAGCGGCTTAGCACCGCCGACCTCGCCGCTATCGGCGGCCACTCTGGCGCCAGCGGCCTGCTGGTCGAACGGAGGGGGTAGCCCGTGTCCGACCCAATCCGCATTGGCGGGTTCTTCTCCAGCTTCGATACTGAGTCGGTCATCGCGCAGCTCACCGCGGCGCGCCAGCGTGTGATCACCCGCATGGACATCCAGGAGGCGACGGCTACCGCCAGGAAGGCGTCGATTGCGTCCATCCAGGCCAAATTCGCTGCTCTCCTCGCCAAGACGAATGCAGTCCTGGGCCAGAACTCCGTCACGGGCAAGTCGACTTCGCTCACCGGGGAGGGCATCCTGGCCTCGGCCAGCCCGACTGCCCCGCTGGGGACGTTCACCGTGGATGTCACGAAGCTCGCCAGCGCGACGAAGGCAACCGGCACGCCTCTCACGGCGGCGCTCGATGCCGCTTCTCCGCTCAACCTCTCGAACTTCGGCACGACCCCGGGTTCCGGCAGTTACACGATCTCGACGGCCACGGGCGGCCTTCAGCAGTTTACGGTGGGCGCCACCACGGCCCTACCGGCCACCTTGCTGAACGCCTCCAACTTTTCGGTCGCACCGACCGACGGGACGTTCACGATTACGACGGCAACCGGCGGAGCGGCCACGCTGACGGTGAACACGGCCACGCAGACGCTGCAGGACGTGGTCAACGCCATCAATGGGACGGCGATTGGCGTGACCGCATCGATCACGAACGACGCCAACGGCCGGGCGAACATCCTGTCCATCACCTCCACCCAGGGGGCAATAACCTTTGGCGCGGGCGGAGACACGTCCAACTTCCTCACCGCCACGAACCTCACCGCATCCACCGGCACGACCACGCGCGCGAGCCTCAACCCGTTCACGAAGATGATGTCGCTCAACCAGGTGATTGGCGAAATCAACGCTTCGGGCATTGGCGTGACGGCGACCGTCACCAATGACGCCTACGCCAAGGCGAACATCCTCACTCTCACCTCCACGCAGGGCGCAATCGGCCTCGGCAACGCGGGCGATACGTCGAATTTCCTGAGCGCGACCAACCTCCTCGCTTCACCGGCGGGGGCGACGCGCGCGAGCACCCAGGCGATTGCCCGGCTCAACATCAGCGCCAAGATGAACGTCGCGTCATTCAACGGCGGGTCGCCGGCCGCTGGCGACCATACGTTCACCATCAATGGCACCAGCATCAGCTACAACACCGCCTCCGATAGCCTGCTGGACGTCATCAGCCGGATCAACGCGAGCGCGGCCGGAGTCAGCTTCCGCTACGACACACAAACCGACACAGTGAAGATGCAGCAGGTGAAAACCGGCTCAATGGCGGTGACCCTGGCGGACGACGGCGCCGGCGGCAACCTCCTTTCGAAGCTCGGCCTGCTCGCCGCTACCCAGACGTTGGGGGACAACGCCGAATACAAGATCGACGGTGGCGCCACCCAGTACGCTGCCACCAACACCGTCACCCACAACGGTGTCAGCCTCACGCTCAACGCGATCACAACTCCCGGGACGCCGCCTTCGGTCACCGTCGCCCAGGACAGCAGCTCCGCCCTGAGCGTGGTGAAGGCCTTCGTGTCCGAGTTCAACAGTGTCCTTGCTGCCATCGACCAGGCGACGCTCGCGGATGGCGCGGCCGGCAAGAAGTCCGGGCCGATGTCCGGTGACGCCAGCCTTCGCCAGTTGAAGTCGTCCTTGCGCGAGATCATCACCTCGGCGGGCGTGAACGTTGGCGGCCGTTTCACCACGCTTGGCCAGATCGGGATGAGTTTTGGCGCCGTTGGGTCGGCGCTCGGTACGACGAACACCCTCCAGCTCGATGAGACCAGGTTCAAGGACGCGCTTGTCAGCGACCCCGCCTCCGTACAGGCGGTGCTCAGCTCCCTGACGCTGACTCCTGCGCTGGCGCCGGGTGGCACCGGCTCCATCGCCGGGTTCACGGGAGCCTACGCCGGTGGCACGGCGGGGACCTATACGATCACCGACGATGGTCTCGGCAACCTCTCCTCGGTGTTCACGCCGGCGAACGGCGGCTCCACGACGACCATGACCTCGAAGGTGCTGGCCGGCGGCACCGACACCACGCTGATTCCCGGCCTCACGCTCACTATCAACCCGGTGTTGACGGCTGGCGTTAATGTGGTCACGGTCTCTGCCACCAGCCAGAGCGTTGTGCAGCGCATCAAGGCCTTCGGCGAGCTGCAGTCGGGCGTGGGGGGCGTGCTCCAAAAGCGCCAGGACAGCTACACCGCAGTGGTGAAGGACCTCGCAAAGCGGAAGGATTCGATCCAGGCGCACATCGACGCGGAAATGGCCATTCTCCGGAAGAAGTTCGCTGCGATGGAGCAGGCCCAGGCGCGTGCCCAGGGCGTGCAGAGCGCGCTTACGCAGGCGATCGCACGGATGAACCCGAGTAAGGAATAGCGAGACCGCCGCGGTTTGTCCGGTGATTTCCCGATGTGTAAGAGCCTCGTTTCCGCCGACACTCGCCGTGAAGCCTTCTTGATTGGGGCACCACAAGCAGCACTGGGGAGCACGAATTGAGCACCAATCCCTATTCGGCCTATGACACCGCTGTCACCACGGCAGACCCGGTGACCCTGACGACGATGCTCTTTGACGGCGCGGTGAAGGCGATCCGGAAAGCTCGCATTCACTTCGAAGCGAAGAACCGCGAAAGCTTCCTCCTGGAAACGAACCGCGCTTATCTCATCATTGGCGAACTGCTCGCGACGCTGGACCTCGATCAGGGAGACCTGCCCAGGCAGTTGAGCGGCATCTACACCTACTGCATGCGCCTTCTCATCCAGGCCACGCCTGGCGACGCCAGCAAGCTTGATGAGGTCGAAAGACACATCGTGAAGATTGGCGAGTCCTGGAAAGAGGCGACCGCTGCACTGAAGGCGAGTACGCCGGCTGCGCCCTTCGGCGAGGCCGCAGCCTGACCGCGTCAACCGCGTTCGAACGTCTGCGAGACCTGGCGCTCGCCCGGCTCTCCTGTCTCGAAGACGGGGACGTTGAGGGCTACGCCGGCGGGCTGGACCGCTTCGAGGCGAGCCTGTCCGCGAGCCTGGACAACGCGCTCGGCCTCAGCCGGGACCAGCTCGAGGAGCTCGCAGGGATTGAGCGCGCGATGGCTGAACGCCTGGCCCAGATGAAAGCCGACGTGGCCAGGCAGCTGGCCGAGATGTCGCGCAGCCGCCGCGCCAATGCCGCCTACCTCGCGACATCCCCCGCCAGCAGTGAAGGCGCGCGCAGCGCCTGATTCCCCTCCGGATCTGTCACCGTTTGGAAATCATCCCGGCCTTGGTTGGACAGGGGATCGTGGTCAAGATCAGGCCGCTCCTTGCCGACAGTAAGGGAAGAGCAACCGCCGGGCTCCGGGTCTTCCCGGAGCCCGGCAGCGTAGGGAGGCCCATGGCATCTTCAGCGTCCCCGCGTCGTGGCCCGAGCCGCTCTACGCTGCTGGCGGGCCTCTTTGTGTTGGTCGCGGGTGGCATCGCCTGGTCCGGCGCGCCGACGCTCGGGGCGCGCCCGGCGAAGCCCGCCGCGGCCACCCTAACCCTGGGTGGGGCCTCCCGTCCCGCCTCGGACGCTTCCGGCGCGCCGGTGCCGCTCATCGAGCGTGGCGGCTTGCCCACCAGGCTGGTTATCCCGGCGGCGGGGATCGATACCGTAGTGTCCGAAGTGGGGGTTGTGCTGGAAGACGGCAAGCCCGTTTGGGAGACCGCATGGCGGTCCGCCGGCCACCACCTGGACTCCGCGCTCCCCGGGCAGGCGGGGAACATGGTGATCAGCGGCCATGTGTCGGTTGCGGACCGATCCAACGTGGCCGTCTTCAGGACGCTCGACGCAGTTGGCGCAGGTGACGTAATCGAGGTGTATTCGGGGGACAGCATCTACCGCTATGCGGTGAAGACGGTGTCCATCGCGCCGCCGTCCGCGGTCAGGTTCCTGCGGTCGAGCCAATCGGCCACGGTCACGCTCATCACCTGTACGCGTGACCTGAAGAACCGGCTGGTTGTCGTCGGGACACTCATCTGAACGAAGCGTTGTGGCGGCCCCACGGGGAAGCCTAAGATGTACCAGGAAGGGGCAGCGAATGGCAGGAGTAAGAAAATCCGGCGGGATCAGCGGGCCCCGCGGCGTCGTCTACGAGTTCCCGGCTGCCCGCCCACGGGTTTCCACGGTGACGCCCGGTGAGGACAGGGATAGCGCGGGCGTTACGGAGGGGGCGCGGCAGTTGGCCCACGCGGACGGCCTCGTCAGGGAGGCGGCCGAAGTGCGGGCCGAGCGGGTGCGCGCCCTCAAAGAACAGATCGCCAACTCCGCCTACCGGCCAGACCCGCGGGAGGTTGCTCGCGAGATACTAAAGCGGGGCCTTTAGCACCGCGAAGACGGTGCGCCGCGCTGGCCGCGGGTGGGTTTCCGGCGGCTGATTACGGGGATTCTCCCAATTCGAGTACCTGGCCGCATTTCATACGATCTCTCCACTGGCTCGCTGTGGAAGCTGGAAAACGGGCTTCCTCGCCGATTCCTGCCGCAGCCGGGGGGAGTTCACCTTGCCAAATGTCCTCGCCATTGCCCCTGGTACCCCGCGCGCCATGGAAGGGCGCACGCTTCTCTCGGAGCGGCTAACCATCGAGCTCGCGGCGAAAGCGGATTCCGCCCTCGCCGCCGCCGCGACTTCGATCTACGACTTGCTCGTGCTTGTGGACATGTCCGTCGATGAACAGCAGGCGGTCGTGAGCCAGTTCCAGCAGCATCGCCGTTGGCGCCTCGTCCCGGTCCTCCACGTCCTTGGCGATTCGACAGCGGGCGTCGCGATTCCCGGTACCTATCGTCCAGAAATTGACGGCATCGTGCGCGGGACACTCGCGTCACCTCAGGTCCAGCGGCGCATCCTCTCCCTGGCTCGCGAAGGCGTGGCCGAGGCCGACCTCGTCGTTGCTGGCCCGTACGAATTCGACCCGGTCCGCGGGCGCCTGCGCTGCGCGGAGGGAGAGGTCGCCTTCACGGACCGGGAAGCCGACATCCTCGCCATCCTCCTCAGCCAACCGAATCGCACTGTCAGCGCGGGCGAGATCATCGAACGTGGCTGGGGCACGGAGGCCGACGCGCGCTATCAGCAGATCCTCCGCCGCCATGTCTCAAACATCCGGCGCAAGCTCCACGCCACCGAGGCCGCGCGCTCCGTCCGGACCGTGCGGGGCGCCGGTTACCGCTTCGAGATCAAGCTCGCGAGTTAGGCGCGCCCGCGGACGGCGGGGTCACTCCGGTCGATCCAGCAGTCCGCGAACCGGTGCTGGTAGCCGTCGGAGGCGTCAAGGGGGAAGTCCTTCACATACGACCATCCGAGGGCCACAACCCGTTCGCTGACGAAGTTCACACCTGCGTTGAGGGTGAGCAGTTTCCGCTGGATGTCGAACCCTATCTCCCGCCGCCGCGGTTCATCGAGCTCACCCCGTTGGGCTTCGATCAGCTTGTCCAGGTCCGCATCCCGGATGGGGAAGCTGTTCTTCGTGCCGGTGCTGTGAAAGTAGGGAAAGACCCATTCGTCCAGGTCCACCCAGCCGTTATCCGGGCCGGCCGCCCAGGGCGCCTGGCCGCTGAGGAGGCGACTAATGAGTTCGCCAATCGGCACCGGGTAGATCGACACCTTCAGGCCCAGCGCATCGCGCAGTTGGTCGCGCATGACGCTGCCCATGCGCAGGTTCTTCTCAGCGTCATCCAACACGAAGAGGGGCAGATCCTCGGGCACGCTTTTCTCGGCGGCGAATGCTGCCAGGAGGGCCTTCGCTTCGGCGATGTCCGCTGCGCGGCCGTTCGCGCCGGGCCGGTAGCCAGCGGTGTTCGCGAGTTCAGCCTGGGGCAGGCTCCAGCGGGTGATCGGCCAACTGACCCAGGGGTTCATTTCTCCCGAGCCGGCGAAGAACTGCTCCAGCATGTCCCGCCGGTCCAGCGCGATGCTCACCGCCGCCCGGAACCGCGAGTCGTTGTAGGGAAACTGGGGCAGGAAGAACCGCATGCCGAAGAAGAGCGAGTGGCCGATGGTCGATTCCTGGAGTGCCGGTACAACCTTCTTCAGGCGGTCCGCCTGGGGCCGCCCCACGAGGGCAACATCTAGCTTTTTTGTGCGCAGGTCGGCTTCGACTTCAGCCGTGTTCTTCGGCTGGAACACGGTCACCCCGTCCAGGTGCGGCCGGTCGTCTCCGCCGTGCCATTTGGGGTTGCGGGCCACGCTGGCGAACTTCCCTTCGGACCATTCCACCCAGCGGAATGGTCCGCTGCCGACCTGGAAGTCCGGCGCGAAGTCCCGGCCCTTTTCCACCAGTTCCGGGGCGACGACAAACGCGTTGACGTCAGCGAACGCGTTGAGCAGGGCGGCCTGCGGAGCCTTCAGTTTCAAGGTCACCGTTTGCGCGTCGGGGACCTGGATAGAGTCAATGTTTGCCCACCGGGCTTGCCGGACGAACGAAGGGTCGCCGTCGATCTGGCGCCTCAGGCTGTATTCAACATCCCTGGCGGTGACGGCGCGCGCGTTGAGCGGGTCGCTGTCGTGCCAGCGGGCGTTGGGGTTCAGCCGGAAGGTGACGGTGAGGGCGTCCGGCTGTTCCGGCATGCCCAGCGCCAGGTCGGGCGCCAGCTTACCGGTGATCTGGCTTTCATAGGCCAGGAGCCGGCTGAAGACCAGCGCTTGCTGGCCGTAGAAGGGCCCCGCCTGGGTCTTGTGCGGGTCCTGGGAGCTGTCGCTGGCGACGAAGCCGGTATAACGAAGCGTCTCGCCGCGCTTGCCCTGCTGCGCGATCGCCGTCACCGAGGCCTTCGCCGGCGAGGGCTCGCCCGGCGTGGTCCCTGGGGGTGCAATCTGCTGCTTCGGGCCGTCGCCGCCGCAGCCCACGGTTGCCAGGCCTGCCGCGCCCGCCAGCGCCGTCCCACCGGCGCCGAGGAACCACCTCCGGCCGCCTCTCTTGCTTGCCAGCCGTTTCGACTCCATCGCGGAACCCATACTATCGGCGCCAGAGGTTACATACCCCGTCGCGCGGTTCAGGGCGGACAAAGGAGTCTCCATGCGCAAACCGCTTTCCGAAGCAGAAGTCCTTTGGCGCTTGCCCGCCATACCCGGCTGGGAAGCCGAAGGGAACCAGCGGCTCGTCCGCAAGCTCGCCTTCAGGGATCACATCGAGGCTATGGGCTTCGTCACGCGCCTCGCCATCGTTGCCGAGGTGATGGACCACCACCCGGACCTCCGCATCGTCTACAACCGGGTTGAGGTTGTGCTCTCAACCCACGATGTGGGCGCCGTCACGGACCGCGACTTCGACCTCGCGGCGCGCGTCAACGGACTGCTCGGCCAGACATGAGGGACAACGTAGAAGGGGATGGCGTTCGCCATCCCCTTCTACGTCTCTGTCTCGCGTGTCCGTTTACCGCGCGAGGGCCTTGCGCGCCTGCTTGACCAACTGCTGCTCTTCCGCGCTGAGCGTTTCCCAGGGCTTCAGGATCTCATCCTTGAGCGGGAAGATGTGGACCGCGTCCCAGCCGCATACGTCTTCGCAGAGCCGGCACCCGGTGCACTTCTTCTCATCAACGGTGCTGACGCCGAAGAAGTCGTCAATGCGGTCGCTGTGTTGCAGGCTGAGGGCGTCGAACGGGCAGATGTTGATGCAGAGTTCGCACCCGGAGCCGATGCATTTGTCTTCGATGACGACGGCCTTCGGCCACTCGTTCTTCTTCAGCGAGCGGCACATTTCGCCGAAGGTGTCCATGATCGCTTCCGGCGGGCAGACGAGCCCGCAGGCGCCACAGTCGATGCAGAGCGTCGGGTCGATGACATGCAGTTGGTTGCGCTCGCCCGTGATCGCATTGGTCGGGCAGCGCTTCGTGCAGGCCGTACAGCCGATGCACGTTTCGATGATGGAGTATGGCAAGAGAGTGTCCTCTCGGTGATGAAGTGCTTGAACCAAGCATAGATTCGCGGCTGGCCTTCCCGCAATTCGCCGTCGTCGCCCAGGCGGGCCGCGAAAGGAAGGCGAAAGGAGGGGCCGCGTGGCGCCCTCCTTTCTTGCGGGACTTTGGTCCGCGGGTCAGGCCTCGATCGGCGTCGTGGCGAGGTGAGGGACGCCTTCCACGTTCACCTCCGGCAGCCAGTTGAGCCACGACGGCAGGTACCAGTTGACGTTGCCGAGGAGGGCCATGCTGGCTGGCACGAGGATGGTGCGGACGATCGTCGCATCGATGATCACGGCGACGGCGAGGCCGAAGCCCAACTGCTGCATCGGGATCAGGTCCCCGGCGGCGAAACCTGCGAACACGGCCACCATGATGAGCGCGGCGCCGGTGATCATGCCGGCAGTCGTCCGCACTCCAAAGGCGACCGAGGCGCGGTTGTCGCCCGTCTCGTCGAACCGCTCGCGGATGCGGGTGAGCAGGAAGACATGGTAGTCCATGCTCAGGCCGAAGACGATGGCAAAGAGGAAGAGCGGGATCCAGGCCTCTATGGTCTCCGACGAGGAGAAGCCGAAGAGTTCGTTTCCAACGCCCTGCTGGAAGATGAGGACCAGCAGCCCGTACGCCGCGCCGACGGAAAGCAGGTTCATGATGATCGCCTTCAGCGGCACGACGATGCTGCGGAAGACCACCATCAGGATGATGAAGCTGAGCCCGAGGACGAAGGCGAACACGATGGGTGTGTACTGCGTGATCACCCCTTCGGCGTCCATGGTGATGGCGGTGTCGCCGCCCACGTAGGCCTGGGCGGAGGTGCTGTTGGACGCCGCTGGGACGTACTCATCGCGGATTCGCTTGATTGCGTCCTTCGCGCCGTTGGTGGTGGAGTCCCCAATCAAGGGCGCCGAGACAACCGCCACTTGCCCGTCGGGGCTCGCGGTGACGGTCGCCGGCCCGAAATGACCGTCCGCCTCGATGCTCGCCTGCAAGCGGCCGATAGCGTCCATCGTTGATCCGCTCGTCACGTCCCGGTCGCGGACGACGACCTCCGTGGGCGCCATGATGCCCGCGAAGAACTCCTTGTCCAGGATGGCGAAGGCGCGGGCAGCGTCGGTGTCTGCTGGGAGTGTGCTGACGCCCGCCGAACCGAGGCGGATTCCCAGCAGAGGCGAGGCCGCGCCCAGCAGCAGCCCGACCGACAGGATCACGCTGAGGACGGCGTGCCGCATCACCAGGTTGCTGGTGCGCGACCAGAACGCGCCAGCTTCCCCATTCGCCTTCGGCTTACGCCCGGGGATGCGGACACGGCCCCGGTTGATCTTGTCGCCGAGAAGATGAAGGGCCGCCGGCAGCAGGGTTGTCGCCGCCATGAGCGCCACCGAAACGACGATGATCGCGCCCGCGGCCATGCTCCGATAGATGGTGTTTGGGACTATCAGCAGGCCCAGGAGGGCAACGATGACGGCGAGGCCGGAGAAGACGACGGCACGGCTCGCTGTCGCGCCGGCGCGGACGATCGCGTCGTCGCGGCTCAATCCCCTGGAGCGTTCTTCCCGCACTCTCTGGACGATGAGGAGCGAATAGTCGATGCCTACCGCGAGGCCGATCATCGTGATCATGTTGACAACGAAGATCGACAGTTCGAACGCCTGGCCAACCAGAGACGAAACACCGATTGCGATAACGATAGAGACGACAGCGAGGCCGACTGGCAGACCCGCGGCAACCAGTGCGCCAAAGACAATCACCAGGACGACGAGGGCCACCGGCAGGCCGATCATTTCGCCCCGCTGGGCGTCCTTCTCCGATGTCTCCGTGAAAACTTTCGAGACGCTTCCGACACCGCCGGTGACAACCGTGAAGCCGTCCTTGCCGTCGAAGGCGCGAGTGGTTTCAAGGACCTTCGCGGCGTCGTCCTGCGCCTCCGCGCCGATCTCGCCCCGCAGGACTACCGGCAACAGCGCGGTCTTGCGGTCCTTCGAAACCAGCGAGTTGTCCCCGGTCTCTGTGTACGTGACGACGGCGGCGACTTCGTCCCCGTTCGCACGAAGGGCGACGGCGACGGCGTCCAGCTTCTGCCGGAAGACCAGGTCGTCCACGGTCGCGGTTGCCGACTGGACGACGACGTACTCCTGGCCCTTCTCGACGCCGAAGTGGTCGTCGATAAGGCGCCTGGCAATGTCTGAGTCCTTTTCCACAGCGTTCCCCATCTCCGTGGTGAGGACGCTCCCGATGTTCGTGGCAAGGACAGCGCCAAGAGCCACGAACACGGTCCAGATTGCGACGACGGCCCACGGGCGGCGGGTGCTGAAGCGGGCGAGCCGTTCGGGTGAGAGCAGGGTGGTCATTTTGGCAAGGGCTCCTGCTATGTGTTCACCCACAAAACTGAGTGAACAATCATTCACTCCATCCAGCGTAGAACGCGCGAAGACATCGCTCTGTGAAGCGCCTCACGCAGCGCGCCTCTTGCAGCCGGGCGCACCTGGGCGTCACTATTCCCGGCGCGGCCCGTCAGCCGCGCGGAGGCGTGGTTGGAAACGATCCTCATCCAGCGGGACGAACAGCTTCGCGGCCTGGTCACGATTACCCTCAACCGCCCGGAGAAACTGAACGCCATCAACTTCCGCATGCACCAGGAGGTCCAGGAGGCGTGCCGCCAGCTTGCCGATGACGCTGTCGCCCGGGTGGTCATCCTCACCGGCGCGGGCCGCGCGTTCTCCGCGGGCGCGGACCTGGGCGGGCGGTCCTCGGAGGCCCCGCGCGCGCTTGCCGCCGCGAACGAGCAGGCCGACCCGCTTGCCGAACGCATCCGGAACTCGGCCGGAAACCGGACGGCCGCCGCTCTGGAGTCGCTCCCCCAGGTCACTATTGGCGCTGTCAACGGGTTGGCCATCGGTGGTGCGGTTGTCTTCCTGGCTTGCGTGGACATTCGCCTCGCCGCAGAGTCGGCCTGGTTCTCCATCCCGGAGGTGGACCTGGACATCCCGATGACCTGGAACTCGCTCCCCCGGCTGATGCGCGAACTTGGGCCAGCCCGGACGAAGGAGCTGGTCATGACCTGTGACCGCTTCAGCGCGGACGATGCGCTGCGCTGGGGATTCGTCAACCACCGCGTCCCCGATGCTGAGCTGATGCCGCGCGCCCGAGCCCTCGCCGAAAAGCTCCTCGCGAAGGACCCCATGTCTCTGGCCATGACGAAGAGCACGATGAACGCCCTCGCCGAGTCACTCATCCCTGCCCACGTCACGCACCAGGATCCTGACTACCTCGGCTACGCGCGGCTGCTGGCGCGAGAACGCGGCGGGCACGGCCCGGGGCAGGCGTAGAGCGAATCGACCAGACCTCTCCACGCCTCTACCATCCAGCCAATGGCTGACCCCTACGTGATCGATGCGCGCTTCTACGATGCCATCCACGGCGATCGCCGGGACGACACTGGCCTCTGGCTCTCCTACGCTGGACGCACGGACCGGCCAGTGCTGGAAGTTGGCTGCGGGACAGGGCGCATCGCCCTGGAACTCGCCCGGGCGGGACACACCGTGGTGGGCATCGACGCGTCGCCCGCGATGCTTGCCATCGCCCGCCAACGCGCCGAGGACGACGTGCTCGACGCCGAGTTCATCGAGGGACGCGTGATCGACCTGGCGTTGGAGGAAGAGCACTACGGGCTGGCGCTCGTCCCCGCCGATGTCTTTCTCTACTGCGAAGACGCCCAGGAGCAGGTAGCCACGCTTGGCCAACTGGCGAAGGCCCTCCAGTTCAACGGTCTCCTGGCGATTGACCTGCCCGGACCTTCACTCTGGCTGGACGGATCGGCAAACGGACAGCCCATCCTCACCTTCAGCGGCGAAACGGCGGACGGCGCCCGGTTTGACGCCTGGCAGGTACACGAGGACGACCTGGCTGCTCAAACGCGCTGGCTGCGCGTGACCTACGAACAGACCAGTGAGGACGGCCTTGTGCGGCGCTGGCAGAGCGAACACCGCCTGCGCTACGTCTACCGCTTTGAAATCGAACTCCTCCTGAGCCTCGCGGGGTTGGTGCTCGTGGATGTCTACGGCGACTATGACCTCGGCCCGCTGACGAACGAGAGCGAACGCATGATCCTGATTGTCCGGAGGATGCAGGGATGACGGCGCGGATCGCGGTAGACGCGATGGGCGGCGACAACGCGCCCCAGGAGATCGTAGCGGGGGCCTTGATGGCGGCTGGCGGCCTGGGCGTCGAGCTCACCATCGTCGGCCGGGCCGATGCCATCCGCGCGGAGATGGAGGGCACGACGGAGATCCCCGGCTTGCGCATCGTCGAAGCGGCGGACGTCATCGAGATGGATGAGTCTCCAACCGAGGCGGCGCGTTCCAAGCCCGACTCCTCCATCAACGTGGGCCTCCGCCTGGTCAAGAATGGCGACGCGGACGCGTTCGTCACCGCCGGCAACACCGGCGCTGCCATGACCGCCGCGCTCCTCACCCTGGGCCGGATCAAGGGCATCGGCCGGCCGGCCCTCGGGACGGTCTTCCCCACGGGCGAGAACAGGCTGACGATGATGCTGGACGTCGGCGCGAACGCCGACTGCCGTCCGATCCACCTCGTCCAGTTCGCCTACATGGGCGCCGCCTACATGCAGCGGGTCTACAACGTCGAAAAGCCGCGCGTCGGCTTGCTCTCTATCGGAGAAGAAGATTCCAAGGGCAACCAGCTCACGATCGACGTGAACGAGGCGTTGCGTGGCAGCCGGCTCAACTTCATTGGCAACGTTGAAGGCAAGGACCTCACGAAAGGTGTCTGCGACGTTGCCGTGATGGACGGATTCACCGGGAACGTCGTCCTCAAGACGGCAGAGGGCATGGCCGAGCTGATGTTTGGCGAACTGCGCAAGGCCGTTGAGCTGACGCCCTGGAACCGCGCCGCTGGGCTCATCCTCATGTCCGAGCTGCGGAAGGTGAAGCGTCGGCTGGACTACACCGAATACGGTGGCGCCCAGCTCCTCGGCGTGGACGGCGTGACCGTCATCGGCCATGGCCGTTCCAACGCGCGGGCCGTCTTCAGCGCCATCCGCGCAGCGCGTGATGCCGTTAACAATGGCGTGCTCGAGACGATCCGCGACGTGGCCAGGGAGATCCCCGCCAGGAAGGGCATTCAGGGCGCGAACGAGTCGGACGAAGAGTAGCCGGGCAGCTGGCGAACGGCGGCCTCGCCCGCCTCAAGCACGCGGGCGGCCAACTGCGCCTGCGCCGTGGCGCTTATGGCGCGTAGCGGTCCCCGGTGATCCCCTGCAGCTTGCGCCAGTGGTGCTCCGTCGTGATCCGCCGGATGGTGCCCGAGCGCGCCCGCATGACCAGTGATTCGCTTCGCGCGCCGCCCGCCACGTATTCCACGCCCTTGAGAAGGTCTCCCGTGGTGACACCGCTCGCCGCGAAGAAGACGTCATCGCTCTTGACCAGGTCGTCGATCGTCAGAATATTCGTCAGGCTAAGGCCGTGTTCGGCGGCGTAGCGCACCTGTTCGTCGTCGCGGGCCCAGAGGCGGCCCTGGAAGTCTCCCTCGACGCACTTCAAGGCGCAGGCGGAGACGACCCCCTCCGTCGAGCCACCTATCCCCAGGAGCATATCGACGCCCGTCCCCTCGATAGCAGCGGAAACGGCTGCTGGCTGGTCGCCGTCGGTGATGAACTTGATCCGTGCCCCGGCGGCGCGCACCTGGTCCGCCACACCGGTGTTGCGGTCGCGGTCGAGGATGATGACGGTCACTTCTTCCTTATTGATGCCCTTCGCGCGCGCCACCTGCTCGATGTTCCAGCTGATCGGCGCCGCGAGGTCGATGCAGCCGCGCGCCGCCGGGCCGACCGCGATCTTTTCCATGTAGAAGACATCGAGCGGGTTGAAGAGCGTGCCGCGCGGGGCCGCGGCGATGACGCTGACCGCACCCGGGCGCCCTTCGGCCGTGAGCCGCGTACCCTCAAGGGGGTCCACCGCGACATCCATCTGGGCGCCACTGCCGTTGCCCACGTGCTCGCCGTTGTAGAGCATGGGCGCTTCGTCCTTCACGCCCTCGCCGATCACGATCAGGCCGTCCATGTCCACGGTGTCGAGCATCGAGCGCATGGCCGCCACGGCGGCGCCGTCGGCGCTGTTCTTGTCGCCGCGGCCCACCCAGCGCGCCGCCGCCAGGGCGGCGGCCTCCGTCGTGCGCACCAGTTCCATGGCGATGTTCCGGTCTGGGACCTGTTCGTTCCTCACTCGATCCTCCGATTCGTGGTCTGGTGTTGGCGTTCCAGGTATTCAGGGCTCAGGGCGCTACACCCAGTTCTTGGGCGACCGGCTTCAGGGCTTCGGCGACAAAGCGAATGTGCTCGTCCAGTTCCACGCCGAGGTCGGCCGCCCCCTTGATCAGGTCGTCGCGGTTTACGGCGCGGGCGAAGGCTTTGTCCTTCATCTTCTTGCGGACGGAGGAAGGCTCGATCGCCGAGAGAGACCTGTCTGGCTTGACCAGCGCGCAGGCGATGACGAAGCCGGAGAGCTCATCGCAGGCGAAGATCGCCCGGTCCATCTTGGATGTGTACTCCATGCCGAGGAAGGGCGCGTGGCAGAGGATGGCGTAGCGGATGTCCTCCGGCACGCCGCGCGCCGCCAAGAGCTTCGAGCCTTCCCTCGGGTGAAGCTCCTCGGTTGGGTGGATCTCCCAGTCGAAGTCGTGGAGGAGGCCGGTAATGCCCCACTTCTCGACATCCTCGTGAAGCAGCTTCGCGTAGGCTTGCATCGTGGCTTCAACGGCGATGCCGTGCTTGCGGGTGCGCTCTTCGCGTGAGTATTCGAGCAGGATGTTCCAGGCGTCCTCGCGGTGCACCGCGGTGTCTCCTGTTACGGGATGTTTCCGGCGGCAATCCTACCAGATTGCGAAGCCTACGAAGTACCGTCGGCCCTCCGCGTTTACACGGGCCGGCCGGTCAGGAACATCAAGCCTTTCGCGAGCACTTCCCCCACGAAGACCGCCCCCATGCAGATGTAGAGGAGGCCAGTGGCGCTCTGCATCGCGCGCATTGCCGTGGTCCGCAACGAAAGCACGGCGAGGATGAGCGGGAAGACGATGCCGACGCCGATGCGCAGGTAGAACGCCGGGTTGGCGAAGATGCTCACATCGACCGGGTTTGCCGGAGCCGGTGTTTCGCGCACCGGCATCGCCACATTCAGCACGAGCACTGCCGCCTGGAACCCGAGCGCGATGATCAGCACCCAGGCGAGGTCGCGGAGCGGCCAGGAAGGGAGGGACCCTTCCGTGAGGTACCAGTGGCCCCAGACCATGGACACAGAAACCGCCCCGAGGGCGAAGGTGCCGCCGAGCAGGGCCAGCAGCTCGCCGGGGTATCCCCAGGCAGGCGGTGCCAGCATCGACGCTAGGGTCGAAACGGCCACGGCGCCAGCGATCGAACCGGCTATGCCGGCAAAGCGGCCGATCGGGTCCCAGCCCATGAAGACGGAGAACATGTAGATCGTACTTGTCACGGCCACCACCAACAGGGCGCGCTTCGCCGGCTCAAACCAGCTGTTGTTGATCCGGTAGCCGTCCACGTCGCCGCCAACATCAATGCCGGACGCGGTCCAGTAAGCAAGTCCGGCGGTGATGGCGACGCAAAGGGCCATCGTCATCACGAACCCGCGGGTCACGCCGCCCCGAAGGTCACTCCCAAGGGTGATCCAGAGGCTTCCAACTGCGAGTTCGGTGAGGATGAGGAGGAGCGTGTAGGGGAGCGCCTCGACGTTCACTCAGGCGAGTGTAGGGGGCGGCCCCAGTACGGGCAGGCCCGAGGCCCGAGCGGGCGATCGTGGTCTCACCGGTCAATCGGCAATCGGCAATCGGAAATCGAGTTTGGGGTGGGGGCGCCTCCGGCTCTCGCCTTCGGCGCCCCCGATGCGACGGGGAGGACAATGTCGCCTGGCGGGCCTTTGGTCAGGAGGCCGCCTACTGCAACTAACGGCCGTCCCCACTGCCCGGCCAAGGGCGGGGCTGTGGACTGTTCGGTGGCAATCTGGTGCAGTGCATAACAAGGCCCAACGCGCCCCTCGTCCGGTTGACACAGCGAGGTGCTGTGGTAACCTTCTCGTTCGGCGCTTAAAGACTGGCGGAGCTTGAAACAGTTCGGCAGGTCGCGAAGCTGAGTGCTTGAAGACGGCCCTGAACCAAAGACGGTACGGGGCGCAGTTCACGAACAGGCTTTTCGGCCTGTTTTCGTGCCTTGAATTTGGAACGACGCCGAGCCCCCAAACTGACCTTTGAGGGCCAGCCCGAATCGCCGGGATGACCCGGCACGCTGAAAGCAGGGGAAGCAGGAATGCCGACCATCAATCAGTTGGTCCGCAAGGGCCGCACGCCGAAGAGCAAGAAGTCCGGCGCCCCGGCACTGCTCTTCAGCTTCAATTCCCACACCGGGCGCCTGCGTAAGGTGACCGGGAAGGGTTCGCCGCAGAAGCGCGGGGTGTGCACCCAGGTGCGCACGCAGACACCGAAGAAGCCAAACTCGGCCCTTCGCAAAGTTGCCCGCGTCCGGCTCACCAACGGCATTGAAGTCACCGCGTACATCCCGGGCGAAGGCCACAGCCTCCAGGAGCACTCCGTGGTCCTGGTCCGCGGCGGGCGCGTGAAGGACCTCCCCGGCGTCCGCTACCACATCGTCCGCGGCGCCCTGGACGCGACCGGCGTGAACAACCGGAAGCAGGGACGCAGCAAGTACGGCACTCGCAAGAATGCCCAGCCCGCCGGCCGCAAGAAGTAGCCTGGCTCGCAAGCCAACCAACCGGAGTCTGAAGCATGGCCCGACGCAATCGACCTGAACGGCGCCCCACGCCGCCCGATGCCCGCTACAACGCGGTCAACGTGCAGGTGCTCATCAACAAGCTCATGACGCGGGGCAAGAAGAGCACCGCCGAGCGGGTCGTTTACGGCGCCTTTGACCGCATCCAGTCGCAAACTGGCCGCGATCCGCTGGATGTCTTCCAGCAGGCCGTCCGCAACACGACACCGGTCCTGGAAGTGAAGCCCCGCCGCGTTGGTGGAGCGACCTACCAGGTGCCGGTGGAGATTCGCCCGGACCGCCGGCTTGCCCTGTCCATGCGCTGGCTGTTGGGCTCGGCCCGCACCCGTGGTGGGCGTTCGATGTCCGAGCGGCTGGCCAGCGAACTGCTCGACGCCGCCAACAACACCGGCTCCGCGATCAAGAAACGTGACGACACCCACCGCATGGCGGAGGCGAACCGCGCCTTCGTCCATTACCGCTGGTAAGCGGCCCGGACTAGAAGGCTTTAGGAGACTATGGCTCGCCTGATCGAAATCGAACGCATCCGGAACATCGGTATTATTGCCCACATTGACGCGGGTAAGACGACCGTGACCGAACGCGTCCTCTTCTATACGGGCAAGACCTACAAAATCGGTGAAGTCCACGAAGGCAGCGCCACCATGGACTGGATGGAGCAGGAGCGTGAGCGGGGCATCACCATCACCTCCGCCGCCACCACCGCCGAGTGGAACGGCCACTCGATCAACATCATCGACACTCCCGGCCACGTCGATTTCACGGCCGAGGTGGAGCGCAGCCTCCGTGTCCTCGACGGTGGCGTGGTCTGTTTCGACTCGGTTGCGGGCGTGGAGCCGCAATCCGAAACGGTCTGGCGCCAGGCGGACCGCTACGCCGTCCCTCGCATCGCTTTCGTCAACAAGATGGACCGCACCGGCGCCGATTTCTGGCGCACCGTCGATATGATGGTCGAGCGTCTCGGCGCCAACCCCGTGCCGATCCAGATCCCGGTCGGCGTCGAAGCGGAGTTCGATGGTTGCATCGACCTCGTGGAGATGTGCTGGTGGTGGTTCGGTGGTGAAAAGGGCGCTGTCCCCGAACGCCGCCCGATCCCGGCCAACCTCTTGGCGGAGGCCACGGCTACGCGCCTCCGCCTCGTCGAAGGCATCGGCAACGTCGATGACCAGATCGCGCTGAGCTATCTCGAAGGCCACGAGATCAACGGACACGAACTCAAGACGGCTATCCGCCGCGCGACCCTGGCGAATCTCGCCACACCTGTCCTCTGCGGCTCAGCGCTGAAAAACAAGGGCGTCCAGCTCATGCTCGACGCAGTGGTCGATTATCTTCCGAGCCCGGTGGACATTCCGCCGGTCAAGGGGGTGGACCCCAAGCACGGTGGCGAAGTCGTCCGGCACGCGTCCGACAGTGAGCCGCTCAGCGCCATCGCCTTCAAGATCGTCACCGACCCGTATGTTGGACGCTTGGCCTACTTCCGCGTCTACAGTGGCGTGCTGAAGGCCGGCGAAAACATCTACAACTCCACCAAGGGCGAGCGGGAGCGCATCGGCCGCGTGCTGATGATGCACGCAAACCAGCGCTCGGAAGCGGAGGCCATCTACGCCGGTGGCATCGCCGCCGCGGTCGGCCTCAAGAAGACCTTCACCGGCGACACGCTTTGCAGCCAGGATGAGCCCATTATCCTCGAGAACATCACGTTCCCCGAGCCGGTGATCCGCGTCGCCCTGGAACCGAAGAGCAAGGAAGACCAGGATAAAATGGGCGACTCGCTTATGAAGATGAGCGAGGAAGACCCGACCTTCCACTGGACGTTCGACGAAGAGACCGGGCAGACCCTGATTTCAGGCATGGGCGAACTCCACCTTGAAGTGATCGTGGACCGCATGCTCCGCGAGCATAAGGTGGCGGCGAACGTTGGCCGGCCTCAGGTGAGCTACCGCGAAGCGATTACAAAGAAGGCGGTGGCCGAAGGGCGGTTCGTCCGCCAGAGCGGGGGGCGCGGCCAGTTTGGCGTGGTTGAGTTGGAGATCGAACCGCTGGAGCGGGGCATGGGCTTCCAGTTCGAAAACAAGACGGTGGGCGGTTCCGTCCCGAAGGAATACGTCAACCCGGTGATGCAGGGTGCCAGGGAGGCGCTCCAGGGCGGCATCCTCGCCGGCTATCCGGTGCTCGATGTCAAGGTCAGCCTCCTCGACGGCCAGACGCACGCCGTCGATTCGTCCGAGATGGCCTTCAAGAACGCCGGCTCAATCGGCGTGAAGGAAGCAGCCCGCAAGGCCGGGATCGTCATCCTCGAACCGATCATGAAGGTCGAAGTGCGCGCGCCCGAAGACTATTTCGGCGCCGTGGTGGGTGATATCAACAGCCGCCGCGGGATCATCATGGGCACGGAATCCATGGGCAAGACGCAGATCGTCCACTCCATGGTCCCGCTCGCAGAAACGTTCGGCTACTCCACGGACTTGCGCTCCTTGAGCCAGGGCCGCGCGAGCTACAGCATGGAATTCGACCACTACGAAGAAGTTCCGAAAAACATCGCCGCCTCGCTGACCAAGCAGGCAGGCAACTAAGAAAGCTCCGGAAGGAAGGAATC
>PNKC01000050.1 GCA_013822275.1 Anaerolinea sp. | reverse complement strand
AGTTTTGCGGGTCCGCTGGTAGGTCGCGAATGAGCGAGCGAGGCGGCTCAGGGCTGACCGCCTGGCCTCTCGATTCGGGTTCAACCTGGCGGGTCGCCTCGGCCGGCGACCCGGACGTCCGTCCAGACCTCGTGTCGCTGGTCCAGGTGGAGCCTGAGGACATGGACATGGCCTCAATGGTCGCCGACGTCGTCCCCGAAATCATTCTCGTCGCCTTCGGCGTGGTAGTCCTCTTCTACGCGCTCTTCGCGCCGCGGCGCTTCCAGGCCGGCGCTGCGCTGTTGGCTCTGGGGGGCGTCACTGCCGCGGCGGCCGTGAGCGTCGTCATGCTCTGGGGGCCGGAACAGCTCACGTTCACGGGGACGTACGCCCGCGACGACGCCGCCGTTTGGGCGAAGCTCATCATTCTTGCGGCCACCGCCGTGGTCATCGGACTTTCCGTCCCGTGGTTCAGGAGTGACCCGCGCCACGGTGAGTACTACACCCTCCTGATCTTCTCCTCGCTCGGCGCCATCCTCCTAGCCGGGGCTACGGACCTCAAGGAGTTTCTGGTGGCGATGGTGCTTTCGTCCGCCACGGGCTTCGTGCTCGCCGCTTACCACCGCCGTTCGTCGCCGGCCTCCGAGGCGGCGATCAAGTACTACCTGCTCGGCGCCTTCACCAGCGTGGGCTCGTTGATCGGTGTGGCCTACCTGTTCGGCCTGGCGGGGTCCACCACGCTCTCTGGCCTGGAAGCCGGGCTGCCGAAGAGTGGCGCTAACATGGCCCTCATCGTCGGCGCTGCCCTCGTCATCCTCGCACTCGCCTTCAAGACTGGCGCCGCCCCCGCACATGCCTGGATGCCGGATGTGGCCCAGGGCGCGCCCGCGCCAGTGGCCGCCTTCGTCACTTCGATCCCCAAGGTCGGCGGCTTCCTTTTTCTCGCCCGGTTTGTGCTTGCCATGCCGTCCGACAGCATCGAATGGCGGCCGCTGATCGCCATTCTCGCGGCCGCCACGATGACGCTCGGGAACCTCGCCGCCCTCTGGCAGGACGACGTGCGACGGCTGCTGGGCTGGTCGGCCGTCTCCCAAACAGGCTACGGCCTCATGGCTGTCGTCGCGCTGGAACGGAGCGACCTCGCTCTACCCTCGTTGCTGTTCTTCCTCCTTGCCTATGTCCTCGGCAACGTAGCCGCCTTCGGCGTGGTCACCGAGCTGCGAGGGCGCTCTGAACTGGCCGCCTACACGGGCCTCGCGCGGTCCCGGCCCTGGCTCGCCGGCGCCCTGACGATCGCCTTCCTGTCATTCATCGGCGTCCCGCCGCTGGCCGGGTTCTTCGCAAAGCTGGTGCTCTTCGGTGCGGCAATTGAGGCTGGCTACTCCTGGCTGGCGGTGCTGGCTGTCGTCAATACCGTCGTTTCAATCGCCTACTACGCGCGGGTCCTTGCCCCGGCGTACTTTGGCGAACTCGCAAACCCCGTGCCCGTGCTGGGCCGGTGGGCGGCTGCCGCCACTCTGGCATCGGCGGCTGCCGTGGTCGCTGTTGGCATCGCTGCGGAGCCTTTCCTCCGCGCTTTCGCTGAGGCTTCCCTGCTGCCGAACTGAACGCGCGTGGAGACCTGGAGCGCGCCGGCGGGGGCCGGCGAGTGCGGATGCCGTTAGTACGACCACATGTAGTATCATGCCCTGAGGCGGCGAGGTGATGGCGGTGGCGGCTAACCACGGGATCCCCATGACGCAGACATCGTAGCCGGAGGCGCCGCCAGAGCCGGCCTTGTGTTCCAGCGCCCGGATGATGGGCGCCACCGGGAAGTAGCCGCCCCGGCCAGCCTCTGACCTGCAACCGTAAAGGGGAGAACCAGTTTCATGACTTCAGCGAGAAAGCGTAACCCGCAAGCCCGGCCGCCGGTGCAGCCGGCGCCGCCCACCGAATCAAGCCGCACGCCTCGAACAGCACGCGTCCTCGGAGCGGGACTCGCTGGGGCCCTGCTGCTCGGCGGGGTGCTCGGGTTCTTTGGTTCCAGCCTCTTGCGGGACGACGGAGGGGCGGCGGGGGCCACGCCCGCGCCGGTCTTCAGCCCCGGCGGCGAACTCCGTCAGCCCATCCACGATCACGCAGACATCTCCGTCGTCCTGCGCGGCCGTCCGGTCGATTTCAACCGCCCCCAGTTTCTTTCGACCGAAGACAAGCAACGCAGCCCGAACGTGGACATTCACGCCCCCCGCACGAGTGTCGTGCACATTCATCGAGAACAGACGACCTGGGACGAGTTCTTCCGTTCCATCGGCGGCGAGGTCACGGATACCTGCCTCAAGCTCGACGGCCAGTCGTACTGCAACACCGGCGCTGAGACCCTCAAGTTCTTCGTCAACGGCGTCCGTGTCGACTCAATCATGTTTTCGAGCCTGGCTGACCTCGACCGCGTCCTCATCAGCTTCGGTACGGAGGACGAGACGGCGCTGCGCGCGCAGGTGGCCGCGGTCACGGATCAGGCCTGTATCCCTTCGGAAAACTGCAAGGCGAGGGCCGATCCGAACAACCCCGAGAAGGAGCCATGCCGCAAGTCGGAGACGAGTTGCGCCGATTGACGCCGCGCGCAAAGCCCCGGTTCGGCCGCGGGCTGGGCAGAGCACGGTGACGGGGTGGGCGCCGGGCGCGGCCCATGGCGATCATCCGTCGCGCGAGGGTGGTGTCAGAGCACGAAGGTGAAGGCCTGGAAGTAGCGGAAGATCTCGATCAGGGTGCCTGTGAAAATCAGGACTCCCATCGCCACCATCACCAACCCCGATGACCGCTCCACCGCGACGGCGTGCCGGTGGATGAACTGCTGGAGGGCGCCCATTCGATGCAGGGCGAGGGCCGTCCCGATATGCGGGATGGCCATCCCCAGAGCGAACGCCGACAGCAGGGCCATCCCCTGCCACACGTTCCCCAGCACAAGGGCGCTTGTCAAAATCGCCCCCAGCACGGGCCCGATGCAGGGAGTCCAGGCGATGGAGTAGGTAGCGCCGACCAGGAACGAGCGGCCGTACCCGGCGGCCATGCCTCCGGGACGGGGCGCTTCAAACGACCTCCTCAAGATGGGGACGCGCAGCACCCCCATCTGTATCAGTCCGAAGCCGATCACGACCGTCCCGCCGACCTTCCAGAGGAGTGCGCGCTGGTCCGCCAGGGCTAGTCCGGCGAGGCTGATACCGGCGCCGATAGCGACGAAGACCAGCGAAAACCCGAGCACGTAGATGAGCGCGTGGCTCAGCACCTGCCGTCGTCGATCGACGCGTTCGGCCTCCACCCCCGCCAGGTGCGCGACGAAGGCCGGCGTCATGGCGAGGCAGCAGGGGGACAGGCTGTTTACCCCACCGGCCGTGAATGCCAGCAGGAGACCAGGAGCGCCGCGGTCGAAGCCCAGGACCCAATCCATCAATCCATCACCGGCATGCCTTGGGGTCGTGGTTGCCCACCTGGATGCCCTCGACGATGCACTTCGCCACCTCCGGGCGGACCTGGCCGATGCGGTGGTCGCGAATGACGCCCTCCGCATCGAGAAAGAACGTCTCCGGAAGACCGGTGAGTTTGTACGAACCGCTAACCCGCCCATCGCTGTCGAGTGGTAACGGATAGTTCATGGAGAAGTTCCTCGCGAACTCCTGTACGGCGCTGCTGGACTCATAGTAATTCACGCCCAGGATCTGTACCGTTGTTCCCCACTCGGACTGCAAGCCAACCAGGTCCGGCGTCTCCTTCCGGCAGGGGACGCACCACGTTGCCCAGAAGTTGATCAGGACCGGGCGACCGCGGAAATCCTCCAGCCGGACAACTTCCCCCTCTGGACCGAGCAACTGAAAGCCGGGCGCCGGCTGCCCCAGCTTTGGTGCCCCGTCGCCGGCGGGCCCAAGGTTGAGTGACGAATACTCGCCCGTGGCAGCCCGCGTGGCTGGGGGACTCACGGCCCGTTCCCGGACCCACTGCACGGACACAATCGCAATGGCGACCGCCGCGATCCCCAGGACCAACACGCCGACGTCTCGCCAGTTGCTGTCCTGGCCCGGCTGCCGCCCGGGCTCCTGAAGCTCGTCGCCGTCCTCGATCAACTCCGGCTCGCCGGGCTCGAGTGCTTGAGGGTGAGCTTGATTCACGGTTGGACGCTCCTATCGAGAACGGGCGAAAACCCTGACGGCAATGATCGGCCCCACCCCACCCACGAGTCCGCCGGCAACGGCAGCCAGCCAATGGAGTGGGTGAGGGTTAGCTGCCAGTGCGGCTTCGGCGACGAAATAGGACGTCATCATCAACACGGACCCGGCGACGATGCTGCCCAGGCTCGGGACCCAGCCGCCGCCCGTCTGGGCCGGGAACGTGATGTACCGGGGTACGCCGCCCTCCGGCTCCCAGCTTGGACCGCGGTCACGGCCGGAAGGATTCGCGGACGGTCCCGCGCCGGACTTCGGGTTCGAACGCCTGGAGGTTCGGGTCATTGCTGCTTCTCTCGAGGGATCGTGGACGCAAGCGTACTACTACTCGGGGTCGTAGAGAATGGGCCGGATTCGCCCATTGGAGGACTCCTGCGGTTCGCGACGAAGCTGAGAATGACGGTCACGCCTGCCAGCACAAGCCATCCCCAGCGCCAGGACGAGGTGAAGCGGCTGATGCCGCCAACCCGGCCGAACTCCATGAGAAATTCCGTGAGCGCCAGAGCGCTCAACGCCGCCCAGAGTAACGCCGGCGGCTTGAGCCGCAGGCTGAGGAGGAGCGGACCGGCCGCGGCCAGGAGCATCGCTTCATAAACCCCGATCGGCAACCTCGGCTCGCTGAACTGGGCAAACGGCACCGCGAAGGGGTACGGGCCAGCCCGGCCGTAGCAGTCCTGGCGGAAGAGACACAGCGCAGCCCATGCGGCCGCGGCGAGCAGCAGTGCCAATCCGGTGAATTCCGCAACGGCGCTCCGTCCCTTGCGACTCCGCCACCAGCCCATGAGGGCGAATGCGGTGACGGCCGTGGGGAAATCCACTCCGGACTGAATTCTTATCAGGTCCAGGGGGTACCGGTAGAGGTTGGGAGCCTCGGTAACGATCCAAACCGTCCGGCCAGCAGCAAGGGCAGCGATAATCCCGTACCAGAGGGAGTCTTCGAACAGACCGCGGTTTAGCTCGTTGCCCTTCGCCCAGCGGCGGCTGAACCACACCAGCCCGAGCACCACCAACGCGCCGGAAACCGCATCGGCTCGAAGGCGGAGCTCGTCCAGCAGTTGTGTCACGATTCCTGCAACCGGGCTTCCTCAATCGCAGCCATCAGTTGCTCCGCGCTTATTGCGCCGAAGTGCACCAGCACCACCCGTCCGGCCGGCGAGATGACGAACGTCTTGGGGATTCCGGTAACGCGGAAGGCCCTGGCCAGGGCTCCGCCCAGGTCTTCGACTGCCTCGAAGCCAAGGTCATAGTCTTCCATGTAGCCTCGTGCCGCGGCGGGATCATCTTTGAAGATGATCCCCACCATGACTACGTCTTCCTTTCCCTCCAGTCCTTTCCAGACTGTCCGCAGGGCCGGTGCTTCGTCCCGGCAGGGAGGACACCACGAAGCGAAGAAATTCACGACCACCACGCGGGAATCACTCCCTGGCTGGACAAAATCAACCACGCCGCCGTCTGCGAGCCCAAAGCTGACCTGGGGCGCTGTCCGCGGTTCGCCCTGCTGCCCAACAACGCCCGCGAACGCCAGGACGGCGACCAGGCCGGCGCCAAGCACCACAACCCCGGCCGCCACCATCAGCGGGCGGCGGCTCGAGTTGCTGGTGTTCACTTCACTTCGCATAGGAGTGCAGCCCCGTGACCCAGAAGTTCACTGCCACCATGTTAAACACGATGCTTCCGAAGGCGATGACAAGCACCCACGAGGCTCGCCGTCCTCTCCACTTCCGCAGACCCTGCATATGCACGTACTCCACCAGCACCAGCAAAGTGAGGAGCGAGGCCGTCTCCTTCGGGTCCCACGCCCAGTAACGTCCCCAGGCGCTGTTGGCCCAGTAGGCGCCGAAAGCAATACCAACGGTCAACAACGGAAGAGCCATCGTAGCCGCGGTGTGGGCGATTCGGGACGCTTTCTCAGTGGGAGGGAGTCCGGGAAACCCCGGGAAGTAGGATTTGACCAGGTAGAGGACTGACGCCGCGCTCGCGGTCGTGATCATCGCATAGGAGAGCGTCATGATTGTGACATGTATTGTCAGGAGCCGGTTCGCCTGCAGGGCGGGGATAAGCGGGCGGATCGCCGAGTCAAACGACCGCTCGGAAGCGAGCAGGCCCAAGAGCACAACAAGCGCCACCACCAGCGGCAATGCTGGCTCCCGGTAGCGCTGCCCGAACCATGCGGCGAAGGCTGCCATCGCGAAGCCCATCGCCAGAAAGTACCCCCACATGTTGGACATCGGCGGCGCCTGGGCCGCGACCGTGCGCGCGATGAGACTGACGAGTAGTGCTCCACTTGCGACCCAGAGCAGCCCCATCCCCAACGAGAAGGGCCGCGGCGAGTACCGGGGCACCGCTCTGGGCTGCAACGACATCGAGTCAGCGGTTGCCGTCAGGCCAGACGCCCGGCCTGAATACCAACGGATCGAGCGGGCAAGGACTACGGTCGAGGCTGCCAGGCTGACCAGGCCGGCCCAGAATGCGACGTACCAGGTTTCAAGCACTGCGGTTCCTCCCAATGCGCCCACCGATGAATTGAAGCCGCCCATCGCTGGATACCCGGTCGTTTCGTCGCCCGGAGCCAACCTGAGCCGGCCCAGGAAAGCGTCCGAGACTCGCCTAGCCGTAGCGTCGGAACCGAGTTACTATTCATTGTAGTAGTGATGGGATTCACGTTCCAACGGCAAACGTGTGCCGGCCACGCTATCACTGCGGCCGGGGACAGCGCGAAAGGGAGGACGCGGGAAAGGTCAGGTGGGCGCTCAGCCCGTGCGATGGCTTTCAGCCACCGCTAATCCTGACCCACGCAAGAATGGGAACGCACGGAACACGAGCCAGATCCCACGCTCACAGCAGGCGCGATGGAAGAATCGTCGTCCATCTCCTCGTTGTGGCGGTCGTGGTGCTCGCTGTCTCCCTGGCGGCCCGTTATCCGAGCCTCTCCAACGCAACGTCCGCGGTTTCGGTGCCCGATTTCGCGCTGTCCGGCGTGGCCGGCGGCTCGCAGCCGCGTTCCTACGGGTACTTCCGGCCGGGCGCCAGCAACCAGACGCAGCAGTCTGTCGCCATCCGCACTTCCCCGGCCGATATCGCGAGCGTGCGGGCGGCAGGCGGCATCTCGCCCACGTCTGCTTTCTCGTCAGGCGTCGCCTCGGCCGCCGCGGTCTCGGGTGAAGTCGGCGCCGGCGTGAAGCCCCTCGCCGATTTCGTCGACCCCAAACAACCGTTCGCCCTGTACGTCGTCCAGCCTGGCGACAGCACCAGCGCTGTGGCCGCGAAGTTCAACATCTCCCTGCGGACTCTGCTGGACAACAACCCGACGGTGGGCGGAAAGGATGGCAGCCTGCTGCCGCTCGGACTGCAGCTCCTCGTGCCGCGCAAGGATGGCATCCTGTACAAAGTGACCGGCCTCGCGGACACCTCCGTGTCGGCTATCGTCAAGAAGTACGACAACATCGCCGTGGACACGGTCGTCAACTACAGGCCGAACGCGATCGCGGACGCCTCATCCTTGAAGACCGGCGAGTTCGTCCTGTTGCCGGGCGCCACGGTGAAGCCGCCACCGCCGCCGCCACCGGCTCCGGCGCGGTCAGGGTCGGCCCCTCCCGGGACGGGCGCACCGGCTCCGGGTGGCAGTGGCAAGTTCTCGTACCCTCTCGCGAAGTGGAACGGCGTGAGCGACCCGTTCGGCACCGATCGGGGCGGCGGCACGTATCACACGGGCATCGACCTGGACCTGTACAGCTACCGCAATTCGCCGATCTACGCGGCCTGCGATGGCACGGTCATTGCCACCGAGTACTTGACATACAGCTACGGCTACCACGTGATTATCGACTGCGGCGAGGGTTGGACCACGCTCTACGCGCACATGAGCGCAATCCTCGTCTCGCCAGGTCAGCGGGTCAGCGCGGGCACGCAGGTCGGCGTCTCCGGCGTCACGGGCTTCACCACCGGTGAGCACCTCCACTTCGAAATCCGCTTCAACGGCGGCTATGTGGACCCGGCGAAATACCTCTTCTTCCACAGCTACTGAGTTCTTTCACAGCTACTGAGCGCATGGTGCACGGCGAGCGCCCACGCTCCCCGGCGAGGGCCAGTTGCGTGGTGGAGGTCATGCGCTTGGTCGACGAGCGCGTCGCGCGAGCTAACGCAGGCGCCTGGGGACCGGACAACCCGGCGAACTCGGGAAAGACCGCTTCTCGAACCGTGGCTCGTGCCGCCCGTGTACGAACGTGCGCGCTCAAAGTGCTCCCGTCCCCGCGGGCGAGGGGGAGCCGTCGCGGTAGAGGTGGTGTTCGCGAATGTAGGCTTCGACCGCCGCGGGGACGAGGTAGCGGATGGGCTCGCCAGCTGAGACGCGCTGGCGGATGAGGGTGGAGGAGATGGCGACGGGGGGCATTTCGATGATTTCGGACTTTGGATTTTGGATTTTGGATTGTTCGGGGGGTTGCCAGGGTTTGAGGGCGACTGCGATGGTGGCGAGTTCGAGGATCCGTTCGGGGTTCTTCCAGGTTGGAAGGTCGTTGACGGCGTCCTGGCCGAGGATGAGGAGGAGGTTGGTGTGGCCTTCGGCGTGGAGTTCTTCGAGGGTATCGACGGTGTAGGTGGGGCCGCTGCGGCGGGTTTCGCGGTCGTCGAGAGTGAACGCCGGGTTGTCCGATATTGCGAGGGCGGTCATGGCCAGCCGGTCGGCTGCAGGTGACGGAGTGCTGAGTGCTGAGTGCTGAGTCCCCAGTACTCGGCACTCAGCACTCAGCACTGAGCCCGACTTCTTGTAGGGGTCGCCTGCGGGGAGGAAGAGGACGCGGTCGGCGTTGAACTGGTGGCGGGCGCATTCGGCGAGGAAGAGGTGCCCGACGTGGGGTGGGTCGAAGGTGCCGCCGAGCAGCGCGAGCGGTGCCGAGGGATGAGGAATGAGGGATGAGGAATGAGACATGGCTGCCGGGTGATTGTAGCCCAGAGCAAGGAGCCCGAGAGCCGTGGTTGCCAGCCGCAGGCTTCCAGCTGCCGGTGGGCTGATTTCGTTTGATCTTGCGCTATTAGCGCGTTTAGCGCGTCCGGCCCGCGCCTCCCGACCCGCTCTCGGAGGAGCCTAGAGCCCAGAGCAAAGAGCCAGGCACCAGCTTGCAGGGCCCGGAGTGATTGGTCTTGGCGTTCGCGGCGTGTGGGTGGGGAATTTGCCCTGCGAAATGCCGACATCTTTGTCTGGTGTTTACCATTGCGGTACATCCGCGAGCTATACTTGAGGTGATACAGGAGGTATCCAGACCGACGCCATGAACTTTATGAAAACCACACTGCTGCTCGCGACCCTCACGGGCATTCTGGTGGCCGTGGGTGGTTTGATCGGCGGGCTCGGAGGGGCTGTCCTCTTCCTTGTCTTCGCCGGCGCAATGAACTTCTTCGCCTACTGGTTCAGCGACAAGATGGCGCTAAAGATGGCCGGCGCCCACGAGGTGACCCAGGAGCAGGAGCCGCAGCTCTTCGCCATGGTCCGCGAAGTGGCCGAACTTTCGAAGATGCCGATGCCGAAGGTCTACGTTATCCAGACGGAGTCGCCGAACGCCTTCGCGACCGGCCGCAACCCGGAACACGCGGTTGTCGCCGTGACGACCGGTATCCGCCGCCTGCTCACGGACCGGGAGCTTCGCGGCGTCCTTGGCCACGAAATGGGACACGTGAAGAACCGCGACATCCTCACCAGTTCGATCGTGGCCACGATTGCGGGCGCGATTTCGATGATCGCCCAGGTGCTGATGTTCAGCCAGATCTTCGGCGGGAGGGATGAGAACCGGAACCCGCTGCTCACGCTTGTGGCCATCCTTATCGCGCCGATCGCCGCGACGCTCATCCAGTTGGGCATCAGCCGCCAGCGCGAATACGCCGCCGACAAGACTGGCGCCGAGGTAACGCGCGATCCCGAAGCGTTGGCCAGCGCACTCGAGAAGCTGCAGCGCGGCGTGGAGATGCGGCCAATGGAAGAGACACCTGCCCAGGAAGCGGTGTCGGCGCTCTACATCGTGAAGCCGTTCGCGGGCGGTGGCGGGATGGCGAACCTGTTCAGCACGCACCCGCCGCTGGAAGAGCGGATCGAACGGCTGCGGAACATGCGGTACTAAGCTACCAGCCGCCAGCTTCCAGCTACCAGCGATCCTGGTGAGGGCGCTCTTCAGCGAAGAGGGCCCTCACTTTTCTGATGACGGGGTTGCCGAAACGCTAACCTGCGTTGCTCGCGTGCCCGGTTGGGCCACGATACGATGCAAGCCGTGGCAGACCTTTCGATCTACCTCTTCTGGACTGGCTTCGCGACATCGGCGATGGCCACGTTGCTGTATGTGGCGTACGTGGCGAGCGCGTCGCTTTCCTTCCGGCGGATGGCGGCGCAGACAAGCGCCGGGACGCTGACCGTTTCCGGGGCGACCGGCGAGGCGAACCCGGGGCTGGGGCGGCTGGCCACGAGCTTCACGGGGTTCACGGTGCTGTTTCTCGGCGCCCAGGTGGCGACGCGCTGGGCGGCCACCGGGCACGCGCCGATTTCGAACCTCTACGAGTTCACGGCGGCTTTCGGCTTCGGCATCGCGGTGGCCTACCTGGTGTTTGAGACAGGTACGAGGCAGCGGCGCGTTGGCATCGTCGCCCTGCCGATCGTGGTGACGATGCTGTTCGTGGCCTCGCTCTTCCCTTCAGACATTGTCCCGCTGATCCCGGCGCTGCAGAACGGGCCGCTGCTGACAATCCACGTGAGCGTGATGATGATCTCGTACGCGATCCTGACGGTGGCGTTCTGCGGGGCGTTCATCTACCTGCTGCAAGGCGGCGAAGGGAAGCGCCGGTTCGCCTCGTTGCCCGGCGGGAGCGCGGCGGCGGATCTGGCCCACCGCGCCGTCATCGTGGGCTTCCCGTTGCTGCTGCTCGGTATTGCGCTCGGGGCATGGTGGGCGAACAGCGCCTGGGGCCGCCCGTGGGGCTGGGACCCCAAGGAAACAAGTTCGCTCATCATCTGGCTGAGCCTGGTCGCCTATTTCCACGCGCGGGCAGGGAACGGGTCCGTGGCCGGGGCTCCGGGCATCCGCAGAGTCGTGCCGGCACGGTTACGCCGTGGCTGGCGGCCGGACCCGATGTGGTGGCTGATCGTGATGTACGGCCTGGTGATGTTCACCTACTTCGGGGTCAACCTCTGGGTGAGCGGCCTCCACTCCTACGCGGGCGTGTAGCCGCCGAGAGCAAGAGCAGAGAGCCGGCCTTGACGCTCCGTCGTTTCCGTTTGGGGACACGAAGTCTCGAAAGCACGAAGCGGCACGAATCCTCCCGGGGACCTTTGTGGGGCTTTGAGCCTTACTGCCTTTGTGTCCTCAACCCAAAACCCCAACCTCCGCGTCTTGTTTGGGACACGAAGTCTCGAAAGCACGGAGCGGCACAAGATGTTCTCAAAACGTTTGTGGGTGGGAGCGGGAGGCTGCCGCGCATTGCACCGCTCGCTGGCGCGCGCGGTACGGACGCCGGCTCCGGGTTGGCGCAGCCAGCGCTTTGCGGTTTGCTCTTTGCACTTTGCTCCCACGGCTGACCGTACTCCTCGGCGCCGCTATCCTTCGCCTGCGGGATGCAAACGCCGCCCCGCTATCCGTCGCCCGAAGGACCGCCCCATGCCAAACGCCCCTATCCGCGACATCATGACCTACTACGAAGAGGCCGGTTCTGGTGACCCGCTGATCCTCGTCATGGGGCTGGGAGGCGACCTCCAGGCGTGGGCGCTGCAGGTACCGGCGCTTTCGAAGCACTTCCGCGTGATCACTTTTGACAACCGCGGGGCGGGACGCACGAGCGCGCCAGACAAGCCGTACAGCATCGTGGGCATGGCGGACGATCTGGCCGCGCTGATGGACCGGCTGGAGATCCCGGAGGCGCACATCCTCGGCTGGAGCATGGGGGGCTACATCGCCCAGGAGTTCGCCATCAAGTACCCGGCGCGCGTGGAGAAGCTGATCCTGCTGGCGACGGCCGCGAACATCGATGGCTACGGCCGGGCCGTGCTCACGAGCTGGATCAACGCCCGCCGTTCGAACCTGAGCCGTGAGCAGTGGCAGCGCTTCATGGCGCCATACGTCTATAGCCCCGGCCTGCTGGACGACAGGGAGCGTTTCGAGCGGGCGATCCTGAACGGGGTGAACAACCCCTACGCCCAGCAGGACCACGGCTTTCTCCGCCAGGCCGACGCCATCCTCGCCTTCGATGCCAGCGACCGCCTGGGCAACGTGAAGGCGCCGACGCTGGTGGTGGGTGCGAAAGACGACGTGCTCGTGCCCGTGCGCAATGCGGAGAAGCTGGCGAAGCTGATCCCTGGCGCCACCCTGAAGGTGCTCGATGGTGGACACGCGGGCGCGCTCGAGTACCCGAACGAATATAATGCCGCCTTCCTCGAGTTCCTCGGCGTCGCCGTCCCGGCGTGACAGGGACAAGGGCGCGGGGGACACAAAAGCCACGGTCTCACCGTGGCTTTTGTGTTCGAAGAGCGGAGTGGGGGGTTAGTCCACCGCCGCCACTTCGACGGGCTTCTTGACGCGTTCCATGTGTTCGAGGCCGGTCATGCTGAAACCGAGGTCCCCGAGTTCGCAGAGGAAACTGCAGTAGGTGAGGCGGAGGGCGCTGGTGGACTTGGTAGGCATGTAGGCGAGGTTGCAGCGGGCGCAGCGCGGCATGGTGACGAGGTCCGCATCACGAACGGGGACAACCGCCGCGCCAGCCCCTTCGTCCCGGTCTTCAGTCATGGTACCCATGAGATGACCTCCCACTGCAACCCAGTATGGAGCATACCGGTAGTACGTGCTCGCGGGGCGCCGCGATTCATGCCGGGTTCTTACGAATGCGGCATCCGGCGGGCGATGCGTCTCCGCACTGCTGGCGGCGCGGGGGAAGCGAGGGAAATCGTGATGGAAGGTATCTTGACCAGTCGTGCTGGCCTTTGGTAGGGTTCCAACGGCACCCGCACCGAACAGGTGTTCGGGCTCGCGAACCCGCCAGGGGTCAAGTGGAGGGACGCTGAAGCGATGAGTGCGATGGCTTCCGGCAATCCGGGCCGGGCGCTGGCCGGGCGCGCACGGATCCGGCTCGCGGCGTCCGAGATCCTTGGCACGGCGGCGATCATGGTTGCCTACTTCCTGCTGCGCGGGATTCGCCCGCCGGATGCGGAAGGGTCGGTGATGCGCAGCCTGGCGGTCATCCGCTTCGAACAGCAGATTGGGATCTTCCAGGAAGTGCGCTGGCAGGCGATGTTCCTGCCCCATCAGAACCTGATGGCGATCGCGAACTGGGTGTATGCGTGGGGCCATTACCCGGTGATGCTCGTGATCGCGCTCTGGCTGGTGGTGAAGGACCCGGCGAGATTCCGCTTTATCCGGAACGTGCTGTTGCTATCGGCGACAGTGGGTGTGATTTCGTACTGGCTGCTGCCGGCGGCGCCTCCGCGGTTGATGGAGATCCACGGCTACGATTTCGGGTTCCAGGACACGGTCCACGGCGCCCAGAGTACGGTGAGCTACTTCCAGCCGGGCCCGTTCGTCAACGATTATGCGGCCCTGCCCAGCTTCCACTTCGGCTGGATCTTGCTGTCATCGCTGGCGATCTGGGCGAACACGGTGGACCGCTATGCGCGGGCTGGCGCGATCGCCATGTCCGCGGTGATGTGGTGGGCGGTCACGGTGACGGGAAACCACTACTTCTTCGACATGGTCTTCGGGGGGCTTGTGGTGGTGCTTGCCTGGCTGGCGGTGGACGCGCTCGGGCGGCGCCGTGCCTCGCCGTGGGCGCCGTCATCCGGCGGGGCCTGAAACGCCGAGGGCCACCGCCGCCGAAATGGCGGAGATGGCCGAACGGGTGAAGGTGCCGGGCTACTGGCCGACGGGGAGTTCGGCGGCTGCCCTGGCGATGAACCAGTACGAGCTGCCCTGGCGCATCATCAGCAGGTTGTTAACGAAGCCGGGGAGGTTCGGCGCCCAGCGCTTCCATTCGCCTTTCACCGGGTCCCATTCGTAGACCATCTTGAGGGCCGCGGCCTGGCTGCCGAAGGCCTGCGCCGGCGGGACGTTGTTGCCCGGCCAGGCGAGCAGGTTCGAGCCCGGGACGATTGGCAGCGTGGGCTTCGGCACGCCGGACTCTGGAGTCGCCGGTGGCCGGGTGGCGGTTGCCGTTGGCGGGAGCGGTGTGGCCGTGGCCTGCTGGCCTGACGTCGGCGTCGCTGTCGGCGAGACGAAGGGCGTGGGCGTATTGGTTGGCGTCCCCGCGACCGGAGTGTTCGCGGGCAGGATCGGCGTCGGCGTTGCGGTAGGGGTGCCCGGGGCGGGTGTGTTGGTCGGCGATCGAGGCGTGGGCGTGTTGGTCGGCGTCCGCGTGGGCGTCGGCGTTGCCGTGTTGGCCGGGGTGTTGGTGGCGCTGGCGGTGTTGGCCGGTGTGGCGGTGGGCCCGCCGGGGGTGCCGTAGATCGCCTGGATGCCGGCGATGTCGTCGCCCGTGAGCGCCCGCTTGTCAGAGCCGGAACCGTAGCTGGCGTACATGACCGCGGACCCCGAAGCGGAGTGATTGAGGCCGAGCGCGTGCCCGAACTCGTGGGTGGCAACGCTCTGGAGGTCGATGGATATGGGCGAGCCGGTGGTCCACGACCAGTCAGGGTCGATCTGCATGTCGAACTCCACGGCCGAGGCGAAGCCGCCCCCGCCAGAGTTGTACCAGGTGCAGGTGACGGCCAGGACGGACCCACTCTGCGCGGCCCAGCCGACTGTGTTGGCGCCATCCGTGCCGCCGCCGCAGGCGCCGGTGCCAGCGCCGCTGGCGAATCCGCCGGTGAAGCTGAAGTTAGAGCCGGCGCCATTCCAGGCCGACGCACCCGCGCTTACTGCGGAGGAGGCAGTGCCGGAGACGCTGGCCGCCACGCCGGCGCTGTTGTAGCCCCAGCTCGTGGTGTTGGCGGTCCACTTGAAGCCGCTCGTGACGTATTGGGCGGCGACTTCGGCTTCGGAGAGTTCAACGGCGTTGGGGAACCGGGTGAGGAACTCCGCTTTGGCGGCGGCAACTTCCGCTTCCGGGAGCGGCGCCAGGCCGGACCCGTACATGAAGAGGTCGAGGCGGACGAAGTACGTCTGGCCGTCCTGCTCGATGCGCATGAACAGGTCGTGGTCTTCGAAGTGGTCCTGCGGACCAGCCTGGGCGGGTGTCGCGCCAGCACCGAGGACGAAGGCGGCGGCGCCCCAGGGGAGCAAGGCCAGGGATGCAAGGGCAAGCCCTGTGCGAAGTCGCCGGTTTCGCCGGACAATTGGTTTAGCCGCCACCGCAATCCTCCCAGAGTGGTCGCCGGGAAGCCGCGTGGGGTTGCCGCGGCGGGCGCTGGCGACGACAGAGTCATTCCCTATGAGCGTCGGCACGGGGGGCGCGGCGGTGACCGGGGGCGCGGTTGCGGTGAGCACTCCGAACAGGTGGATAGTTGGTGGACGCTCTACGATTGGCGTAGCCGAGGAGGGTGTTGCATGCGCATTGGCACGGTCCGCGAACGGAAAGACGGAGAATATCGCGTTGGGTTGACGCCGGAGGGCGCCTTCGCGCTTCGGGACGAGGGCCACGGCGTGGTCGTGGAGTCTGGCGCGGGCGAAGGCTCCGGCCACTCGGACGCCGCCTACCGGGCATCTGGCGCCACCGTCCTGCCCACGGCAGATGAGGTCTGGGCGACGGCCGACCTGCTGGTGAAGGTGAAGGAACCCGTGGAAAGCGAGTATGCCTATCTGCGCCCTGGCTGTGCGCTGTTCACCTACCTTCACCTGGCGGCGGACCGGCCACTGACCGAGCGGCTGCTCGAGTCCGGTTGCGCGAGCATGGCCTACGAACTGGTGCGGCGGCCGGACGGGTCACTGCCGCTGCTGGCACCGATGTCCCAGGTGGCAGGGCGGATGGCGGCGGAGATCGGATGCCAGCTGCTCAAGCATCCCGGGCCGGGGCGCGGCAAGCTCCTAGGGGGCGTGGCCGGCGTGCCCCCGGGCAAAGTGGTCATCATCGGCTCGGGGACGGTGGCGACGGCGGCGGCGCGCGTGCTGATGGGCCTTGACGCCCGCGTGACGGTGATGTCGCGTGACCTGGCGCGGCTGTCGTATCTCCAGGAGAACTTCGGCGGGCGGATCGCGACGCGTGTCTCCTCGCCGCTGGCCGTAGCAGAGGAGGTAGCCGGGGCGGACCTGGCGATCCTCAGCGTGCTTGTCCCGGGGGCGGCGGCGCCGAAGGTGCTGACCCGCGAGATGGTCCGCTCCATGGGGCCGGGCGCCGTAATCGTCGATGTTTCGATCGACCAGGGGGGCGCGGCCGAAACGAGCCGCGTGACTACCCACAGCGACCCGATCTACATCGAAGAAGGGGTCATCCACTACTGCGTGAGCAACATGCCGGGAGCCGTGCCGCAAACCAGCACGCAGGCGCTGACGAGCGCGACCCTGCCGTATGTGGAGGCGATCGCGCGGCTGGGTGTGGCTGGCGCGTTGCGAGCGGACCCCGCGCTCGCACAGTCACTCAGTACGTACGAGGGGAAGCTCGTGCGGGGACCGGTCGCGGAGACGTTCGGGCTCGAAGCGGCGGCTAACCCGTTCCTGTAGTTCTCAGTGAGGAAGCCGGGTGTCCTGTGGCTCGACCGATGAGCCCTCACCCCCGACCCCCTCCCCCTCCTTCCGCAGAAGGACGACGGGGGGAGGGGGAGTGATCCAGATCCACGGTCAGTGGAGGTTGGGGAGTACGTATGAGCCATGTCGCCGGCATGGCCGCCGTCAGTACTCCGCGGACTCGCCCACGCGGTGCAACTTGAGGAAGTTGGTTGTGCCGGCGGCATCGACCGGCATGCTCGCCACCACGACAACTTCCTCACCGGCGGCGACGTGGCCGCCCTGCGTGAGCAGCCGGTCGACGACTTCAAGCATCTCTTCGGAGCGGTTGACGAGGGGGGCGAGGATGGGGACGACGGAACGGGCAAGGGAGAGCCTGCGGCAGACCGCCTCGTTCGGCGTAATGGCGAAGATTGGGGCATTCGGGTGGACCTTGCTCAGGAGGAACGCCGTGTAGCCGCTGCGCGTAAAGCAGACAACGGCCTGCATATTGGGGTCCGATTCGACGATGCGCCGGGCGGCGAGGGCAACGACGTACGAATGGTCGTCCGTTTCTGGCGCCATGGAGATCATCATCTCGCGAGCCGGGGGTGCGGCTCCCTCGGCCCGCCGGATGATGCGGTCCATCATCGCCACGGTTTCCACCGGGAAGCGGCCGACGGCGGTCTCCTGGCTGAGCATGAGGGCGTCGGAAAGGTCCCAGACGGCGTTGGCGACATCGCTGCTTTCGGCGCGCGTCGGCCGCGGAGAATCGACCATCGACTCGAGCATCTGCGTTGCCGTGATCACGGGGATCATGTTGCGGCCGGCGGAAGCGATGATGCGGCGCTGCTGGACGGGGACGTCTTCCGGCGGCAATTCGACGCCGAGGTCGCCGCGAGCGACCATGGCGCCGTCGGCCTCGGCCATGATCGCTTCCAGGTTCTCTACGGCCTGGCGCCGCTCGATCTTGGCGATGATCGGCGTATCGGCGTCGAGGGAGTGAATGAGGTCGCGGGCGCGGATGATATCGTCCGCATCGCGGACGAAACTGAGGGCGAAGAAGTCCACGCCCGCATGGACGCCAGCCCGAAGGCTTTCCTGGTCCCGCTCCGTGAGGGCGGGCATGGTGAGGTTGGTGTTAGGGAAGCTGACGCCCTTACGGGGGCCCAGCAGCCCACCGACCAGCACGCGGCAATCCAGGCCAGCGGCGGTGACATTGGTGACTTCCAGCTCGATCTCGCCGTCGTCCAGGAGGACATGGTCCCCGGTGCGGACGTCCTCGGTAAGCCGTGGGTAATCGACGGTGAAGGCTGCCGCGGTCCCCACGACTGTGAGGTTCGTGAGGCGCGTCACCGCGCCCGGGTCGAGGGCGATGGGCTTGCCGTCGCGGGTTTCACCGGTGCGCAGCTTCGGGCCAGAAAGGTCCATGAGCACACCGACGGGCTTGCCTTCGGCCGTGGCCACGTCGCGTACCAGGCGGATGTTCGCGAGGTGCTCCGCCATGGTGCCGTGGCTGGTATTCAGGCGGACGACATCCATGCCTGCCCGGATCATCGCGGCGAGCGGTGCAGGGTGAGCCGAGGCAGGGCCCAGGGTGCAGACGATCTTCGTCCGCCTCACAGAGCGGCTCCGCGGGGCGCGCGGCCGGTGCCGGCGCAGCCCTCGGCGGGATACAGGTGGATATCCGCTGCCAGGCGAATCAACACCGGGACAGTGTAGCAACCGTGGCCAGGTGAGCTGGCCGGGGATACCCTGATCCTGGGCCGTCGCACTTTCCTCAGGTGGGCTGGCGAGGTAGTGTGGATCCAACCTTGACGTGAGGGTAAAGTTCTGCGGGCCTATTTCCGCCGCACCTTCTACTCCCTGGAAAACGACCGCTACCGGATCCTCTGGCTCGGCACGCTGTTTTCGTTCCTGGGGATGCAGATGCAGGTCATTGCCCGCGGCTACCTGGCTTACGACCTCACGGGAAAGAACAGTGCGCTCGGGGGCGTCATGCTGGCATTCGGGGTGCCGCAGCTGCTCCTCGGCCTCTGGGGCGGCGTGCTGGCGGACCGCCTGCCGAAGCGCCACCTGCTCGTCGTCTGCCAGACAATCATCGCCGCGAACTCCGCCTGGGTGGCGACGATGATCGAGATGGGCGCGATCGAGTACTGGATGCTGATCGTCGCTGGCGTGGTGCAGGGCGCGGGGTTCGCGTTCATCGGGCCAGCTCGCCAGGCTTTCATCAGCGACCTTGTGGGCAAGGACTCGATCGGCAACGCGGTGGTCCTCCAGCAGTTGAGCATGAACAGCACGCGCGTCATCGGCCCGTCGATCGCGGGGGCGATGATCGCCGTCCCGCTCATCGGCGTGGCGGGTGTGTACTACGTGACGACGATCGGGTTTGTGCTGGCGACGGTGACGATGCTGAGGTTACCCAAAGGCAACCCCCTGCGCGCGAACCAGGCTTCACCGCTCGCGGACCTGGCTGAAGGGCTGCGCTACGTGAAGAACAGGCCGTCCATCCTGCTCCTTATCCTGACGTCCTTCAGTGTGGTGATGATCGGCTTCCCCTACCAGTCGTTCCTGCCCTCGATCGCAAAGGACGTTTACCACGTCGATGCGGGCGGACTTGGCGCGCTGTCGTCGGTGGCAGCCATCGGGGCTGTGTTCACGACCGTGCTTGTGGCGACGTACGCCGAGCACCGGCGGGCGTGGTCGTTTCAGCCGATGCTCGCCCTCGCCTTCGCCGTTTCGCTTATCGGACTCGGGCTGACGTCGAACTTCATCGTCGGGCTCATCACGATGGTCTTTGTCGGTGGCCTGGCGAGCGCCTTCCAATCGCTCAACAACTCCCTCACGATGGCCTTCACCGAGGGACAGTACCACGGGCGCGTGCAGTCGATTTCGATGCTCAGCTGGAGCCTCTTCGGACTGGTGGCGCTGCCTATCGGCATCGTCGCGGACCACATCGGGATCCAGGAGACGCTGATGCTCCAGGGCGGGGTTGTGCTGCTGCTCGTGCTTGCCCTGCAGGTGATGGGGCGGACCGAGTCGGTGATCGCCGACCGACGGCCGCGACCCGTTGCGCACGAAGTCGCGGGTGCGCCGGGCGGCGGGCGCTAAGGGCGGGTGAAAAACGCCAAATTCGCTTCTGATCGAAGTATGATGTGCGCATGGATTCGAGCGAGCTGATCCCAATCCAGCGGCTTGTGATAGCTCAGAGCAACCCCCGAGCGCGCCGCGTCCTCGATACCGAGTTCCCTGCGGACGTGGCGGATCTTGCCAACTCAAACCGTTGTTTCAACTGTGGCGAACTGCTGGTGTGGGAGCCTACACCCCCACCCTCCAGCAGACGTTGGCTGTTTTGCACTCAGCACTGCCAGCAGCAAGCCAAGTACGTTCGCTACTTCCGAAGTACTGCGAAGGATGGACGGCAAACCGATCCGGGAGTCCTGTACGAACTAAAAATCAAGCGCGCGCATGTACTGAATGGCGGCTATCCGGCCGACGAGCGGCGGCTCAGCCCGGAGACGCGAGCGTTTGTCGTCAAACGGGACGCGGGCCAGTGTGTCGAATGCGGCGGCCAGGGCACGGAGATCGATCACCTGGAGCCCCTCGATGGGCCCGCGCTGAACGCGCCGGCAAACCTTCAGCTCTTGTGTAAGGACTGTCACTGGAACAAGACAGCGCGGAATCTGGTGCCAGTGAGTCCCGCGGATACCGCAGCCCACGCCACCCTTGCCCGACTCGCTGCTCGATGTGACGCAGTGACGCCATTGTCCTTCGCGGACGACCAAGAGCGATGGGAGACATGGCGCCCGAAGCTTACAAGCTACCGTCGAGCCCGGTATCTCAGCT
>PNKC01000049.1 GCA_013822275.1 Anaerolinea sp. | reverse complement strand
GTGGTGATGCGGCGCGTGGCACATTACCTGCAGGCGGGCGTGCGGCTGCTCTGGCTGATCGACCCGGACGAAGGACAGGTCACGATCTGGCAGCCGGGCGAATCACCCCAGGTGGTAACGCCGCCCGAGAAGCTGAGCGCGGAGGCAGTGCTGCCGGGCTTTGAGATTGACACCGCCAGGCTCTTCGCGAGCGCCCGGGAGGCGTAGTCGCACCGGGTACCGGCAGACCGGCGCTTGCCTGTTGCGGACGGTCTCGGCCTACTGGATCGGTGCCCGATACCCCACTTACGAAGGCGCCTGAAGTCGAAGGCATCGCCGGCTACGTGACGCCGTATCCCTATCTGGACAAGCTCCAGGAGAAGATGGAAGAACGGCTGGCGCGCAAAGTGCCGCTGGCGGGCCGGTTCTGCGGGTTTTGCTATGCGCGGCTGCGCGAGACGGACGCCATCTGCCCCCTCTGCAACACGGCGACGGCGGAGCGGCCCACGGTGGACGAGATCCCGCAGGACGTGCTCAGGGCGTACAAAGCGAAGCAGCGCACGGAGGCGACCTGGGTCTACATGGGTGCTTTCGTGGGTTTGATCATCGCCTCGATAGCGTTCGTTTGGCTGGAGCTGTGGGGGCCGGGGATCCTGGGGCACCCGGCGACCGGGTTCGCGGTGCTGATTGGCGGCGGGTATCTGCTCGCCCAGCTCACGGGGCCGCTAATCAGCGGGCAGTTCGGCTATCGGAAAGGGGCACGCAAGCGTGACCGGATGTGGACGGAGTTCCTGGCGAAGCGGGACGGGGGAGGTCCCCCCGCCGCTTAAGGATCATGAGACGCCATCCGACGCCAGGAACGGCAGCACCCGCATCACCGGCACGCCCACGATCGTGCGGAAGCCGAAGTCGCCAATCGTGTTCGTGTTCGTACCCCCGGGCGGGTACTGGTCCGCATCGACCGATGCGCAGCTGCCGATGATCGCCGCGCAGGTGCCGCGCCACTGGAATGAGCTGCTGTTTGGGACTTCGAGCACGTATTTTGCTCCGCCCGCCGTGGGGACGACCAACGGCAGGTCGAAGCGCAAGAACTGGAAGCCGGTGGTAGTGGCTGTCGCGTTCACGGTCGCGATCACGAGGCCAGGCGCGAGAGCGGTACCCGTGCGCACGTTGAGGGTGACGATGGTGCCCACATCCGGGATGTTCAGGCACAGGTCAACGGCGTCCAGGCCTTTCACGGCGGTCGCCGGCACGAAGTCCTGGCGCAACGGCGAGCTGGACGAGACGAATCCCTTGAGGTTCGCCGCGTTGCATGCCGGGTCGCCCGCGAGCTTCTGGTCGGCGACGCCAACCGGCGTCCCGGGGGGCGTGCCAGCGATCGTTCGGAAGCCGAAATCGGCCCCACCGGCGCGGGTCGAGACGCCCGGCGGGTAGGCGTCGGGGTCGATCGAGGTACAGGAGCCGGAGACTTCGCCGCACTTGGCCCGCCACTGGAAGTTAAGCGAACTGGGCAGCTCGACCACGTATTTGGTGCCCGGCGTCGTCGCCAGCACGGGGTCGAGCGGGACCCGGAACCACTGGAATCCGGGTCCCGCCGTCCCCTGCGCGGCCTGGAGGATGGCGCCCGGTGAGGCGGCAGTGCCGGCCCGGATGTTGATGGCCACGGTGACGGAGGGATCGAGGACATTGATGCAAAGGTCCACCGCAGCCAGGCCATTGGCTGCCGGGACGAATTCCTGCCGTGCAGGGGTCCCGCTTGAGGTGGAGCCGCGGAACTCGAGCGGTCCGCAGCCGGGGTCACCCGCTAGCTTCTGGTCCGCCGTACCGGTGGGCGGCGCACTTCCCGCGGCGATGGTCCGGAAGCCGAAATCGGCTCCGGCGGTCCGGGTCGAGACGCCGGGCGGGTAGGCGTCGGGGTCGATCGAAGTGCAGGAGCCGGAAACGGCGCCACACTTTGCCCGCCATTGGAAGTTGAGCGAACTCGGCACCTCGATCACGTACATCGTGCCGGGCGTTGTCGGCACCAGCGGGTCGAGCGTGATGCGCGCCCACTGATATCCCTGCGGGGCCGTGATCACCTCGGATTGGAGGATCGGCCCGGGGGAGGCAGCCGTGCCGCCGCGAATGTTGAGCGGCACGCTCGCCGAGGGGTCGGTGACGTTGATGCAGAGGTCCACAGCCGCCAGTCCGGCGGCCGTGGGCACGAACTCCTGCCGGGACGCCCCCGCGCTCGCGGTGAACCCCCGGAACACGCCCGGCCCGCAGGAAGGGTCACCGGCGAGATGCTGGTCGGCAATGCCCGAGGGCGGGATGGCAAGCTCACCGGAGTACGTGCGGAAGGCGAAGTCGCCGATGGTCGATGTAGACGAGACGCCGGCGGGGTAGCCGTCGGGGTCCACCGCCAGACAGGACCCCAGTATCTGCCCGCAGGTGCCGCGCCACTGGAACGTCGCCGAGGCCGGCAGCTCGATCACGTACTTGTTGCCGGGGATGACTTGCTCCACTTCCGGCAGGTCGAAATGGACCCACTGATACCCGGACGCCGCGGCCGTGGTGGATGCGCTGGCGAGGGTCGTTGAGGGACTGGCCGCAGTGCCCGCCCGGACGTTGACGTTGACCGCCGTGCCACCCGCGCTCATGTTGAGACAAAGCGACACCGACGCCAGCCCCGGCTGAGACGGGACAAACTCCTGGCGCAGCGCTGTGGGGCTGGAGACGAAGGCCTTGAAGTTGGTGCTGTTGCAGTCCGGATCGCCCGTGTGCGACTGGTCAAGGGTGCCGTGGGCGACGGCCGGGAAGGCGCCCGCGCCAAGGAGCGCGATAGCCATGGTTATCAAGGCCAGGAGCCAGCGAGGTTTGGAACGCATGAAATCCCTCCGAGCTGAGCGCAACGGGGCGGCAGCGAAGTCAGCGGAGGGCCATACTACGCGATGGGTGTCCGGCGCGGCGATAGCCCAAGGGCCCGCCGATTTTGGGACGAACGGGCCCGCGGGGCGAGGAAGGGCAGGCTAGCCCTCCACTTCGAAACCGGCGCGGGCGAGAAGGTCCGCGATCCTCTCGGCGAACCCCGGCAGAGTCTGGCAGGTGAGCGTCTCGGCGGCGGTGAGCGTGCGGCGTTCGCCGGCTTCGTAAACGTCAACCGTTTGGCGTTCAAGGTCGAACACCCACACGCAGGGGACACCGAAGCCGAGGTAGATTGCGGCTTTAGCACGCATCTCGGTCCGGCTTTGGCCGATTGAAAGCAGCTCCACCACGAGGTCCGGGGGCCGGGTCATCCCTTCGTCAGGCTTCGGGCGGGCGGACTTGAAGAGCGCGAGGTCCGGCAGTGGCGCGGAGGGACCCCACGAACCGGCGACGGGAATGATCGCCCGCGGACTTGCGCCCACAACGCCAAACCCACGCAGCGCAAGGCCAATCTCCGCAACCAGCGCCGCATGACCCCACCGCCTCGCTGCCTTTTCGTACACCTCGCCGTCGATCAGTTCGAGCCGCCGCTCCTCGATGTCTGGAAGCGCGAGGAAGTCATCGAGGGTGAGGCGTGTCTTCGTGGTCACGGGATCAGTCTACTGCTCAGTGGAGAACCCGGCGGTGGCTCGTCAACGGATCCCCGGCCGTCGATTCCCGGCCCGGATGCGCCGGACACTCGTTCAAGGGTCAGCGACCGCTCCCTGGCGGTCGCGGCTCGGATTCGGAGTGCTACTCCGCGCTTACTTCCCTCACCAACTCCACGACCTGGCCGAGGGTGTCCAGCCGGTCTTCGAAGGATTCGCCGGTGGGCTGGACGCGGAGGGTGGTGACGCCAGCGTCGTGGTGTTTGCGGATGCGGTCGCGGACCATGTCCCGCGTGCCGAGGAGGTTGGTCTGAAGGATCATTTCCTCGGGCACCATGGCGGCGGCTTCGTCGCGCTTGCCTTCGAGCCAGAGCTTCTGGACGTGGAGGGCTTCGTCTGCGTAGCCGGCACGGCGGTAGGCGGCGTTGTAGAAGTTGTGCTGCTTGGAGCCCATTGCACCGAGGGTGAAGGCGAGTCCGGGGCGGCGTGGCTCGATCAGCTTCTCCAGGTCGTCCCCGAAGGCGACGGCGCCCGCGGCTGCCTGGAGGTCGATGTCGGCGAGGGGACGGCCAGCCCCTGCGGCGCCCTTGCGGATGGAGTTGAAGAAAATGTCCGCGTGTTCGGGCATGAAGGACGTGCCGAGCCAGCCGTCGGCGATTTCGCCGGTCAGTTCGAGGCTTTGCGGGCCGAGGGTTGCCAGGTAGACGGGGATCTCGGCGGGCGGCGCGGAGGACTTGAGCGCCTTGCCTTCGCCGCCGGGCAGCGGCAGTTCGTAGTACTCGCCCTTGTAGGCGACCCGTTCGCCACGGGTGGCCATGCGGACGATGGCGACGGCGTCGCGGATGCGCGGGAGAGTGTGGGCGAAGCGGACGCCGTGCCAGCCTTCCACCACCTGTGGCCCGCTCGCGCCGAGGCCAAGCGTGAAGCGTCCGCCGGACATCGAAGAAAGGCTGAGCGCGGTCATGGCGAGCATCGCCGGGCTGCGGGAGCCTAGCTGCATGATCCCGGTGCCGAGCTGGATCTTCGAAGTCTTCGCGGCGAGGTAGGCGATGGGCGTGGCGGCATCGAAGCCCCACGTCTCGGCCGTCCAGCAGTAGTCCACGCCGAGCTTTTCAGCCTCCTGGACGAAGTTTGTGGCGCGCTCCCAGTCCTGGTGGGGGCCGAGGTCGAATCCGATGGCGACTTTCATCTCAGGTGCTCCGTTCAACCCACGGGCATGTGGATAGGCGGATAGTAGCGTTCAGCGCCGAGGGCCTCCACCGCCGCCCAGAACTCGGGGCCACCTGCCTTAGGCGGGTCCTCCAGCGCCCAGGCCTGGCGCTTGTAGGACCAGTTTTCGGGGTGGAGGCGGATGGCTTCGGCGAAGTAGGGCGCGGCCTCGGCGCGGTTGCCCTGGGTGTGGAGATGGCGCGCCAGCGCGAAGTTCGCGGCAGCCAGTTCGTGGTCCGCGGTGACCGGCTTCATGCGCGGGAGGACGTCGGCTTTGGGAAGCGCCCAGGGGGAGGCTTCACCACGCGCAACCCAGTCGCGAAGGCCATCGAGGTAGGCGCGCTTCACTTCCCTGGATTTGGCGACGGCCTCCTCGGGCATGGCGAACGTCTTCTGGTCCATGGCGCGGAAACCGTCGCTGGCGCCGGCGGGTTCCGGGGGCCGCACGATGCGGCCCTCTTCGTTGATCCAGACAGCGTTCGGGACGTTGACCATGCCGTAGAGGTTCGCCACCAGGTGGCCGGTATCGATAAGCGACGGGTGCGTGGGCTTCGCCGCTTCAATCCACGGGCCGGCAGCGGTGACTCCCGCGGAATCGAACGCGACGGTGATGGGGACGAACTTCTTCGGGCCGAGTTCCTCGTAGAGACGCTGCCACCCGGGCAGGTCGAAGCGGCATCCTCACCACGAAGCCCAGGAGACGAGAAAGACCTTGCGGCCGCGGTAGTCGCTGAGGGTGTGCTCGCGGCCCTGCATGTCCGGGAGGGTGAAGTCCGGCGCCTCAAGCGAACGCAGCGCGGTCGAACGTGCCTCGGCGGTCTCGCCCACCGCCCAGGTAGAGGTCGCCGCATGGTTGACAATGGGCTGACCGAGGTACCGGGCGAAGGCGGTGAAGTTGAAGCGGCCGCCGGCGACAAACCCGGCCTCACGGCTGCGCGGCAGGAGGACGCAGACTTCGCCCCGGCAAACACCCTGCGGCTTAAGGGCCCAGCCGGTGGCTGATTCGAGATCCTCCAGCGGGATCCAGAGGCCAGCTTCGTCGGAGCGCGCCTGGGGAAGCACGCGGACGGTGTTTTCGAGGAGCAGGGTTGCCATGGTGGTCTCCGGCAGCGCGAAGAGGCGCCGAAGGTTCACCATAGCGGGTTGCCTGGCGCAACGCGAGACGAGGGAACGCGGCGGAGCGTGCCCGCGCCGTGCGAAACCGGCTATTATTCGCGCGTCCTTCCCGGGAAGGGCGGAGGATTGGCATGGCAGCACGGCGCAGCTTTTGGGCCTGGGGCCTGGAGACGGACGAACCATCGCGGGAAGAGCGTGAGCAGGCCGCCGCGCGCCTTTCGAAACGGTACGGCCGGGAGATCCACGCACCGGCCGCGCCACGGATTGAAGACATTGCCCTGCGGGCGCCGCGGGTGATCCCGCCTGCCGCGCTGGCGAGCCTCTGCACGACGGACGCCCACGAACGGGCCTCGCATTCGTACGGCAAGAGCTACCGGGACACGGTGCGGGCGTTCAGGGGCGAGTTCCCGAACCCGGTGGACCTGGTCGCGTATCCCACGGACGAGGCCGGCGTCCTTGGGCTGCTGGAATGGTGCGGCGGGGCGAACGTGGTGGCGGTGCCTTACGGCGGCGGGTCCTCGGTAGTGGGCGGGGTAGAGCCGCCGCACGGCGACCGGCCGGCGGTCAGCATCGATATGGCGAAGCTGGACCGGGTGCTGGAGATAGACGAGCTGTCGCGGGCGGCGCGCATCCAGGGGGGTGTGCTTGGGCCGGCGTTGGAAGACCAGCTGAGGCCTCACGGCTACACCCTTCGCCACTTCCCCCAGAGCTTCGAATATTCCTCGCTTGGCGGCTGGATTGTCACTCGCTCAGGCGGACACTATGCCACCAACCACACCCACATCGACGACTTCGTGGAGTCGGTGCGGATGGTGACGCCGCGCGGCGTCTGGGAATCGCGACGGCTGCCGGGGAGCGGCGCCGGACCAAGCCCGGACCGGCTGGCGCTGGGGAGCGAAGGCATCCTTGGGATCGTGACGGAGGCGTGGATGCGGATCCAGGCGAGGCCGCGTTTCAGGGCCTCGGCGGGGATGACGTTCGACTCGTGGGAAGGCGGCGCTGAAGCTGCCCGCCGGGTGGTGCAGGCCAAACTCTGGCCAGCGAACTGCCGCCTGCTCGATCCCGTGGAAGCTGGTGCGGCAGCCGGATTGAAGGGTGACGAAGCGCTCCTGATCATCGCTTTCGAATCAGCGGAAATCCCGCAGGACGCGTTCATCCGGGAAGCGGTGCGGATCGCGCGCGAATCCGGGGGCCGCATTGATGACGGAGCCATCTTGATCGCCGACGGGTCCGACGAAGCTGTTGGCCGCCAGGGCGCGGTTGGCGCCTGGCGAAACTCGTTCGTGCGCGCGCCCTACCAGCGCAACCTCAATGTTGGATTGGGCGCCATCGGCGACACCTTCGAGACGTCGATCACGTGGGACCGCTGGCCGGAGTTCGACACGCACATCCGTGAGTCCGTCCTGGCGGCGCTGCAACGCGTCTGCGGCGGCGGCACGTTGAGCTGCCGCTTTACGCACGTCTACCCGGACGGGCCGGCGCCGTACTACACGTTCAACGGGCCGGGGCGCGTGGGTGGCGAGCTGGAGATGTGGCAGGAGATCAAGAACGCAGCTTCCGATGCCGTGATTGCTGGTGGCGGGACGATTACGCACCACCACGCCGTCGGCCGCGACCACCGGCCCTGGTATGACAAGCAGCGCCCGGACCTGTTCGCGGATGCGTTGCGGGCGGCGAAGAAGGCGGTGGACCCGAACGGCGTGTTGAACCCGGGCGTGCTCATCGACCCGTAAGTCAGGGGGGTTGGCCCGGTAGTTTGTCCTCCGGCGGCGGCAGCTTCACCATGAGCGGGTGAGAAGACAGGCGGGGGATGTGGTGGCGGTTGTGGATGGGCCGGAGGCGGGCAAGACACGTGGCCGCGGGTGGCCGCTGAAGACCTGGCTGATCCTGGGGGCGATCATGGCCCCTGTGCTGGCGGGCGGCATCTTTATGAGCCTGACAGCCGAACGGCAGACGAGCGAAGACTCGGGGACCGCGCAGTTGGCTTCCGGCAACGCGGGAGGGCCGATCGACGTGTTCACAGGGCCGGACCACACGGTGTACCACTCCGCGGCGCCGCTGCCCAGCGATGCGAGTCCGCGAGCCGACGGGAAACCGACGTTGGTGTGGTTCACGAACACCACCTGTGGCCGGTGTGAGGAGATGAAGTTCGCGCACCCGGTAGCTTCCGGTTTCCGGGACCGGCTGGTGTTCGTGGAGAAGGCGACAGATCGGGATGGCGCCGCTGACGCGTACGGGGTGACGGCCACGCCTGCGTTTGTCCTTATCGACGCTCGGGGGAAAGAAGTGACGCGGTTTGGGTATGTGCGGACGGCTGAGGAGTTGGGGGCGGCAATTGCGCGTGCGCTGGGGCTGGTGCGGTAGGGGTTTGCCCACCCTGTCGGAAGGTGTCGATAGACCCGTCGCTTGATCGCTCCGGGCTCTGATCTGGCGGCGTGGGGTGAGAATAACGCACTGCTATCTTATGCATAGACTAGGGACAGGCGGGGCGGGGCGGGGTACTGTCTTCGCATGGGCGCGTTTGAACTGGACGGGGCACGAGACCCGGCCACGCTGACACCCCGCCAGATGCAGGTGTTGGAGCTGATCGCGGCCGGCCGCACCAACGCACAGATCGCGGAGACGCTGGGCGTCAGCCTGGCAGGGGCGAAGTGGCACGTCAGCGAGGTGCTTTCGCGCCTGGGAGTCGCTTCGCGCGAGGAAGCGGCCGAGTACTGGCGCCGGCGCGGCGGGCTGCCCCGGCGGGCCGCACGTGCCGTGCGCGCGCTGTTCGGCGTGGGCCTGTTCAAGACAGTGGCTGCCGGTGCGGCGGCAGCCACCCTGGGCGGAGGTGTCGTGCTCGGCGTGCTGTCCTTCGGTAGTGGCGACAATGAGACGGCGAAGACTCCACCAGGGCCGATCTTCAGCGAAGCGGAAGCGCGCGAACGCGCAACGTACGCCGCCGGCGAGTACCTGAAGCAGACAGACATCCTGCAGACCACGAGCGTCGACGGGCACCCACTGTCCATCGACGACCTCCAGATCGTCGAGCTGGTCTACTTCCCCCTGGGCGAAACGCCCATCCTTACAACGGTGCCCGATAGGTGGTACGGCAATTTCGATCAACCAGTCTGGGCGGCCGTGCTTCGCCGCGAGAATGTCCAACTGTCTCGGACGGCCTGGACTGACGGCCGGATGACGGTGACCGTCCTGTTCGAGGACGGCACCGGCAAGGTGCATGGCGCCGGGGCCCGCGGGAGCAGCAAGCAGATGGATGAAGCTCCTCAGCCGCCGCCCGATCCGACCCGTGACCCGGCCCTGGCTGAACGCGTGACTGATTACTTCCCGGTGATGCGGCTGGACGCGACGAATCTGCACACTACGTTTAACGTCTACCAGACACGCGGGGGCGACTGGTGCTGGCAGCAGGTGTTCGACGAGAGGGGCAGCAGCGGAGGCTGCGGGCTGGACCCCTCGTTCGGGCCGTCCCCGGACATTTTCGGAGTTGGTGCGGCCGGGCCGGTGACCCGTATGCAGACACCGGTCCCCGGGTATGTGCACGGGGCCACCTCGGCACGCGTTGACTACGTCCTCCTCCAGTTCGAACGCCGCGACCCCGTACGGGTCGCGGTCGTGAGCTTCCCGGCTCAGACCGGGCTTTCGTGGCAAGCGTTCGCCAGCGTACTGGAACCAGACCGGGGCGAGCTGCTGGCGATCCATGCCATCAGCCGGGATGGCACACCGCTGAGCCAGTTCACATTCCCCTACCGGCCCAAGGTGCCGCCGTACATCGTCCAGCCGCTGGACCGGATCGATTTTTCGGGTTCGGGAGACGGCGCGGGCGGCGAATTCCGGCTCCCGCCACCGGCGTTTCCGGTGAACATCGCGCTGATGGCCACCCATGACGGCGCGGGCCGGATCACGGCTGACGTTGTCTGCGATACCGGCACCAACCGTGCCCTTGACGTTGTGGGGCCGGTGGGCGCCGCGAACGGCAGCCTCATCGTGGGGCTGTCGCCGGGCGCGACACGCTGCTCGTTCGTGGTCCAGGCGGATGGGGCTTGGAGCTTCGTCTCCAAGTAGCCTGGCGGCCTGCAGCGCTGTCGCGGTAACCGAAGCCGCCGGTCCACAGCCCCCCGCTCCCGCTGGTCGCGGTTCTGACCAGTGCCTTCCAAGTTGGGAAGGCGGATGCGAGACTGTGTCCGGCGTGGCGGCCGGGAGCAGTGCTGGTGGGAGCGTCGCGGTTGGTCCTCCGATCGATGACGGAGGCGGAGGAGCGGGCTGCCCGTCTGGGCCAGCCATGCTGGCGCTCGACCGTCACGGCTTGAATCGGAGGAGCCATGGATACACGCACGGTATTGAAAGCACAGTTCTCGATGGCGCTGGGCATCCTCGACGGCACGGTTGCAAGCTGCACGCAGGGGATGTTGGACACCGTGCCGGCCGGTGGCGCGCTACAGTCGCTCGGCGTCATCGCTGCGCACGCGGCCGTCAATACGGACCACTTCCTGAACGTCGGCTTCGCGGGCGGTGAGATGCTGCTGGCGCAGGGAGACCTCGCGGAGCGCGCGGGCATCCCGACCGGTGACACCTGGCAGACGGCGGCGTGGGTGGCGAAAGCGAACGTCCGCAAAGAGCCGTTGCAGGAGTACATCCAGTCGCTGATTGGCGCGGTGGAGCGAGTGATCAGCGACGCGACGGACGAACAGTTCGACCGCGAAGTGCCGGCGGGACCGGGAACGATGCCGGCATGGCAATCCCTAGGCGTAATCGGGCTGGTCCACCTGCTCGAGCACAGCGGGGAAGTGGCAGCCATCGCCGGGACCATGGGCGTGCGCGGGCCGTACTAGTGACGATACAACTTAACCCGTGAGAATCGTGCGAGGACGGCGGCGCGGGATGGCAACGCTGGCCCGCGCCCGCTGAGGGACGCGACTCCTATTCAGCACTCAGCACTCACTTCCCCTGCCAGTTGGGGGCGCGCTTTTCGGCGAAGGCGCGTGGGCCCTCGACGGCGTCGGAGCTGGCGCGGCGGCGCATCTCCCATTCGTAGCGGCCCTTCTCGGCTTCCGGGAGCGAGACGTTCAGGCCCATCATCGCCGCTTCCTTGGTGGCACGGACAGAGAGCGGGGCGCAGCGGAGGATGTCGTTCACCCAGGCGTCGACGGCGGCGTCGAGTTGGGCGAGGGGGACGACTTCGCTAACGAGGCCGAGTTCGTAGGCGCGCTGCGCGGGGATGTGACGCCCGGTCAGCATGTAGCCCATGGCGGCCTTGAGCGGCGCCTGGCGTGGGAGCCGGTGGACGCCCAGGGCGCCAGCGATGAGGCCGCGCCGCGGTTCCGGCAGGCCGACTTCCGCGTGGTCCGCCGCGACGATGATGTCGCAGGCGAGGGCCATTTCGAAGCCGCCTCCGAGGGCGAAGCCGTTCACTCGGGCGACGATTGGCTTGAACAGGTCGAAGCGGCTGGTGAGGCCGCCGAAGCCACCGGCCGGCATGCTCAGGTCCGGCCGCTGCTCTTTGGTCAGGCGCGACATCTCAGCGGTGTACTTCAGGTCATTGCCGGCGCTGAAGGCTTTGTTGCCTTCGCCCGTGAGGACGCCAACCCAGGCGTCGTCGTCGTTGGCGAATTCGTCCCAGACGGCTCCGAGTTCGCGGCTGGCGTGGGCGTGGAGCGCGTTCATCACCTCCGGGCGGGTGATCGTGACGTAGGCCACGTGGCCCTTCTTTTCGTAGCGGCAGAACTCCATGGCGCGCAGGCCCTCCGGCGGTGATGGGGCAGATGATACGGCAAAGAGCGGAGGGCGAACGGGCGCCTGGGCATCAATCTGCGAGCAGTTGTTTCAGCTTCGCCACCGCCGGCACCACGTTCTTCTGGTAGCGCTGAAGGTGTGCAATCACCTCGGTCTCGGTCCCCTTCAGCGCCCGGATCCGGGCGGTGTAGGGATCGAGACGCGCCTTTGCCTGCCATTCTCCGATTTCCGGGAACTTCGACCAGGTGAGCCGGTTGGCCAGGTCGAGGGCCATCATCACCAGCCAATCCCTTGGGACGGTTGGTGCCGGGACCGGGGTGCAGATGCGGTTCTTTTCCGCTTCGTCGTAGTAGGTCGCCTCAACGTGTCCGATCAGCGAATAGCTAAGGGTAGGCTGGCACCAGCGCACAATCTGCGGGGTGATCCGGTCTCCCTGGAAAACAGGCCTCGCCGGACGGCTGGGGATCCCCGGTGCAGAGCAATCGATGTACAAGGAACGGGGAAGGGCCGGGATGACGCCGTGCTCGAGGACCATCTGATGAGCGTCGATGCGGGTCACACGGCCCAGGCGCACGATGTCACCGATCCGGCGCAGCTGTTCCAATTCAGCGTCGCTAACGATCGCGCAGTGATATGCCTCCGGCTTCACGGAAGAGTCAATCCGGCTGAGTTCGCCGCAGGCCTCCAGCCGAGCGAAGAGGTCGGCGATCGAGTCGGCCTCCGCCAATGCTTCTACCTGGTTGGCGACGCTCTGCATCCCACGAGCGAAGAACTCCTCACCCGGCTGGTAGTTTGCGCGGTTCAACAGCCACGAATCGCGTGGCATGATCCAGCGGATGCTTGCCGGATCGGCGCCGTTTTCGAGCAGCCAGAGACAGGTATCCATCCCTGTCTTCCCTGCGCCGATCACGACATAGGCAGCGAATGCATTCGCGGCGCGAGGCAAGGCATTCGGGGGTATGCAGGTGACTTCGGGGGCGATGGAGTATCGCGGTGGGTGAGTGGAAGGCACCGCCGTCTGCGAATAGGTTGCGTCCACGATCTTGCCCGCCTCCACCGTGATCCGTTGGCCGGACAGGAGAGACGTGATTGAGTGGTCATCACCAACGTGGCTCATCGGAAAATAGCGGACGCGCCCAGTAGGCAGAAACCGCTGCTGCATGGTGAAGTCGAAATGGCTCAACACTTCCTGGCCGGAAGCGAGTTGATAGAGCCCTTTGTTGAGGCCCACTTCGTCTTTCAGGCCCGACCCCAGCGGGATGGAGTTGACCCCATACGTTGCAGCCGGCTGATGCAACCGCACGAAGGAGTAAGCATCGTTCCAATGACCGCCAGGCCGGTGGTGCCGGTCCACCAGCGCGATGGTCGCCTGCGTTTCGGTGAGCAGAGAGTCGGCGAATGCCATCCCAGCGGCGCCCGCGCCCACGATCAAGTAGTCAACTTCGATCAACGATTCGGTCACGTCTGTGCCTCCAAAACATGCTGTGGTCAGTGCGGTGAGAACAACGGCCCGTAGCACGGAGTCTTCGCAGAGTCTGCCCCCTCGCCGAGGACTACGCCGGCAGGATGTCCGGCAGCCGACCCAAAGGGTGAGAGGCCCGACGGAGAAGGCCGTGGAAGGCCAAGATAGCCAAAGTTGAACAAGGGTGCCCGCCCTTCAGCCGGGCGGGCACCCAAGGGGATCCGCTGTGGCGGGCCTTTACCCCCAGCGGGGCTGTTCGCCGAGGTCAATGCCGAAGAGGGTCTTGCCCACGATTTCGTGGACGAGGCCGCTGTTCGCCGGATGGAAACCGCCGCAGCGGACGTCCCGGTACAGCCGTTCGAGTTCGTTGCTCTTGAACATGCCCACGCCGCCGGACATTCCCATGGCGATATCGACGACGCGCTTGGCACCTTCGACGGCGTTGTGCTTGGCCGCGACCAGCTTCATCGGCCACTCCGCGCCGTGGTCCGCGCCGTTGGCCCAATCGCTGGCGACGCGGTCCACCTGGGGCCCGACAGCTTCGAGGATGAGTTGCATCTCGGCGGCGGCGTGCTGCATCTCCGGGTGGTAGGCCATGGAGCGTGAGAGCGCGAGCGATGTGCGCTTCTTCGTGCCTGCGATGGCGAGGTCTCGCGCCCGCTCGGCGATACCGATGTAGACGTTCGCAAATGTGGGTTCCGCCCACGCGAAGACGCTGAGGACGAAGAGGTCGGCGCCCCCCGCGGGGAGGATACGGGCGATGTAGCGGTCCGGGACGAAGGCGCCATCGAGGATGGTATCGTCGCTGCGGGTGGCGCGCATGCCAAGCGTGTCCCAGGTCTCTTTGATGGTGTAGCCGGCGGTGTCACGCGGCATGAACGCGTGGACGATCTGGCCATCCTCAGTCATGCCGTGGATGCCGAGGCGGGTCCAAACCGGGCTCAGACTGCCGAATATCTTGTGGCCGGTGAAGCGGTATCCGCCGTCCACCTTCTCCGCTCGCGTGGTGGAGAGGAAGAGCGGGAGTTCGGCGCCCGCTTCGCCATGACCGGCGGCGAACACCTCTCCGGCGGCACCTTCGCGGAGCACCCACTCGAGGGAGTTATCGCCCATCCGGCGCATGTCAGTGGCCACCCCCATCCAGTACTGGTGCATGTTGGTCGCCAACGCCGTCGCCGGGGCGTGGTACGCAAGCTTCCGAATCAGGGCGGTGTAGTCCGCGAGGTTGGCGCCCGCACCGCCGAACTCGGTGGGGATGCAGTACTTGAGGTAGCCGGCAGAACGGAGGTCTTCGAAGTCTTCGTGGAAGAAAGTGTTGTTCTTGTCGTAGCCGGCGGCGCGCTCACGGAAACGGGTGAGCATGTCATCGGAGACGATTGGGCGTTCGAGGGTTGGGGCGGTCATGTCTGTGGTCCTCCTGTGGTGTGGCGCGGGTGCGGATGGGATGCGGTTCACCGCGGGCCGTGAGACTACCTTTGGCAACGCTACGCTCTCTTACCGGCACTCGACGCGGGGAACAGTACTCGTCCGCTGTGCGGCTCGTCAAGCGGTTTAGAGAGCACAGGGTTGCCTAGCGTTGTGGTGTGTGTCACACTCCGGACGGCGTGGAAACAGCAGTCGACCCGGCCGCCATGGAGCCCGGCTCGTCGGACTCATTCCTGCGCGAGATGGGCCTCGAAACGGCCCGTGAATGCGCGCGCCTGAAGGCCACGGGCGTGACGCTGGACATCCAGTTTCTTGTCTATCTCCGGAAGATGGCCCGGTTTGGTTACTTCCATTTCGGCCCCATCACAATCGATGTCCGGCTTATTGAGGGGATTGTGGAGCGCACGGCGCCCCGCGGAGACGGCGACCGGGCGCGCCTTGATGATGACATGGTGCGGTTTTCACACGTCTTGATGGAGGAGATCCACAGGAGCGGACAACGCCGGATCGACGAACTGCACTACCTGCTTGCCTTCATGCGCGTGGGCGAAGGGCTGCCCGGGCGGGTGTTCGGCGAACTGGGGACGACGCGGGAGCAGGTGCTGGAATACGCGAGGCGCGGGGACTCGGCGACAACAATTGAGCAAAGGCTCTATTCACCGGAGGAAGCAGCGGAGTATCTTGGCGTACACGTCCAGACGGTGAGGGCGTGGATCCGCTCTGGCCGGCTGCGGGCCAGCCGCCTTGCCGGGCAACGCGCCCTGCGCATCACCAGCGCCGACCTGCAATCGGTGCTCGAGCCGGTAGACCCCGCCGACCTGCAGGGGATCTGAGGAGCAGCACCGTGCCCCTGTTCGAAATCAGGCGAAAGCTCGGGTACGTGAGCCAGGAGGAGCTGGACGCCTCCGCCTACCGGGCGATCGTCTGCTCCTACCAGTTTGAGGAGTTGAAGTGGCTGCACTCCTACTGGTGCCAGGAGTTGGGTGAGATCACCTGCATCTACGAGGCCCGGGATGCGGACCAGGTCCGTGAGCATTCGCTGCAATCCCGGATCCCCTGCGACGAGGTGCGGGAGGTGATCGAGGTGACGCCGGAGCCGTACATCCACGGGTGAGGCCCTGAGCCGTTTCCCCTCTTCGGTCTGAGTGACTCGCGCGGCGCGCACCGCGCTTTCGGGGTATTCTTGGCTGCCCGGCGGCCAGTTTCGCGGCCTCATCCCCGGCCCTTCTCTCTTTGCGAAGGGCGAAGGGGGGCGGTACGCACACGCGTCACGTCCAAGGCGTCAGCCAATGGCCAACGGCCGAAAGCCGATGGCCTCCACTCCCGGCGTGGCTGGTCGCTGAGGGACGGGGTTTCGGGGTATTCTTGTCCGCCCGGCGGCCAGTTTGCGCCCGGGAGACGAGGTAGCACATGTCCGACCCTGCCCTGGCGCCAGCCATCACGTTTACCGCCGTCGAATCGAAGCGGAAGATCGACCTGGCCGACGTCCGGGTGCCGACGGTGCTGATGCTCGTTTCGCAAGCGACATCGGAGGCGGTCGACCCCATCGTCGAGGCGGTGCGGGGGAAATACCCCGATATCGGCCAGGTGCTCACGGCGACCGCCGTGGACCTGCGATCCGTGCCGCGGCTCGTGCGCAAAGTGGCGGAGACGATGCTTTCGGCGCGTTACAAGCAGCGAGCGGCGGCCCTTGAGCCGGGCCGCGACCCGCGGGAGTGGGTTGTCATCATCCCCGACTGGGACGCGAAAGCGATGAAGGCGCTTGGGATTGAGGACGTGAGCCAGCAGTTGGCCGTGGCGGTGCTCGCGCCGGGCGGGAAGCTGGTCGGGACGTACCAGGGGGCGGGCGCGCCCGCCGCCGTGCTGGAGATGCTCGCGCGCGCGTAGGATTGCGGGCATGGCCCACGTCCCGCGTCTCTATGTCCCCGGCAGGCTGGCGCCGGGCCCGCTGACACTGGACGGCGATGCCGCGCGCAGGCTGACGGCAGTCATGCGGATGCGCGCCGGGGACCCGTTGCTGGTCTTTTCCGGAGACGGGCGGGAGTGGTCGGCGACGGTCTCGGTGGTGGAAAAGAACCGGCTCCAGGCGCAAGTTGGCGAGGTGACGCGGACGGTGGGACCGCTGCCGCTGGTGATCGAGTGCTGGTGCGGGTTGATCCGGCCCAACCGCTTCGACTGGGCCATCGAAAAGTGTGCCGAGGCGGGCGTGGACGTCATCCGGCCGCTGGCGTCCGCCCATGCGGCGAGGGGAGAGTCGGTGAGCGCCAACCGGGAAGAGCGCTGGGAGCGGATCGCGATCGAGGCTGCCGAGCAATCAGGGCGGCTTTCGGTGCCGGTGTTCGCGCCAGCGGGGCGGTTCGAACAGCTTATCGAACAGCCGATCGGCACGCTGATCCTTTTCGACCGCGAGGGGAAGCCGTGGCAGGAGACGGTGCCGCTGATCCCGGAGCAGGGGCGCGTGACGGTCGCCGTTGGGCCGGAGGGTGGGTTTTCGGCGGAGGAGATCGCGGCTGCGCGGGCGCGCGGAGCGCTCATCGTCTCACTTGGGCCGAATATCCTGCGGACGGAGACGGCGGCCGTTGCGGGCGTTGTGCTGTTACGCTCGCTCGGGCGGTAAATCGCAATCCCCTGCGCTTTCGTCCGAAGGGCGCGTCGCCGCTATCCTCGAAGAGATGCAGGCATTTCGAGGATTGACCGTCGCGTTCGCGTTCTTCGCCGGGAGCTTCGCCCTGCACATCTTGGGCGGCGCCACGGACGAGGGGTGGCTGTTCGCCATCGCCGTCGGGTTGATTTATTTCGCGGCGACTGGCTTCCCGGCGATTGCGCTGATCGTGGGAGGGCTGCGCTCGGGAGGTGGACGGCAAGCCCAACTGGCGCTTGGCGTGGGCACGGTGGCGGGCCTGGTGTTCACCATTGGCGCACTCTGGGCGACGAACGGGCGGGCGTTTGCCTGGTGGGAATTCGTGCTGGCTCCGGCATTGGTGAGCGGGACGAGCGCGATGCTGCTGGGGCTGTACCGGCGCGGTCGGAGGCGTTGTCCGCGGCCGAGGGCGCAGGTGCGGAGCACGTTGGGGTGAGCGGCGTCGTCCCGCGCCCGCCGCGTGGCTTCCGTTGGCTGACGCCAGCGGCCACTGAGGGCCGCGACTCCTATGGTGTCCCTGGGGGCGGGCCGAGGGTGAATGTGCTGGTGCCGGTGATGAGGTCGCTCGCCAGGTGGGCGGTAGAGGCTGCTGCGATGAGGGTGAAGCCCCCGTGGCCCACGTTGAGGGTGGTGATCGAACAGTTGGCGATCGGCGCCGGGACCACGCGGTCGTCACCGGTTGCTTCGCCGATAGCAGCGCCGATGGCGATGTAGTGCGAGACCACCACGAGGTTGCCGGTGGCCGCCTCGGTCGCGAGGCCTATCTCAAGGAGCGCATTGACCACGCGCGAACGCCAGGCCCTGAGGTCGGCTGGCTGGTCCGCCCATTTCCCGGCCATGAAGGGCCCGAGCATCGCTTTGCGGTCTTCCGCGGGCATACCGGGGTCGAAGACTTCGGACACCTCGTCGCGAAGTTCAGGTTCCAGGCCGAGTGCGGCGGCGACGGGCGCGGCTGTTTCGCGCGTGCGGCGCAGTGGAGAGACCACGAGCCGGGCGGCGCCCTTCGGCTTGAGGGCTTCAGCTGTCGCCCGGGCCTGGGCGTGGCCGAGGTCGGAAAGGCCGGGATCAAGGTCATCGACGCCAGCAGCGGCGAGGCCGTGGCGGACAAGGTAGATGGTCATGCCCGAACGATACGAAGTGGATCACCAAGACACCAAGGTTGAACCACCGAGACGCCGAGAGGTTTGTTGGGACGTTTCGTTGAAGCGAACCTCCGTGGGAGAGGTGGAGGCCATATCAGGGAGAGGGCGAGCGGAGAGCACTGAGAAGGCCGTCGCGGGGTGCGAGCCGCGAATCAACGCGGGACTCATCCCGTCGAGACCTCGGTGTCTCGGTGGTTGGCCTCCTTGGTGTACTGGTGGTTCGAGTCTAGAATCGAGCGGATGGATGAATTGAGCCGCGACGAGATCCTGGAGGAGGCGTGCCGCATTGGCGCCACGCAGTTGGGCGGCACGCTGGCGACGCTGCACGCGGAGGACGGCACACCGTACGTCACCTTCGTCCTCTTTCACCTGCGGCCGGACGGCGCCTTGCTTTTCGGGAGCCAGGCAACGCCACAGCACAGCCGGAACATCGCCGCCACGCCGGAAGTGTCGTTCCTTATCGACAACCGTGAAGTAGTGAGGACGGACTGGACGGCGTTCGACCGGGTGGTGATTGAGGGGCGGGCCGAAGCAGTGGCGCCGGGCAGCCCCGAGTATGCGGTGTTCATCGAGGAGCTGCGGGAGAAGAACCGGATGGCGGCCTACTTCACGGAGCACGGAGAGCTGTTCTGCATCCGGCCACGGCGGCTCGTGCTGATGAAGGGGTTCGAACCCACGCGCCACGTAGTCGACTGGGCGGGATAGCGCCTCACTCGGCGATCTTCAGGGCGGCTGGGACATCCATGTTCCGCAGGCGGCGGAGGGTGAGCAGGGGGGCGGCGGCCACGGCGAGCACCCCGAGCGCGACCGACACGGTCAGCGTGGTGGCGCTGACGGTCGCGACGATGTCGATATCCGGCATCATCTCGGGAATGCGGATGCGGATGATGAGGAGGAGGAGGACCCAGCCGAGGCCCACGCCCGCGATCGTGGCGCCGACACCGAGGAGGAAGTTTTCGACGATCGCCATGCGCATCACGGTCCGCACGGGCACGCCGAAGGCGAACATGGTGGCGATTTCGGTTGTGCGCTCATCCGCGTTAATGCTGGCGGCGTTGAAGGCGACGAGCAGGGCGAGCAGCAAGACCGCGAATTCGACGACCCGCAAGATGCTCGTGAACTGACCAAGCGCCTCACGAAGCGCGGTGACAGAGTCGCGCACGCCCACGGCAGAGGCCACGCCGGAAACTTCGAAGACCCGCAGCTTCGCGTCGCTCACGGTCACGCCCGGGGCGGGGACGGCGTAGAGGAAGTTCGTCTGGCCGGCGAGGCCGAACTCGCTGGCCTGGCTGCCCTGCATGAAGGCAATGAACCTGAACGGCTGGGGGTGCAACCCCAGCACCTTGATGTCCCGCTCGACAAGCCGGAACCCACCGCCGGGTTCCGCCACGGGGTGGCGCAGCCGGACCGTGTCACCAACGCCGACGCCAAGGTTGCGCGCGGCCAGTTCGGAAAGGTAGATCCCCGGCGCGTCCGTGAGCTGTCCCGAGGAGAGGCGCGGCGTCCATACCGTGTTCGGAAAGTCCATGACCTCAAGGCGCAAGGGAATCTCTTCCTCGGGCCCGATGAGGGCGGCTTCGAGCCGCAGCCCGGTCACGAGCTGGGCGATTTCCGCCATCCCCCGGATGGCCGCGATCTCTGACCCGGCCGCGGGGCGAACGGCTTCGAGCTGCACCTCCAGCCGCGCGGGCGACGCGCCAATCATCTCCTGGTCGGCGCGGTCGATGGTGCCGAAGAAAGAATCGATCATCCCCACCAGGGCGATGATGATGGCGACGGCGGCGGCGATGCCCACGCCGGTCAGCGCGGTGCGCCGTGGCGAGCGGAGTACATTGCGGACGGGCATCTGGGCGAACGTGTTCCCGGCCAGGTGAAGCTTCCGGAGGAGCGGGGCCAGCCCTCCGCGGCTGGCCAGGCGGTAGGACGCGCGGATGGCCTCCACCGGCGACACCGTGACCGCCCGCCAAATCGGCCAGAGGGTGGCGAGGAACGGGATCAGGAAGCCGCCGGCCGCAATCCGCGCGAAGAGGGCGAACTGGAAGCTCGTGTCCCATTCCGGCAGAGGCATCAGGTCGCGATAAAGGCCTGCCATGGCCGACCCGAGGGCCGCTCCAACGGCGACGCCGAATACCACCCCGAGCAGCGCGATCTCCGCGGCGACAAGCATGGGCCGGACCGCGATTTGCGCCGGCGAAAGACCGATCACCATCGCCACGCCGATCTCCCGCCGTTGCGACTCGACCATGCGGGCGATGAGGTTGAAGGCCGCGACAACGGCGCCGCCGAAGATCAGGACCGCGAAGATGTTGTACATCTGCTGGTCGCCCTGGATATCGCGGTCGTTGATGCGGAACGACGGCTCTTCCGCCTTTGGCGTGAAGGTGAACCCGGATGCGGGGATGCCCGCGGCGAGGGCCTGTTCGAGCTGTTGTTCAAGGAGAGGGAGATCCGTCCCCGGCGCCACAGTCAGGACGAGTTCGTTTACGGCGCCGTCGAGCTTGAGCAAGTCCTGGGCGGTCTCGAGAGAGGTGAAGACGACGGCGTAGTTGGCTTCGCCCAGGAACCCGCCGCGCGTGTCGGTGACGATGAAGTACTCGGGGGTCAGGGCGTGGCCCGTGTAATCCACCCGCTGGCCCCCGGAGAGGCGGAGGGTGCCGGCCGGCGGCAGGTCATAGTAGTTGGCGAAGTTGCGTTCGAGGAGGACGCGGGGTTGGCCGGCATCCGCGGCCGTTAGCGGCGCACCGTGCACGAGATACGGCGTATCGACGGTGGGGGCAGGTTCAACCGTCTGCCCGAGCAACCGTCCCGGCACAATGACCGCCCGGTCGGCGCTCGATGCGTCCACCTGGATCTCGGCGGAGAGCCGCTCCGCCGCCGCTGTCACGCGGCCCGGGTCGGGGATTGATTGGAGGGCGGCGAGAAGGCTCCCTGCCGGCACGGTCCCCGCCTGCGCGACCTGGACACGGAGGTCGTGCATGTTCAGGCGGGCGTAGGCGGCGTTGCTTGATGTCTCGCGCCAGCGCGTCACGCTTGAGAGTCCCGAGTAGCTGCCGGTGCCGAGGCCGATGACAAGGGCGATGGCGAGCACCTGGGGCCAGCGGCCCTTCAGGTCCCGCCAGGACCAGCGCAACCAGATCGAGGCGCTTCGCATGCCGGTCACCAGTACAGGTCGGCGATGGCAACCTTGCCGCCCGGCGGCGGGCCATCGCGCACGACCTTGCCGCTGCTGAGTTCGATGACGCGGTCGGCGCTGCGGGCGATTTCGCGGTTGTGGGTGACGACGAGGACGGCGCGGCCCGGCCCGGCTTGCTCGCGCAGCAGTTCGAGGATGCGGACGCCGGTGCGGAAGTCGAGTTCGCCCGTGGGTTCGTCGCAAAGAAGCACGGGGTTGCCGGTGGCGAGGGCGCGGGCGATGGCGACGCGTTGCTGTTCGCCGCCGGAGAGCTCGCTGGGGAACTGATCCAGCCTCTCACCGAGGCCAACGCGTCCGAGCACCTCCCCCGCGCTCGGTCCGTCTTTGCGGCGGGC
>PNKC01000048.1 GCA_013822275.1 Anaerolinea sp. | reverse complement strand
CCACGACCGTCCGAAGCCGCTCTTTCTCCTGGATGAGCCGCTTGTATTCCTCCTTCACGTCAGGAGCGAGGAGGTCGTTCTCCTTCATGATCTCGATGATCCGACGGATGCCGGTTGTTAACCGCGCGATCTCGTCGTGGTTCCGGCGTTGCTGCGCCTGCAGTGTCTCGACGGAAACCAGGGCCTCACGATTGGCGGCATCCACGCAGGCTTGCAGGACCGCGCCGTTACTGCCGAGGTCGATGAGGACGCTCTTGATGAGCGATTCAAACTCGCGCGCTGGCAACGTGCGGACGGGACAGGTCGATGCGCTGCCGTCCTGCGTGACTGAGGTGCACGCGTAGTAGAGGTAGGGCGTTCCGTCCTTGGCCTTCTTCCCGGAGGGGTACGGAGTCATCGCGGTGCCGCAGACGCCGCATTTCACGATGCCCTTCAGCAGGTGAATATGGTCGTCTTTGTAGCGGACACCGTCGTCTTCACGCATTCGCCCGCAGGCCCGGTTCGCGGCATCCCAGATCTCCAAATCCACGATGGGCAGGTGGTTTCCGGGAAAGAGCTTTCCGTCGTAGCGAATGAAACCTTTGTACAACGGATTCTGGATGATGGCCTTGACCGTGTCCTCGTCGAAGCGGTTTCCGCCGACGGCCTTGCTCGTGCCATCGCGAGTGACAATCACCCGTTCTCTGGTGCGATAGCCCCGGCTGTTCGCTTCGTTCGCGACGAGCGACGGTGACCACGTTTCGATGAGCCGCTGGAACAGGAAGCTGACGATCGGCGCCTCCCGGTCGTTGGGCCGCAACTCCTGCGTGTCCGCCGTATAGTCGAACCCGATGGGGACGTAGCCTCCGTTCCAGAGGCCCCTTTCGGCCCGGCCGGCCATCTTGCTCAAGGTGCGTTCGCGGGTCACCTCCCGTTCGAACTGGGCAAAGCTCAGGAGGATATTGAGCATCAGCATCCCGGTTGAGTCTGACGTGTCGAAGTGCTGGGTCGCCGAGGCGAACGTGACGTTGTGCTCCTTGAGCACCTCCCAGAAGTCGTAGAAGTCCTTCAGGGAGCGGGAGATCCGGTCGATCTTGTAGGTCACAATCGCGTCGATCTTGCCCTCGCTCAGGTCCTGGACGAGTTCCTGTAGACCCGGGCGGTGCAGATCTTTCCCCGAGTAGCCTCCGTCCTCGTACACCTGCACGAGGTGCCAGCCCTGCTCCCGGTGGATATCGATATAGGCGACGCAGACTTCGCGCTGCCTATCGAGAGAGCTGTATTCGCTCTTGGCCTGCTCGTCGGTGGAGACGCGGGTATAGATCGCGCAACGCATGATTCCTCCTCGATCGGCGCGACCATCGGGCCGGCCGGGTGACTAGAATCGGCAGACCCGACCGCCGTTGCAACCCGTCGGGGCTAATCTTCACGCAGCCTCGCGGCATCTCGTCGTGCCCTGCGGCGAGCGCGGCCATCGTCACGGTCGTGGCGGTCCGCCTCCGCTGGCGGATTCTCGACGCCCCCGTTCGAGCAATACTCATCGAGCGAAACGGCGCGCAGCAGGAGTGCTGCGATTCGATCCAGTCGCTCCTGTGGCGTCAGGTGCCCCAACATCGCGTGACTACTCCGGCCACGAACCGCGACGGGCACTGGTATGCGCCCGCCAAATCGGCGCATATGGCCCCCACTGCTCGATAAGGGACGCGACCGTCGTAAGCACGCAGCCCTGGCGGGCCTCGGATACGAAGACTGTCGCTACTGCCTTCCAGACAACCTCCTCCCGGTGGGGTGACGGGGTGACGATGAGCAGGCGAGTGAACGGCATTCGGCTTGGGGTGCGGGTCCGGTAGTAGGCTGCGTAGCGATCCAGCTTCTCCAACAGGACGGCGATGCGTTCGGTGCCACGGTCCCACTCGAGGAAAAACGGTTGCATTGCTCTGTTGTGTTCGATGTCGCCCGCTCCATCTGGTCGAAGCCATCGACGGACACCGCCGCACTCGAACCTGGTGGCGGCCTCGAACGCGCTTTGCCAACTGACGAGCTTCGGATCTTTTCCCGGGCTTCGCGTCAGGCAGCTCACGAAGAAGCTGTTCGCGCCGATCGTGTGTTCGAACTGCCTGACGAGGGTCTGGAGCCTCCCGCCCTGCGCACCGGGTAGCGCCGCGGCGAGAGGGCCGTGCTGGGCATAGCGCCGCAGGGACACGCCATCGCGAGCGGCCAGCAGCCGCAGTCCGGTCTCGGTGAGGCTGTATCGCGGGCCAGCCACGCCGGTGGTCCCGTCCGGCGGGGCCGCCACGTTCACGAGTCCCTGCCCAAATGACTTCTCGATGACCCGCCGGGTGTAGATCGCCGGCAGCCCGAGGACGGCGGCAAGTTCAGCTTCCGCGAGCAGGGGATGGCGGCCGGCGCATTCGAGCAGCCGTTTCTGCTCGCTGCTCGTCATGAGGGACAGCGCCGCGAGCCGCTCTGTGGTCGCGCTGGTGTCCCTACCACGCCCGCCGTGGTCACCCGCGAGCGCCAGCGCCCACTGCTGCAACCTGGGAGGTGCTTGGCGGTTTACGTCCAACGCCATCGGCAGGCCGTCCAGTTTGAGGACCGCCGGCTCCACGGGGATCTCCGGACGCCAGGCCAGCCGCTCCTTCATAGTTGCGCGCGCAAGACCATCCGCGGTGCGCCAGACCGGTCCGCCGGGGTCGTCAACGAAACCTGAGGAGCAATAGGTGAGGAGGACGCGCAGCGGCGCCACGCCTCTCCGGCCGGCGGAGGCGAGCACGGCCTGCGCCCAGTCGTCCTCCTGCTCCGGCTGGGCGCAAATGACGAGGATCGGGGGGATGTCGTCGCGTCCCCACGACTGGCGGCTCTCCCGGAACGCGTACCAGCCAGCCACCAGGGCGCGCCGGTGCACAGCCGGCACTCCGGCCCGGTCCAGGGCGACGAAGAACGGCGCGAATCCGCCCGGCAGGGCGAGGCATCCGTAGCCCTGGGTGCCCGCTGGCCACCATGCCTCCCGGGGCCGCCGCACGGGAAGGGCGCGAAGGCCCTGGACCTCGATCCCGGCATCTCGCCGTACTGACGAAACGAGGTTGGCGGCGAAGACGTTCAGCCCAACGGTGGCTTCGAGGTGGGTCAGCCGGTGGATGACCTCACTCCATGCCAGCGGCAATTCCAGGACCCGGTCAGCGTCTGGCCCCTGGAGCTGTCCGGACGCCCACCGCCGGGCCGGCTCTGTGAGGACGTAGAGCCGGGTCGAGTCCATTTCCGGCGACGATGGCGCGATCCAGTCAGCCTGACCGCTTCGATCCATCTCGCGCAGCACCGTTGCGACGTCTGTTATCGGTTGCCCCGTCAGGAGCGCGAGGTCTTCGGCCGCAAGGAACGGCAGCCGGGCGAGCCAGTTCAGCACCTCGCATTGAACCGTGGCTTCCCGCGCGGTCATGGCGCGCTCCGATCCCGGTGCTCGTTGCGGCGGCGCACCGACGGGTTCTGGGCGCGGCTGGTTTGGACCGGGTCCGTCTCGCCACCGTACGTCCCGACTCCGAGTGCGGCCCGGACTGCGTCTGGCGGGTGTGTTCCCAGCTTCAGCCCGCGGGCGGTCAGCACCCGGTCGACCTCCTCGGCCACCTCTTCGCGGGCACGGCCAAAGCGTTGCGCCGATCTCGCGGCGATGGCGTCCACCCGTGAGGCATCCATCGCTGCGGGAGGGTCCAGGCGCAGGGAGAAGGCCGCATGGCGATGCCCCTGCGACGACCAGCGGGCGTAGCACTCGAAGTCGTCGAGCGAGACGAGGTCCGGCACCTCAAGGTCGCCGCCCATCTCGGGCGCCAGGTAGCGCGCATCCTCGGCGCTGACCTGGAACACGGTCAGGCAGTCGATGTTGGCGAAGATGGTTGGGCGGAGGGCGCTGTCGATCGCATCGAGCTTGGCGAGCGACTGGGTGACGAGGACGAAGCTGGCGCCGTACTTGCCAAGCTCGCTCATCATGCGCGGGTAGTCGGCTCCGCCGAGCGTGCTCGATTCGTCCACGAGCGCAACCAGCCGGCTGCGCTGCCCCGCGGGTAGAGCGACCTGGTCCTCGACGACGAGGCTGAGCAGGTTGAGGATCGTGGCCCCGATGAGGGCCGCGCCGCCCTCGCCGAGGAGGCCAACGGCCGAGTTCACGACCAGCACCCCGCCGTCCCGCAGGAGCGCGCGTGGGTTGATGGTCGATTGCGCCTGGCCCAGCGTCAGGCGTGCCGCCTCGGTCACCTGGAAGCGCCCGACCTTGGTCGTGACCGGGTTTGCGACCTGCTGCTGGAAGGCGCGGCCGATGTGGTCGTAGTTGTCGTGCCACCAGGCCCAGAGGGTCTGGTCCGGGACCTGCGACATCACCCGCTCGCGGAAGTCGCCACACGTCAGCAGCGGCACCACGTCGAGCAACGTGTACTGCTCCTCACGCCGGCGGACCTGGTTCGCCTGGTGGAGGCAGAGCAGGGCGGCCCGGAGCGCCCCTTCCATGCGCGGACCCCAGTTATCCGGCCAAAGGCGGTGGAGCATCGCGACGACGTTCTCGGCGGTGCGGTCGCGGTTGGGGAAGAGGGCCACGTCGAGCAGGTTGAGGCCGACGGGCCGCTGGCGGTCGGTGAGGTTGAGGTAGGCGGTCCGCTTCTCGATCCCGGGCGGAACGACGGAGAGGACGCTCTCCGCCAGGTCCTGGTGGGGGTCGATCACGACGAGGAGAAGGCGCTCTCGTCCGGAGTCGATCTGCCGCATCAGGTGGGCGGCAAGGTGCTGGAGGAGCGTGGACTTGCCCCGGCGCGTCTTCGCGACGACGAGATGGTTGCGAAAGAGCGCGGCGTGCGGCAGGTGGACCGGGACCGAGCGGCCCTGGTGCCGGGAAACGCCAACCCGGCAGCCACGTCCCACCACCTCCTCGGAGGGGAGGAGGCGCCTCCCGCCCGGGTTCTCCGCGACGGGCAACCCCGCGGCGCCCTCGGGGAGATGCCAGAGCGCCGCGAGTTCGGCGGCGTTGAGGATCGTCTTCCGGCCAAACCTGTACGGTCGCGCTGCGTACGAGGAACCGGTGACCTTCGCCCACCGGGCACGAAGTCCGTTGCCTGATGGGTGGTCGAAGCCCTGGTAGGCGGCGGCAACGCCCTGGGCCAGCCGGCGGAGGCGTGCCGTGTCCGCGGTGGCGTCGCCGATCGCCACCACGCGGAGCAACGCGGTGAACGCGGGGAATGCCAGCTTCTGATCCGCCAGGGCATCCGCGAGTGGTTCACGGCCAGCCATCACTCGGCCCCAGATCGACGCGGCCACGGGCGCCGCGAGGACCGCCGCTCCGCCAACAGCAAGCAACGGGAGAACGTCGCCGTCCTGGTACCAGCCAAACAGCTGAAAGCCCAGTGCCCCGATGCCGGCAATCCCGGCGAGTGGGAGCAGATCCGTTGGCTGGCTCGAGGTTGGCGGCGGCCGGTAGGACCGGTCCTGCCTGGCTGCCCGGGCACGGATTCCGATGGCCCAGCGAGAGGATGGGGCAGGGCCGGCGACCAACTGGCACACGACCCGTTCGCCATGAACGCGCGCGGACACGGCAGCCGCGAGCACGCCGGTGAACGGGTCCCCATGGCGCACGTCCGTGTCGAGCGGGAAGGCGGAGTGACGCGTGAGGTGCAATTCGACAGCCGCCGCCGTTTCCTGGTCCCCGACGGCCAGCGGGTCCAGGTGGCGCCGGCCCACCAGCGCACGTGGGTACACGGCTGCCTGGGGATAGGCCGCGCGCAACTGACCAAGGACGGACTCCGCCACGCCGCCTGATGGTGTGCGCAGGTAGAACCGCAGGCCATCGTCGGTTGCCGCCACTTCGAAAGCGAAGCCGTGCACCCCCGCCAACCCGGAGAAGGCCGACCGCGCCCGCAGGACCGGCTCGTCATCCAGCGGCGATGGGATGAGCTCGTGGAGAACGACCGGATCCTCATTGAGCTGACGCATGGCCAACCTCCTCCCCGGCGCCGCGAAGGTCGCGGAGCAGTTGGAAGAACGACGCTCGCCCATCGGGGTGGGTCGCCAGCTCGCTGAGGTCTTTGACGCCCTCGGGGAGGCGCAGGATCTGGGCCCGGTCGCCGACCGTCGATGCAAGGTCTGCCGCCGCGTCCTGGCCGGGGCCGTCGTTGTCGAAGATGAGGACCACCTCGCGAGCGCGCTGCAGGAAGACCAGCCGCTCGGCGCGCACGTGCGTCCCGAGCAGCGCGCAGATGGAGAGGTTCCAATTGACGCCGGTCAGGTAATCGAAGGCGCCCTCCGTCACGAACACGCGGTGCTGTCCGCGCACACGTTCGTAGCCCAGGATCGGCTTCGGCAAGGAGAGGCCGAGGTACTTCAGCCGGCGTTCGTCCAGCGCCCGCCCGGCCATCCAGGCGCACTGGCCGCCACGCAGCTCGGGGATGATGACGCGGCCTGCCAGGATCTCGCTGCCGTCCTTCCGGAGCAGGCCCATCTGGGCTGCCCGCCGAAGGCTCAGGCGGTGGCGCTGGAGGAAGGGCCGGAGCGAACGTCCGTCGCTGTAACCGAGCCGGCAGCGGCGAACAATGGGTATCCCGATCCCCCGTCCTTCGAGGTATCGCAGAGCCGGACCATGTTGGAGTAGGGCCTCGTGGTAGAGGTCGCAGGCCGCGGCCAGGATGAGGTGGTCGTCCACTGTCAGGCGGGGATCAGTGATCTTCCGCTGAGGCTCCGGCCCGGCGCCGTCCCCCAGCCGCCGCAGCGCCTCCTTGAAGTCGATGCCTTCCTTCCGCCGGACGAAGTCGATGACGTCGCCGGACGCCCGGCAGCCAAAGCAGTAGAAGCTGCGCGTGTCCTGGTACACCACCAGGCTGGGGTGCTGTTCCTGGTGGAAGGGGCAGCATCCCACGAAGCGTCCGCCCCGTCGCTGGAGCTTCACGCCGTGTGCCGCCATCACCCGTTCGAGAGGGTTGCGCCGCTTGATGAGGTCGACGTCAGCGGAGGCCATCGTCGTCCTCCTCTGCTCGCGCTTCGAGCTCCGCGGGGTCGGTCGTGGCCAGATTGTGTTCGAAGGGGCTCGCCTCGATCCGGAGTGCGATGTGGTTGCCAGAGGCGAAGAACAGCCCCTCGCCCTTGCGGCAGGAGAGTAAGAACTCCCGCTCGCCCGCGCTGAGCCGGAAGGTGTGCGAGACGGCGTCGATCGTCGAGCTGTCCTGCCGCATCAACAGTTGGACCGACGAATTCGCGAGGATGGTGTGGCCCTCCGGAGTCGCGAGGAAGTCATCCACGTCCTGGGTGACCGTGGTCAGCCCGAGGTAGTACTTCCGCGCCTGGCGCGCCATCGAGGAGAGGAAGCGGGCGCCCTCCTCGTGCTGCATCAAGGACCAGGCCTCGTCGATCAGCAGCATCCGCGGCTTACGGCTGCGCCGGACCTCCCGCCAGATGTGGTCGGCGATCAGGTAGACACCGAGCGGCCGCAGCTCCGGATCGAGGTCGCGGATGTTGAAGACGACAAAGGGGCGCTGGAGGTCAACGGAGGTCGGCGACGAGAAGATCTCGCCGAGGCTTCCGTCCACGAAGCGCTCCAGCCGGTCGGCAATCCCCAGCGCGTCTTCTTCATCGCGCAGCACTGTGTAGAGGTCCCGAAGCACCGGCGCAGGCTTCGCGTGCGTCGAGGGGTCGCGGGTGATCCCCGCCCGGCTATAGGTCTCCAGCAGGGCGCGGTCGAGTGCGCCCCGCTCACGTTGACTGAGCGCAGATCCCTTGTCGGCCAGCATCAGCCCGAGCAGGCCCTGGAGCGCGAGCAGTCGTTCGGTCAGGGCGTCGCGTGTCTCCTCGTCGCGGCTGCCCCCCCGCGCCAGGTCGAAGGGGTTGATGTGGTGCGCCGAGCTCCCGGAGAGGCGGATGTACTGACCGCCGACGCTCTCGCAAATGCGTCCGTACTCGTTCTCGGGGTCGATGATGTAGTACTCAACGCCCCGCATCAGCGCCCGCAGCGCTTCGACCTTGCAAGCGTAGGATTTCCCCGCGCCGCTCTTCGCGAACACCACCTTGTTGGCGTTCTCCAGCTCGCGGCTGAAGGGGTCGAAGATGACGAGCGAGTTGTTATGGACGCTGATCCCGTAAAGGATCCCCTCCCGCATCGAGAGGTGGCTGGAGGTGAAGGGGATCATCGTCGCGGCGCTGGTCGTGTCCAGGTTCCGGCAGCGTCCCAGGTAGTCTCGGCCGGCGGGGAGGCAGGAGAGGAAGCCCTGCAGCATCTCGAAGAGCGCTGCCCGCGACGATGCCATCATGCCGCCCAAGGCCGTCTCCACCCGGCGATTGAGGTCGTCCACCGACGCGGGCGATCCCGAGCGCAGGCAGGCGTAGAGGCTGACCGAGAAGACCCGTTCCTCGCCCCGCTGGAGCGCATCGCGCAGCCGCTCCACGTCCTCGTAGGCGACCTCGCGTTCGGCGCTCGCGATCTTGCCGCTGCGCGCGTCGAGCAGCCGCGATGACTGTAACTCGACGAGTTTGTGGGTGAGACGGCGAATGGCCGTGGGCGAATCGAGCGGGTCGACGTGCAGGCTGAGGTCGAGCGGCTCGTCGAAGTCGATCAGTCTCGCGAGCCAGTTGGGATGGACGTAGCGCGGGTAGTCGCTCAGCCCGAGGACGCGGACGTACCTGCCGTCGATGACCAGGTGCCCGGGCGAGGCTTCGATGGCGGCCGGCGCAAGGTGGTCGATCGCCGAACGCGTCCCCTGCTCGAAACGCAGGTCGCCGGGTGATGGTTCGTGGCGCCGCCGCCTTGCGCCGCGGCGGTTGAGTGGGAGGCTAACCATGGCGCACCGCCTCCCTCTGCCGCGTGGCGGCCACGACGGGACGCGCTCCGGCGATGAGGGATGGCGAGAGTTGCGACACCTGGGAGCACAGGCAGGCGGCCCAGAGCTCGGCAAGCTCTTCGCTTTCCAGCCGGCGGGAGGTGACGCCGAACGAGGTCAGCCCCTGCGCGATCTCCTGGCAGCGGGCGGTCAGTTGGGCAGCGGCGACCGCGAGCTGCTGGTCGTCCCGCCTCCGGCCGTTTCTCCGCCAGGGCCAGCGAATCGCCGCGGTGACGGACGCGTTGGTCTCGCCCGAAGGCACCACGACGTAGAAGCGGCGTTCGAGCAGCGTCCGCTCGCGGGCGAGCCGTCGCACGAAAGTCTCGTGGTCGAGGGCGAGCCGCCGGATAGCCTCGCTGTTCGCCTGGGCCGTGACGTTGCTGCGGAAGCCGGCCAGGTAGGGTTCGACATTGGTCGGGAGGATGCGCACGAGCATCTGCACCGGATGGCTCAGCGAGTTGAGGAAGGAGCGGTAGCCGGCCATCACCGCCTCCTGCTCCTCTTCCGACTTGAGCGCGAAGTTAACGCTCTGCGCCTGGATGACGGCGCGGTACTCACCGCCCCGGAGGCAGAGGACGCCCTCAACGATGTCCTCCAGGGGCAGGAGGTCCTGGACGCTTCCGTGTTTCGCCGTCGGTGTCATCGCTTCCTCCCCGGCAGTTGGTCAGACTCAGCGGGTAGCACTACTTCGAAGCGGACCACCTGGTCGGGTTCATGGAGGTGGGACGTGCGCACCCGCCAGACGACAACGCGGGGCACCGCGATGTAGCGTAGGAGTACGAACGCCCAGTCCTCGAGCGAGCGCCCGCCTGGCTGCCACAGCGAGAAGGCTGCGGTGGTCACCAGGACGAAGGCGCCAGCAGCGAGGCGGACGGGAAGCGGCAGCGGCGCGTCACTCATCGCGGCGTAGGCGAGGGCGAGGCCGATGATCGCGACCATAAGCTGCCGCATCGTCAGGCCGGCGAAGGCCTTGTCTTCGATGTTGAGATGGGTGGGGACTTCGTGGCGTTGCATGCTTTCCGTGACCTCCGTGTGGGGTTGCGGGAAGCATCGGGACCTTCACTCAATCCACGCTCCCACCGGTGGAAGAGCGCTCTCCCATCTCCAGCCGTCCGCTCGCAAGTCGGTCCAAATTGTGGGCAGTGTGGGGTGGCGTCCGACCGCTCGATGCAGTCCGAGTCCAACCTGCTATGCGGAGCTGTAACGTCGCGCTTACGTCCGTCTAGTGGGCGGCCGAGCGTTTGTGCGTGGCCGATACCGCATCCGCCGCTGCTCCCGCTCGAGCCACTGAGCCTACCTGGCTTACCCCGCTGGTTGACAGTTAATCCGGCAACGCAGCTTGGATTGCTTCGTCAGGCCACAGCGGGTCGATGAAGGGGCAGTCGTAACAAGGTCCTCGGTGCTCGGCCCGTGCCTCATCGAAAAACTCACGCGCGTTGGCATGCAACTCCTCAGGGATGAAGAGAAACGCCACCTGTTCCGGCTTAAACTCAAGGCCGCCTGGAACTCTCCATTCGCGCTCCCACTCGAAGCGGTACTGGGTCCCTTCGTAGTCACCTGGGAAGTCGATGAAGGGAGTGAGCCGCCAGATTGGGTGGTCAGCTTGCATAGGTGGCCCGCTCGCTGCCTTCATTGCATCCCATACCGCGTTCGCGAGAGCCGTGTCGCGATCCACGTACCACACCCGGCCGCCCCCAGCCGCCGTGACGACGTCCTGCCGGAACCCAATTCCGTACTGTGATCGTCGCGCGACGAGCCGATCGAGCCGATCGAGCGGGATCTCGCTCAAACACGTGGACGACTGCGGCGGTGTGATGGCTCCAAGCTTGCGGGCAGCGCCCAGCGGCAGCCCTGGTTCCAGTCGCAGCCCGCTGAGAATCATCATCATGCTGTCGTATGCCGATCGCCCGGTGACCTCCTTTGTGAAGTGCACCACATATTCCGACATGTCCCGCCACGTGGCGTTGCCCCGATACCCGAGTGCCATAACCTCATTCTACGGGCCCGGCGGCGCTCAGCGGGGCAGTGAATCAACATCGAATCCGGAGCCGCCGGGTCGCACAAGGAACGTCCTCGATCTATCGTTGGCTCCCTGGTCAGGTGCGCTTGGGCGGGCGACGAGATACGTGGGAAGAGCCACATCGTGGCCCCTTGCTGCCTCTGGCCTTGTAAGGCGATTGTTGGGCGGATACCGTTCCAAGACAGCTTGCATAGGAGTGAGGCAGCGGTTGAAGATCCGCGAAGTCACCTGGGTGAATTACAGGCGCCTACCTGACGGGCAGATCAGCGTCCGTGATCACCTCGTGCTCGTCGGACCCAACGACACTGGGAAGTCGAGCATCGTTCGAGCCATTCATCTCTGCGTCGGCATGGCGCACGGACAGGTCGCGAACGCGATCTCGGAGCGCGACTTCACAGATCCGAGTGCGCCGCTCAGGCTCACGGTCACGCTCGATGGAATAGAACTCGAGGATCGGTCGGCGTTTCCAGACGAGATCACCATTGGCCCGCCCGAGGTGCTCGTCGTGGCCCTCGAAGCGACCCTCGACCCCTCCGACCCAGACCAGAAGACTGTCCGTCGGTCCTTCCCGGACAGCGGGCACGCCAGGCCACCTACGAGGAGCCAGCTCGACGCGATCGGGTTCGAGTACGTGCCCGCCGTCCGGTCATTGCTGCGCGAACTCGGAGGTGTCCGCGGTGGAGCTGTCCGGTCGCTGCTGTCCGGCCTGGACCTCACGGCCGACGCCGTCGCGCTGCAAGCGGCAGCCGAGAATTACCGGGGGGTGCTCGACGGGTCGGAAGCACTCGGTCAGTTCCGAGTTGACCTCGCCGAGGCGTTGAGCGCGGCCCTTCCGGTGCCAGTTGCGGAGACCGACGTGCGGGTCGTCCCGGAGGCGGATATTCATGAAGATCCGCTGTCCGGCGTGACCGTCACAATTCGCGATGGTGACCACGACGCCCCGCTGGCAGAGCACAGCGATGGCATTCGCGCGTTATCGGTCCTGACTTTGCTTGGCATGTCGCACAAAACGGCTCGGATCGTCGCTGTGGACGAACCCGAAACCCATCTGCACCCGACGGCCCAACGATCGATCGCGAAGACACTGCGGATGGGCGGTGGCCAACGCGTGCTCGTGACGCACTCGCCGTCCGTCGTTTCGGCTATGAACCCGATGGACATAGTTGCGTTTGGCACCGACCGCAGGCCCCGACAGCTCGCACCGGGCGCCCCGATCGCAGGCCACGAGGAGACGGTCCGCCACTGGTCCCACCGGCTGATCGAACCGCTGACAGCGCGGAAGGTAGTCGTTGTTGAAGGCGTCTCGGACCAGATTCTCGTTGAGCGCGTGGCTGAGCTGATGGGCACGAACCTCGACCGCATCGGTGTCACAGTGTTCGAGCTGGGTGGCGCGAGTCTCTTTCCAACGGCATATAAGGTCTTCGGTCCCGGCGCATTCGAGCTACCCTTCGTGGGAATGGTCGATGAGGACGCTCGAAGCCTCTGGGCTGCAACCATTGGTGTGCCCGATGCCGACCTTGAAAGCGCTGGGTTCGTAGTCTGCGATCCCGACCTCGAAGGGGCGTATATCGATGCGTTTGGCGTGGACACCGTCATCAGTATGCTGGTCGCCTCGCCGTCAATCCCAGTGCAAGGGCTGCTCGATTCCTGCGGAACCACGACCGTCGCAAGCATTACCCGAGACTCGCTGTGGAGTTACTGTCGCCGCAAAAAGCACAAGGTCGCCGCTGCGCTTGCGATTGCAGCCGAAATGACCAAGGCGCAAGCGCTGACGGTGACACCGCTCATTAAGCTCGTTCAGTTGGTCTCCTGATGTGACGAGCGTCAATTCAGATCAAGGACGGTTTGCAGCCCTGCCTCTTGGTAACATACTTCTGATCGCTCCCGCTGGCTGCGGAAAGACGGAAGCGCTCGCCGCCCGTGCACGGGCAATTCTTCAAAACGGCGAGCTGACTGCGCCACAGAGAATCCTCACGCTCACTTTCTCGAACAAGGCGCGAGACAACCTAGCTGCTCGAATGCGCGGAATTGTGGGAGCTGGCTGGCGGCAGCGAATCACCGCCTCCAACTTTCATGGGCTTGCAGCACGGGTGATCAAGGCACACGGCAACGTCGTTGGCATTCCACAGGATGTCATTCTTCCTGAGGACCCGTGGCGAAGGCGACAGCTCCGCGACCTCGGAGTCGACGGATACACCGACAATGGCCCTTTCGAGGAGGCGCTTCGACTCGCCAAGCTCGGACGCTTCGACGATGCCGAGGTCATGGAGCGTCTGTCGGCAAGCGGCCACTCGGCTGCTATCGAGTTCGAGTGCCGACTTCGGGCGGAGAACCGCCTCGACTACGACGATCTTATCCGGCACGCAGGCCGGCTCCTCGATCTTCCCGCCGTCCGCAGGCTCTATCAGGCACACTTCGGGATGGTCATGGTGGATGAGGTCCAAGACCTCTCCTTACTTCAATACGAAATCGTGAGAGCCTTGGGCGCCGACCGTGTCGCCTACGCCGGAGACCCCGCTCAGGGCATCTACTCCTTTGCCGGGGCCGATCCTATCGGTGTTTTCGAACGTATCCGCGCACTCGACCCAGAGATTGTCGAGTTCAATAGGTCCTACCGATCGGCGCCAGCTGTACTTCGAGCAGTCAACGCTCTCGCAGCCGAAATGGGAGGCACGCAGCTTGAGTGCGCGGAGCCTGGGAGATGGCCGGATGATGGAAGCGTGATCAGCCTTGAACGGGAGAACACAGAGGAGGAAGCGATAGCGGTCATGGAACTGCTCGCCGAGACCTTGCGCGACCCTACCGTTACGGTCGGCATCGTGGCCCGCCGTGGAAGCCGCTCGCAGGCGATCCGTGACGCGGCCGACGAGGCCGGAATCGCCTACGAAGACTGGTCGATCCCCACGCACGTTCCTGCGATCGTCGACCTCCTCAATCGGAACCTCCAAGAAGCCGTCCGTCATGGGGTCACCGACGGGGAAATCCTCGTCACCCTTGAACGCTCTTGCCGTGACCTCATTGAACCAGCCGACGCCGATACACTTGACGAGTTGGCTAGAGCTTGTGAGGCGTTGGGGGAGATGATAGGTGATGGATCTGACCTACGCGATGCGGTCGCGTCATGCCGAGTAACGACACACCTAAGCACTGCTGTGAGTCCAGGAGTCCATCTTTTAACAGGCCACAAGGGTAAGGGCCAAGAATTCGACTGGGTCTTTGTGCTCGGTCTGGAAGAAGGCCACGTTCCGGACTTTCGCAGTCGCACCAAGGACGCCGTCGCTGAAGAACTCAAAGTTCTGCATGTGATGGTCTCGCGTGCACGACGGGGCGTCATCTTCACCCACAGCCGACACACACTCACGAGGTCAGGTTGGCGAGCAGCCGAACCGTCTCCTTGGCTGGGGATTCTTCGAGGGGTTGCTACTGATCTCGACCACAAGTGACCCCCTACTTCGTGCTCATGCTGCTTCCTGTCCATCCGGATCGGGCAATTGCGCGTCGAGAGCAGCTACGCCCCGATCGAGTCCTGGATCATCCCTGCTATGACCCTCGCCATGAGCACGATGGAGAAGCCGACAAGGGCGTTCACGATCGCGGACTTGCCGCGCTCCATCTGGTGCGGGCTGCCGGCGGCGGACATGTAGAGGAAGGCGCCCCACATCACGAAGAACGCCGCCACTGCCGCGCCTACGCCCATACCGATGTTGAGCAGGTTTTCGAAAAGGGTGTTGATCTGTTCCATGCCATCGGCCTCCTATTTGCCGGCGCTCTGAAGTGGCTCCTCGGACATCAAACGGAACTCGGCCACCAGCCAGCGGCCATCGACGCGGACCAGGCGGCAGGTGACGTGCTGGCGCAAGCGCTGCTCGCGCAGCTGTCCGCTTGCGGGGTCAACCGCTCGCCGCGTTTGCTCCGTCGTTGCTGATGCCGTCGCCTCGTCGTCCGAGAAGGCTGTCACCCGGACCGCGACCGTCTCGGTCGCGATCGTCTGTTGCTGCCCAAGCGCCGTCGGATCGACCTGCGCCGCCGCGATCGCCTCGTATACCGCACCCGTGCTCAGGCTGAGGAGGCGCTCCCGGTAGGCCGCGGGCTCGCGGAAGTCGAAACTCCCATAGGCCTCGACGAACAGCCTGGCTGCTTCTTCTGCCTCGCCGATCCCTTCGCCCTGGCCCCTGAGCCGGTTCGCGCCCTGCCAGCCGCTGACGACCGCGATCACCAGCAGCAACGCTGCCAGCCCGCCGAGGACGGCCATCACGCCACGCCCGCCAATCATGCCCATATCCCTCCTGTTGGCCGTCCCGCGCCCGCGAGATGTTTGGACCAGTAGGGGTCGGAAAGAGACACCTCCTTCACGAACTCCCCTGGCTGCGTCGCCATCACGACTATGCCGCCACCCGAGTAGATACCGACGTGGGTGATGCGTTCCGAGGAGGGGTAGGTGTGCTCGTAGAAGAGGAGGTCGCCTGGCAGCAGCGCATCCATGGCCACCGGCGCCGTCCAGTCAAACTGCGCCTGGGACGTACGCGGCAGCGAGACACCGAGTTGGCCGTAGATCCACTGCGTTAGGCCGCTGCAGTCGAAAGTGTCCGGGCCAGCCGCTCCCCAGACGTAGGGCAGGCCGATGCGCGCGCGCGCCAACGCGACGGCTCTTGCGGGGATGCTCGCCGGGTCCAGGTAGCCGTAGCTCCCCGCGATGCTGAGGACGTGGTCCACATAGGCCCACGAATGGTTGTAAGAGTAGAGGGCCTGGCGGAGGTCGCCCGGCGCCCCGTTCGCGAGCAGGAGGGCAGCAGCCGCGGGGAGACAGTCGTGGTAGTCGGATGGGTCTGCGATCCCATCGCCGTTGCCATCGACGCCGTAGTGCGCCCAGGTGCCGGGCATGAACTGGCAGTAGCCAAGGGCGCACGCCGAGCTGGGACCCATGTTCGCGCCAAAGCCGCTCTCCACCTTCGCGACGGCGGCCAGCACCTGCCAGGGCACCCCGGTCTCAGCGCCGACCTGCCTCATGACAATGAGGTGCTCGGGTGGGATCTCGGCGAGTGCCGCGGCGGAGGGGGCAGACTGCGGTGCTTCTGGCATGCCGCCCAGCGCGGCCATCACGAAGAGGAGTGGCGCGAAGAAGAGCAGCCCAACGGCTCCGGCGACCTTGAGGCCGTCGTGCGCAACGCTTCCGAAGAGCTCGCTGGTTGGGGACGGGCTCGCTGTCATGGTGCGCCCCTATGCCCGTCCCGCCGCCGGGCGCGCTGCTGCGCCACCGGCCGCCGATCCGCCCGCTGCCGCGCCGCCCGCGCTCGCCCCCGCGCGGCTGGCGCCAGCCATCGCCCCGAGGGCGTGCGTCGCCATGGCAAGGGTGATGACGTTGGTGACACCCGCGTGGCTTCGGCTGCTGCGTAGGAGGGAGGGCACCTTCAGCGTCAGCCAGCAGACCGCAAGCCCGAGCATCAGCGTCAGCAGCGCGTTCGACATGCTGCCCGGCGTCAGCTCGACCATCAGGGATGAGCCGAGGCGCAGCACCATCACCTGGACCGCCTGCTGAAAGACGGTGATGGTGAAGAGGTCCACCCACCAGCGCGTCCACTGCTGCGTCTGCGGCAGCACCCAGAGGAGGGCGGCGACGGGACCGAGGACGATGAGCATCGCCAGCAAGGCGAGCCGCATCAGCATCTGGAAGACGAGCAGGACAGCCACGATGCCGTAGGCGATAGCCGTGAAGATGAGCGCGATACCCTCCTGGGAAGGCGTCGCCTGGTCGTAGCCCGGCAGCCCGACCTGTCCGATGCCCGCGGCAAGACCGTTGTTGATGTCGATGAGCAGCCGCGCGAACTCGATCGTGAGGTTCGCGGCGAGGGCGGCGAGGATGACGCGCGGCAGGAGCTCCATCGCCTCGTGGTAAGGGCTGCGCGTGTGCTCCTTGATGATGACGTTGAAGCCGCCCCACATGACCACGACCGCGAGCGCGGCGTTCACAAGGGCGCGCGAGAAGTCATAGAGGCTGCGGACGGTCGTGCTCTCATAGGTCCCTTCGGCCGGCGTGCGCGTCACGAAGTTGAGGGACGAATCGCCGAAGCCAAGCGCCCAGTCGACGAACCCGCGGATTGCCTCAAGCAGCGCCTTCCCGATGATCGTGAAGACCGCGTTGACGATGTCCCCCGCCCAGTTGAGCGGGTTCAGTCCACCCGGAATCCAGTCAATTGGGTTGGGGATCCAGTCGGTCGGGTCAGGGATCGGCAAGTCGACCGGAATCGCTTGCGGCTGGTCGCCGGGACCGGGCTGGTCCGGTGGAGCCGGTTGCTGGACGGGAGCGGGTGGGGTGTTGAGCAGGGGGATGCCCGCGGAGCGGAGTGAGCCCAGGGCGGTGTCTCCTGCATCGGGAGGCTCGTCGGCGAGCGCGGTGGTGTTCGTCAGGCTCCAGATTGCCACCAGGGCAATGAGAATGAGGACTCCCGTGCCGAGACCGCGCATGACTGGCTCCCTTGCGCCGCGAGCCGCGATTCAGCAGCTGAGCGCCGTTAGTGGGAGTCAGCGTCGGCGAGGGAAGTCCATAAGGAATCAGGTTGTCAGGTCTGTGTGGTCCAAGTCGGGGTCCCTCCATCCGACTTCGGTCAATGCCGACTGTTGCACGACCATGGCCATGGCAATAAAGGGAAGGAGTCCGCGCCGGTTCTGTCAGTGGCGCAGGCGCCCTCGACCGGCTAACCGAGAGGAGCGGAACCGGGCCCCTGTCGATCGGTGCCAGCGGTGACGTCTGCCGGGAGGTGCTGTCCGACGGTTCGCCGCAGGTACTCCAGGTCTTGTGGATCGCCGGAAAGCTCAACCTGCTTCTCGAGGAAGGCGAGTTCTTCCCGCCTGCGGGCGATCAGATCTGACCATCGGAGAGCCCAGATCTCAGTTTGGTGCGGTAGGACTGGCCTCCCGATCAAGCCGGGTTCTTGCCCCTGCTGATAGCGGAGAGTTCGAACCGTCTCCGCGACCTGCGCGGAGACGATGACGAACGTGAACCGATGGCTATCCTCACGTTGCTCGAACACCGCGTTCGCGACGATGCGCTGAGCGTACCGTTCGACCTGGCGATCAATGTGCCTCGTGGTTACCTGCACTGAGGGTCGCTTGATTTCAACGACGAGATGCTGGGTGAACCGCGCCCCTTCGTTCCAATGGCTCTTCGCCAGATAGTAGTCCGGCACGTCGCGAAGCTCGTCGGGAACTGGGAGATGCGCTTCCGAATCCTGATCGATGTCGTTCGCGAACTCACGAAGGATCGTGGAGAGACGGGAGTCAGCACCCATGAGATGGTACTGCTCGCCGAAGATCCAGGTGTGTGCCTCAACGATCTTCTGGAGATGCCGTCGCTCGAGCACATGTTGAGCGATGCCGCCGTAGACCAGCTCCTCGAGATCCCTAAGAAAAGCAAGGCGGTCAACAATGAGTTCGGAGACCGCGATCACTGAGCTTAGCGTCGTACGTCGGAGGATGTCGGCGAATCGCGTTACCTCTTCCCCTCGGAGTCCGAGGACCTTCGTGATAACGTCGGCCAGGTCCTCGCTCCGAAGCAGTTGTGAGACCAGCGCGAGAACCAGCTGAAGTTGCTTGGAACTCACTGCGCCGATGCCGAACTCGCGGTCAAGCTCGACCAAAAGGCGGTCGTAGACATCGCGACTGTATTGTTGGATCACGCTCTGGGGTAGTTCTTTGAAGGGGTACGCGGCGTTGGCACGCGCCTTTGCCAGGAACGTCTCGGCACGGTCACCACGCGCATCCCTTATGAAGCGGCGCGCTCGCTCCAACGCCTCTCGTTCAAGACTTCGGAAAGCATCATCGAACTCGGCCAGATCGGACTTCGCCGTGTTGGTGAGTTCTTGCAGGTAGGGAGAGTCGACGAGCCCAAGGTACTTCTTCCCTTCGATGGCGGGTTCCTCCACAGGTCGCCGCAAGACGGTGTTTCCTGCGGCTGCGAACACCACTGCGTTAGCCTCCTCTTGGTCAACGCGCGACCCGAGGATGATGTGGCGAAGCGTCGCACCGGGAGAGTCCCCTTCGGGTATCTCTTCGACCTGTTCGCTTTCAACGAAGTCTGAGAGTTCCAGAAGCTCATCGTTAACGAACAGAGCGACTTCGCCTCTGTATCTGAGGAGATAGCCCGCGAAAGCGTTGAAGAGCACGCGATGAACATTCCGCACCCCGGAGACAAGCCGCTGGACTCCTTCGCGGTCCTTGAGTTGAAGCTCGACGACGGTGCCTGTCGGTTCGGTGGGAGCAGGGACGGACTCCACCTCGAATTCGCCCCGCTCTCCCGTCAGCACCCAGGATTGACGAACGCGGCCGCCTTCGGAGTCCGCGACGGTCGTCCAAACCGCGGAATGGGCAAGCGCGAAAGCAGCGAAACGGCCGATGCCTTTGCTCCCGATGACGTCGCGATGTCCCTTCCGCGGCGCCCAATGCTCACCGACAATTGCGAATGCCTGATCGACGTCGTTAGGCTCGATGCCGCATCCATCATCGGCAATCGAGACCTCCTGAACCCCGCCGAGCGTATTCTGCTTAAGGGTGATATCGATGCGGGAACACCCGGCATCCAATGCGTTCGCCACTAACTGCTCGAGCGCTTGAGCGGGAGTGTAAAGGTCGGAGCCCAGTCGGCGGCTCATCAACTGAGGCGCCATCTGAAGCCGCACGGTTCTGAGGTGTGTGCGCTGGGATGCGTCACTCGTGCTGTCAGCCATTGGACGGCCCCTTGGAGTCACCGTGAGTCGATGAGCTGGCCAACCCCCTCAAGGTTCCTGCCAACCGTTCAAGCTGTTTCCGGCCATCTGGAAAGTGCTCCAGCAGTAGATGCTGCGCGACATCCCGGGCGAGGAGGGGCTTTGAGTCTTGCCCGAATCCGTGAACCGCCCGCGCTTCGTCTTCGAGGGCCGCGTAGTCTGGGCCGAATGCCCTGCGCATCGTTGCCTCGTAGTCGCCGCCAAAGATGCAGAACGTTTCCTCGACCACCCAATCTGACGTGTTCAGATACGCCGCATGCTGATCTTCTGAAATCCCCTGCGTGGCCAGCAGGTCCGATCGCTTCGCTCCGGCCTTGTCGTCTCTCGCATCGTTGTCAAAGACGACGTAAGTTGGGATGCCGTAGGCCGAGAAGAGCCTCCACCATTTGGCCAGGTTGCCGACGCCGTGGACGGCGATCACCGCGACGCCCTCCTTCGCTGGAATGAAGCCGACGCGCTCCAGGTAAACGGGCAACGCAGCGGCTTCGGTTGGGCCCTCGACGAGGACGATCTTGCGAGCGAAGAAGCCGCTGAGGATCTCCTCCGTCGCAGCCGCTGCATAGAAACCCAGGACGTTCTCGGCCGTAGCGCGCGCAGCACCATGGTCTTGGCAGAACCGTGCCAGCTCCGCCGGAGTCATCTGGACCGTCTCTGTGCACCCGTCATTCTTCCGCACGAGGACGAGACCGGGTAGCGCGACGATGTCGAGAAACGCCGGACTGTGCGTGGTGACCACCACCTGTACGCCGCTGCCCGCCAGGTCGCGAATCTTCCGCGCCAGCCAATCTTGCGCGAGCGGATGAAGGTTTGCCTCCGGCTCGTCAATGACCAGGATTAGCCCTTCGGCATCATGAAACGCGCGGGCGTACGCCTGGATGAAGCTCAACGCGAGGATCTGCTCCTGCCCGCTCCCCAACTCTTCGATAGTGCGCACCTCGCCACCTTCGCTCGCATGCACGCGGAGGGCGTGGAAGAAATTGGAGGGATCGTAGGCAGAGAAGTCGACATCGAGACCATACTGCAGACTCCCTGATAGCTCGGCGATCTGCGACTGCAGTTCGCTCGTGAATTCGGCGAACTCCGGAACGCCGAGGAAAATGGCCTTCGTCTCGTCGAACTTGTGGCGGAGGTCCTCCGCTCGCGTCGGATCAGACATCAGCCGGTCATGGAACTTGCGCATGAGCTTCGACAGGAAGGTGAACTTCGATGCGTAGCTCAGCTGGTAGTCGAGCCGCCGATCAGCAGCTATGTAGATGCACGCGCATTGGCCACGAATGTCGTTTGAGACATAGGGCGACTCCCCGCGCTGCCAGAGCGTCATGGAGAATCTGGCCGGCCCGTTGGCGCTGCACTTCCAGTTGAGCTTCTCCACCCTGTCGGTTCCTTGCCTGTCCGCGTGGTTGACGCCTGCGAGCTCGGCCACAATCTCGATTGAACCGTTGGCCTTGTCACGTCCGAAGTACTCGTGATCGTCGGGATTGTGCGAACCCGGCCATGATTCGCCAAGGACCAGGTCCAGCGCGCGGACGATGTTGGACTTGCCGGAGTTGTTCTCTCCGACCAACACGACCGGCGTGTTCTCAGGAAAGGTCATCAGGATGTCGTCTCGCACCGAGCGGTAACCGGCAACCTGCAGTGAGCGCACTCGGCCCATGGCTAGTTGGCCTCGGGCGGGCGCGGTTCAATGCGGAAGAATCGGCCCGATGTTTCGAGGAAATCGTCGCCGAACGAGACCTGATTCTGTTCGGCGAGCGGTGGCACGCTAAGAGTCATAGGGAGCTCGAGCTTCTGACTCAGGTCGAAAAGGGCGACGGACATTGAGCGGCTGAGAGGTACCTCGAATTCAACGAGCACGGCGGCCGCCGTTCCTATCCCCGCCGACAGCCGACGGAGGTCCTCCGCAAGCCGAGCGATCTCCGTCGGGCCAAGGTCTCGTTGGATGAGCACGTAGCCGCGGCGGCCTGCGTCAGTCAGGGTCGCCCGGTATCCGAAGCGAAACTGGCCACGAGCCGGCATCACACCCCCTCCAGATCCGGCATCTCGCCCCGCGCCAACTGGTCGTAGGCGTGAAGGACGTAGCGTTGGGTGCGGTACTCGCCGAACTGCTTGATCTCGTTACGCTTGAGACCGGGGAAGGACGCGCTGGGGTAGGGGGCATCGAGGATCCACTCGAGGTCTGGCCGGTCGAGGTGGTAGAGGTGGGCGAAGATGGCGTCGAGCTCGCACTTCAGGCGGTGGCGCCGGTCCTCGTCCCAGGGGAATGGGTCACCGTCGTAGCCGAGGTCGCGCGCGAACGGCTCCAAGTCCCACGCCGTGTACGTT
>PNKC01000047.1 GCA_013822275.1 Anaerolinea sp. | reverse complement strand
CATCCGCGAGTACAACCCTGCTTGGGTGGGGCGATTCGAAAGCGAACGTCAGTTGCTGGCGGAGGCGCTCCGGACGCACGTCGTCCGGATTGAGCACGTGGGCAGCACGAGCGTGCCTGGCCTGGCCGCCAAACCGATTGTCGACATCGCCATTACGTTGCGGACGTTGGCCGTCATCCCCGATGTGCGCATCCGGCTTGCCGCGTTCGACTACCGGTACCGCGGCGAGGAGGGCATCCCCGGCCGGCACTACTTCAACAAGCCCATCGAGCCGCCCGGCCGCGCCCACCGGCAGGTCCAGCTGCACGTCACGCAGGCGGGCAGTGCAGAGTTCCAAAAGCACGTCCTCTTCCGCGACTACCTGCGTGCTCACCCGTCCGCACAGGACGAATACGCGGCGCTGAAGCGCCGCCTGGCGGAGGAGGCAGGTGATGACATCGAGGTGTACATCGCGGGCAAGACGGGATTTGTGACGAGATGCCTGGAAGCGGCGGAGCCGGAGCAATTCCCGGCACCTCGATACGCCCACGCATACGCCCCGCCCCAGTAGGCTATCGCTTCCGGCTATAGCTCATGGCTGAGGTATTCACACCGGGAGTGTTTGCCGATACTCTAGGAAGCGGACTTTTCGTCCGCGTAGAGGGATCGATGGTCATTTCCGAGGCTCCGAACAACGTCAGCGACATGGTGATCGCGAACGCGGCGCAGGTCCATCGCAACCTCTCGGTCCCGGTCCTGTACGAGCACGCGGTGAAGCGTGGCGAAGGGAAGCTGCTGGAAGGCGGCACCTTCGCGGTCTACAGCGGCGAACGGACGGGCCGGAGCCCGAAAGACAAGTACATGGTCCGCCACCCCGACATCTCCGAGCACGTCTGGTGGGGACAGCACAACCAGCCCATGAGCACCGAAACCTTCGAACGGGTGCGAGCAAAGACGCTGAAGTACCTGAAGGGGCGCGAACTGTACGTGCAGGACTGCGTCGTTGCCCAGGACCCTGAGCATCGCCGTACGGTGCGCGTGATCACGGAGCAGGCGTACCACAGCCTCTTCGCGCGGACGATGTTCATCCCCTCGGAACAGCTGGCTGACGGAGTGGACCCGGACCTGACCATCCTGCACGCGCCCTTCCTCCAGTTCAGCGGCGAGGGCGACGGGGTGAATAGCGACGCCGTGGTGGCCCTGAACCTGCCGGAGGGCATCATCGTCATCGCCGGGACCGCCTACGCGGGCGAGATGAAGAAGTCCGTCTTCAGCGCGATGAACTACTACCTCCCGCTGGAAGGGGTGCTTTCGCTCCATTCGGCAGCGAACGTGGACCCGAAGACCGGGAAGTCAGCGCTGTTCTTCGGCCTCTCTGGCACGGGAAAGACGACCCTGAGCACGGACCCGGAGCGCCTCCTCATCGGCGACGACGAGCACGCCTGGACCGAGACCGGAATCTTCAACATCGAAGGCGGCTGCTATGCGAAAATCATCCGCCTTTCGAAAGACGCCGAGCCGGACATCTTCGAACAGACCCACGAGTTCGGCACGATCCTGGAAAACGTCATCTTCGATGAGCACGAGCGGACGCTGGACCTGGACAACGACTCGATCACGGAGAACACGCGCGGCAGCTACCCGCTGGGGTCCCTGCGGAACGTGTGGGACGGCGAAGTGGCGCCGCACCCGACCCATGTCATCCTCCTGACGGCTGACGCCTACGGGGTGCTGCCGCCGATCGCGAAGTTGAGCACGGCGCAGGCGCTGTACCACTTCCTCAGCGGCTACACCTGCAAGCTGGCCGGCACCGAACTCGGCGTGACCGATCCACAGACGACGTTCAGCCCCTGCTACGGGGCGCCGTTCATGGCCCTCAACCCAACGGTTTACGCGGACCTCCTGCAACAGCGGCTGGAGATGACGCACGCCCAGACCTGGCTGATCAACACCGGCTGGGTCGGCGGGAAGTTCGGCGTGGGCAAGCGGATTGCCATCCAGGAGACGCGCAAGATGGTGCGCGCCATCCTCAACGACGGCTTCACAGATACCTCCTTTACAACGGACCCGGTGTTCGGGTTCGACGTGCCCAACGCCTGCCCCGGTGTGGACGCGAAGTTGCTGAACCCGCGGGCGATGTGGCCAGACCCAGCGGCTTACGACGAAGTGAAGGCCGGCCTGGGTGGCAAGTTCCGGACGAACTTCGAGCAGTTCCGCAACCTGGTGGGGCGAGAAGTGGCGGAGGCCGGACCGTGAGGTTCGACCCAACCACGGCGCGAACGTAGAATCGAAAACCGTCAGGCGGCGAGTGCCGTTCGCCCCACAGTGCAGGAGAGTAACGCGTGACGGTGAAGTACCTGCGGGATCAGCGCCACACCGGGACGGTCGCGGAGATCGCGAAGCTCAAGTTCCCGTTCCCGAGCGATGAGCACCCGGATTACGAGACGCTGATCAACGAACCGAAGCCCGTGATCTCCGTTGGAGAGCACAACGGCAAGGATCTGTTCCCGGACATCGTGGTGGTGCGCCGGCCGGGCCAGTGGCTGACGATGATGGCCGAGGTTGAGACGGCCGACTCAATCACGGACGAGACTGCCGTGGAACAGTGGCTGCCGTTTTCGAAGTGCGGCGACCTGCTCCTCTATGTGCCGTTCGGTTGCGTGCCGGAGACGAAGAAACTGCTGAAGAAGCACAGGATCAAGGTGAAGGGCATCCGCACCTGGCGCTTCCGGCCTGTGTGGGGGCTCGACGTGGCCGAGGCCTGACGTTCGTGTCGCGCTGGCAGACGGCCAAACCCCTCCCGGATTCTGATTATGTCGCATGTGCTAGGGTAGAGCGAGCGCGGCCGCCGGCCCCGCTGGATTGGAGGCCCTGATTGGGCCGACACATTACCTCGCGCGCCGCGGGCAGAACCCCGCGGGCTCTCCTTGAACGAAACCACCGCTCCGGCAAGAAGAAGACTCCTGGGCGCCGGAGCCCGATCCTGGCGAAGCTCCTTCGCATCGAGCAGGAAGTGCTGGCAGCAGCGGCGCAGGCAGCTCAGGCAACACCATGAGCTGGCTCGATCGGCTGATGCACCGGGGGCAACGTCCAGAGCCATGGCTCGTTGAGGAGCCGGGCCGCCCTTCAACATCCGTCCTTCACACGGTCATCCGGGAGGAGCGTGAACCCGCGGTACCACCAGAACGGGAGGCCGTCTGGCCGGCCAGGGGAAACAACCGATGACCTGCCCACGCTGCAACTCCCGCTCGGTCCTGCAGAGCCACGCCACGGTGGCGTGCCTCGCCTGCGGGCATGTGGTGACGGAACCAGCCCGCGAAGCATGGGACATCGTCCCACCCGTGCCGGGCGGCGGAAGCCACCTTGGCCCAGCCGTGACGGTGGAAGAGCGCGCCCTCTGGGGGCAGCCCAGGCTGCCATAGCCCGTACCTCGCGCGGCACGAGCACAGTTGCACCAGTCGGAGGATTCGTCCGCGAGTTGGCGGACGCCGGCGAAAGGGGCGTAGGCTACACACGATGAACGTTTTCTTCGACGTCGATCAGACGCTCGTGTATATCGACCAGCACGTGAACTTGCTTCGGCCGGGCGCGCATGACGCGATGCGGCGCTTGAAAGAGGCGGGGCACAACGTTTACGTCTGGAGCGCCTCAGGGCTCGCCCATGTGGAGCGGGTGGTGCACATGCACGGGCTGGCGGAGTGGGTCGACGGGATGTTCGACAAGGACCCGAAGGTGCTGCCCTACCCGGACTTCATCATCGATGACGACTGGTACCTGGTGGAGAAGTACGGCGGCCACTGCGTGACCCATTACAAAGTCGTCAACGAGGAAGACCGCGAGTTCGAGGACGCGCTGCGGGCGATCGGGCTGGCGTAAGCCGACAAGCGGGTTTTCGAACCACAAAGACACCAGGGTCTGTTGGAAAGCATACCGCAACGGTTCGCCAGCAGTGCGGTGCCGCGGTCGCGGGTTCTGTAGGCTTGGGCGATGCGCGTACTGTTCATCGAGCCGTTTTACGGGGGGAGCCACAAGGCGTTCGCTGATGGGCTCGTCCTCCATTCGCGGCACGAAATCGAGCTGCTGACGCTGCCCGAAGGTGAGTGGCGGCGGCGGATGCGGCGCGGTGCCCAGGACTTGGCAGCGAAGGCGGGCGAACTGACGGGGGAGTTCGACCTGGTCCTGGCGACAGACATGCTGGACGTGCCCACCTTCCTGGCGCTGACGCGGCCGCGGTTCGAGCGCACGCCGTTGCTCTATTACCTGCACGAAAACCAGTTCACCTACCCCCGCATCCGGGGGACGAAACTCAACTCATGGTTCGGTCAGATCAACTACCTCTCGGCGCTGGCCGCGGACGCCGTGGCGTTCAATTCCGAGTACCACCGGCAGGACTTCCTCGGGGCGCTGCGGACGCTCGCGCGCCAGCCGAACAACTGGCTGGTCGAGGAATCGATCGGGCTGATCGAGGCGAAGAGCAGAGTCCTCCCTGTTGGCGTGGACCTTGCTGGCTTCGACCAGTTCGAGGCGAAGCGCAGCGACGCGGAGCCCCCTCTCATCGTCTGGAACCATCGCTGGGAGTTCGACAAGGCGCCGGAGATGTTCGCGCGGGTGGTGGAGCGGCTGGCAGCGGCTGGTTGCGACTTCCGCCTAGCGATCCTGGGCGACCCGGGCTTCAACCCGAGTCCAGTGCTGCCTCGACTCGCTGAATCGATGCCGGAGCGGCTCGTCCAATCCGGCTACGCGCCGGGCCGCGCGCGCTACGCCGAACTGCTGTGGGAGAGCGACATCGTGGTGAGCACAACCCGGCACGAGTTCTTCGGCGTTGGCATGGTGGAGGCGATGTATTGCGGATGCGTACCCTGCGCGCCCAACAGCTTTACCTATCCCGGACTGGTTCCCGTGGAACTTCACGCGACTTGCTTGTTTGAATCGGAGGACGAGTTCGAGGCGAAGCTGAAGGCCCTCCTGGCGGACCGTCCCGGCACCGGGCCGCTGCGGGCTTCGGCGGCCCGGTTCGACTGGGACGTGGTCGCGCGGCAGTGGGACGCCGCCATCGAGACGGTGCGCAGCGATTTCGCCGGTGGGTAACCACGGGTAAATGTTGCGGCAGCTATGCACGAATCCGGGTACGGTGTAGGACATGGGAACCGCGGTCCAGCAAGGGTGGCAGCGCATCCCACGCGCCGTCCGGGCGCCGATGGGAGTCCTGGGGACCACCGTCCGCCTCTACATGGATGACCATTGCGGGACGTACGCGGCGGCGATCGCTTACTACGCGCTGTTTTCGCTGGTGCCGCTGAGCCTGATTATCCTTTCCGTTTTCGGGCTGGTGGTGGACAAGCAGGACATCAGCCAGTTCGTGTTCGACCAGATCCCGCTGGAAGAGACCACGACGGTACGCGAGAACGTGGACCAGATCGTGCAGCGGGCGCAGGACATCTCGGTCGCCGGGATTTCGTTTGGCCTGCTGGTGTTGGTGTGGTCATCGAGCGGCATCTTCTCAGCGGTAAGGCGAGGCCTGGACGTGGCGAGCCACCGCCAGAAGACGCGGCCGTACTGGCACGGCAAGCTGGTGGACGTGGCGCTCATCCCGGCGCTGGGGCTCCTCATCCTGCTCTCTGTCGGGCTGACGGCGGTGACCCAATTTGTGATTGGCCGGGCGGGCGAGATCGGGCCAATGGACTTCGATACAAACCTCGCGCTGCGGGTTTCGTCGTTCCTCCTCCCCGCGTTCGTTTCGTTCATCATGTTTCTCCTGCTCTACCACTTCGTACCGAGTTCGCGGACGGCGTGGACGGAGGCGACCGCGGGCGCGCTGTTCGCCACGGTACTGTTCGAAGCGGCGAAGAACTCGATCACGTTCTTCGTCGATGCAGCACCATATTCCCGTGACACGGCCGTCTACGCAGGATTTGGGACGGCGCTCGCGTTCCTCTTCTGGATGTTCGTGAACGCGTCAATCCTGCTGCTTGGGGCGGAGTTCGCTCGGGCGATCGCCCGGCCAAAGGCCGAGGTGACGGCGGCGGACGAAGGGGCGCCCAGCAGCGACCCGATCAACTTTCCGCCCGACCAGGCGGTGGAGCGAGCGATGTAGCGGAGCCCCTTCGCCGCTCATAGAGGACTTTTATAACGAAAAAGTAGAAAAAGTCGGCGATCTCCCTTACACTGGGTTCCATGCAAGGTACGCGAGAGCGAATCCTCGAACTGGTTGTGCAGCGCCGCGAGGTCCGGGTGGAAGACCTGGCCGAAGAGCTGGGCATAACCTCCGCGGCCGTACGCCGCCACCTGGACAACCTCCGGGCGGACGGGATGGTTGACGCGCGGAGCGTGCGCCAGGCAACGGGAAGGCCCTACCACGCCTACCACGCGACGGATCGAGCGATCGCGCCAATGCCGCCCGCCTATGCCAACCTGCTCGAGCGGATGCTTCGCTCGCTTGGCGAACGGGATGATGTGATCACGTCGGTGATGACGTCGGTGGCGGAGTCGCTCGCCTCACGGCACCGGCCGGAGATGGCTGGCACCGTTTCTGGCGCCAACGCCGAGCGCGTTGCGCAGGTCACCGAAAGCCTGAAGCAGGATGGCATCCTCGAAAGCTGGAACTCCCAGGCGGACGGATTCCACCTGGTAAACGGGGCGTGCCCTTATCACAAGGCAGCCGAGATTTCGAAGCTGCCCTGCGAATCGGACCGGAAGGCCATCGAGCTGCTGCTCGGGCTGGATGTCGAACAACTCAACCGGATCGTCGACGGTTCGCCGGTCTGCGAGTACCTGGTCCGCGGGTCGCGCGGACCGCAACTGATCGAAATAGGGTAAGGAGACCAATGAGCAAGACACCTCTGCTGGAGATCCGGGATCTCCGCGCGAACATCGGCGACAAGGAGATCCTCAAAGGGCTCTCGCTTTCGATCAGCAAGGGCGAAGTCCACGCGATCATGGGCCCGAACGGCTCCGGCAAGAGCACGCTCGCGAACGTGTTGATGGGCAACCCGAGTTACAAAGTGACGAGCGGCGAGGTCCTCTTCAAGGGCCAGTCTCTGTTGGACATGCCGGTGGACCAGCGGGCGCGCCTTGGCCTCTTCCTCGCCTTCCAGTACCCGGTGGCGATCCCTGGCGTGACGATGGTCAACTTCCTTCGCCAGGCGGTGAACGCGGTGCGCGGCACGGAAGTCCCCATCCGCGAATTCCGCGAGACGCTCTTCAAGAAGATGGACATCCTCAAGGTGGACCAGGACTTCGCCCGCCGCTACGTGAACGACGGATTCAGCGGCGGCGAGAAGAAGCGCGCCGAAATGCTCCAAATGGCGATGCTGCAGCCTTCCATGGCTGTCCTGGACGAAACCGATTCCGGCCTTGATATTGACGCACTCCGCACCGTCGCGGAAGGCGTGAACGCGCTGATGAACGACGAGATGGGGCTGCTCCTCATCACGCACTACCAGCGGCTGTTGAACTACATTACGCCCCAGTTCGTCCATGTCCTGATCGACGGCCGGATCGTCCGTTCCGGCGGGCCTGAGTTGGCCGAAGAGCTGGAAGTAACTGGTTACGACGAAATGGAAGCGGCCCTGGCCGCTTCCGCGCAGGCCTGAGGAGGCACTTCATGACGACCGCCACGAGCCTGATTAACAGCGACAACTACGAAGCCAAGTTCGGCTTTCATGACGACGAGACCGCGTTCTTCAAGGCGAACAAGGGCCTGACGGCAGATGTCGTCAACATGATTTCGGATATGAAGGACGAGCCGCAGTGGATGCGCGACTTCCGCCTGAAGTCGCTGGCGCTGTTCTACAAGCTGGAGAACCCCTCCTGGGGTTCTCCGCAGCTGAACGACCTTGACTTCGACGACATCCACTACTTCGTGCGCGCGACGGACCGGGATGAGCGTTCCTGGGACGACGTGCCGGAGTACATCCGCAACACGTTCGACAAGCTGGGCATCCCCGAGGCGGAGAAGAAGTTCCTCGCGGGCGTGGGCGCGCAGTACGACTCAGAAGTCGTGTACCACAACATCCGCGAAGACCTTGAGAAGCTAGGCGTCATCTTCCTCGGCACCGACCAGGCGCTGAAGGAGCACGAAGACATCTTCAAGGAATACTTCGGGACCATCGTGCCGCCCGGGGACAACAAGTACGCCGCGCTGAACAGCGCTGTCTGGAGCGGCGGTTCATTCATCTACGTGCCGAAGGGCGTGAAGGTGGATATCCCTCTCCAGGCCTACTTCCGCATCAACACCCAGAACATGGGCCAGTTCGAGCGGACGCTGATCATCGCGGACGAAGGCAGCCAGATTCATTACGTCGAAGGCTGCACGGCGCCGACCTACAGCACCGACTCGCTGCACAGCGCGGTGGTCGAGATCATCGTGAAGAAGAACGCCCGCGTCCGCTACACGACGATCCAAAACTGGTCGAACAACGTGTTCAACCTGGTTACGAAGCGCGCCGCCGCTTACGAAAACGCGGTGATGGAATGGGTTGACGGCAACCTCGGTTCGAAGCTGACGACCAAGTTCCCGAGCGTCTACCTGATGGGCGAAGGCGCCCACGCCGAGATCCTCTCGCTGGCGTTCGCCGGCGAAGGGCAGCACCAGGATGCGGGCGGCAAGGTTGTCCATGCCGCTTCGAACACGACCTCAACAATCATCTCGAAGTCGCTCAGCCGCCAGGGCGGGCGGACGAGCTACCGCGGGCTGCTGAAGGTGTACGACGGCCTCGAGAACATCAAGGCCAACGTGCGCTGCGACGCGCTCCTGCTGGACGAACAGTCACGCTCGGACACCTACCCGACGATGGAGATCGACGCCAGCGACGTGCACATCCAGCACGAAGCCTATGTTTCCAAGCTCGGTGAAGACCAGCTCTTCTACCTGATGAGCCGCGGCATGAGCGAAGAAGCGGCGGCGAAGATGATCGTCAACGGCTTCGTTGAGCCGATTGTGAAGGAACTACCGATGGAATACGCGGTGGAACTGAACAGGCTGATCGAACTGCAGATGGAAGGCGCCGTCGGCTAGGCAACCAGCCCTCACCCCCGGCCCCTCTCCCATTTCGATGGGAGAGGGGAGCGACAGTAAGCGAAGGAATTGCGTAGATGAGTTCTGCTGTTGATGTGACGGCAATCGAGGAACAGAGCCAGCGGATTGCCGCCGAGATGGGCGACCAGCCGTGGTTGGCGGCGCTCCGCGCCGAAGGCGTGAGGCTGGCTGGACAGCTTTCGATGCCAGATTCGCGGCGCGAGCGGCCCTGGAAGTACCTGGACATCAGCGGGCTGCAGCTCGGCGACTACTCACCAGCGGCGGGCAAGCTGACGCTAAGCGGCGCGACCGCCGGTGTCTCCGTCGCGAACCTCGCCAACGGTGGCGCGACTATCCAGGCGACTGCTGAGAAGCATCTTGGCAAGAGCGTGACGCCGGGACGGAGCCGGCTGGACGCGCTGCACTATGCATTCCTGCGTGACGCAGTTGTGGTGGAGGTAGCGGCGAGCACCGAGGTTCCCGAGGCCATCCGCATCTCGCGTGAGTACAGCACCGAAAAGCAGCTTGCGACGCCGCACACGCTGGTCGTGACAGGCGCAAACAGCCGCGTCACGGTCATCGACGAGTTCCGCTCAAACAGCGCGGACATCGTCGCGTTGCCCGCGGTCGAAGTTGTGCCGGGGCCGGGCGCCGAGGTGCGCTACATCGTCCTCCACCGCTGGGGCGCGAAGACGCAGGTGTTCAGCGACCAGCGGCTGGCGAGTGAGCGCGATTCATCGTTCTGGAACCTGAACCTCGTCACCGGGGGTAGGGTGGTGAAGGGCCACATCGAATCGTCGCTGGAGGGCCGCGGTTCTTCGAGCGAACTCCTTGGTGTGTGTTCTGGAGACGATTCGGAACACGTTGACTTTTATACGCTTCAAGACCACATTGGCGCCGACACGCGCAGCGACCTCCTCTTCAAGGCGGCGTTGGACGATCACGCGCGGTCCGTCTACTACGGGCTGACGCGCATCGGCCTCGGTGCGCGCAACGGAGACGCGAACCAGGAGAACCGCAACCTTCTGCTTAGCAAGACAGCAAAGGCTGACAGCGACCCGGTGCTGGAGATCCTGACCAACGACATCATCCGCGCTTCCCACGGGGCCACGGCGGGCCCCGTGGACGAAGAGCAGATGTACTACCTTCAGACACGTGGGATCCCGCATGATGCGGCGGAGGCGCTGCTGGTGCGGGCGTTCCTGGGCCAGGTGCTGAGCCGGGTGCCGGACGAAGCGCTGCGCGCCGAGTTCGAAGCGATTCTGGACGAGAAGCTGGAGAGACGCTGATGCCCTGGGTCCGTGTTGCAGATTCCACGATGGTGGCGCCAGGTACGGCGACGGTGGTCGAAGCGGGCGGGCGGCGCATCGCCCTGTGCAACACGGGCGACGGTTACCACGCTATTGATGACATCTGCACGCATGACGGTGGCTCGCTCGACCAGGGCACACTCGAAGGCAACACGATCGAGTGCCCCCGCCACGGGGCGACATTTGACGTGGTGACGGGCAGGGCGCTGACGCTGCCCGCGGTCCGGCCGGTGCGCACCTATGCAACCCGTGTCCAGGACGGCGGGGTGGAAGTGGAAGTGCCCTGATGGCCCATCTGGATGTCGCCCGGATTCAGCACGATTTCCCGATCCTGAAGCAGGAAGTGAACGGGCGCAGGCTCGTCTACCTGGACAACGCCGCGACGACGCAGAAACCGCGCCAGGTGATCGACGCGCTCGTGCAGTACTACGAAACGACGAACGCCAACATCCACCGCGGCATTCACACCCTCGCCGTGCGGGCGACGGACCAGTATGAGGCCGTCCGAGGGAAGGTTGCCGCCCACATTGGCGCCGCGAACAGCGCGGATGTCGTATTCACGCGGAATACCACGGAGTCCATCAACCTCGTCGCGCGGGCGTGGGGCGACGCAAACGTCGGCGAAGGCGACGAGATCGTGCTTTCGCTGATGGAGCACCACTCCAACATCGTCCCCTGGCAGTTGTTGGCCCGGCGCAAAGGCGCCGTGTTGCGCTATGCGGACGTGAGGGATGACGGGACGCTGGACCTGGATTCGCTGCGGGCGCTGGTCGGGCGGCGGACAAGGCTGGTAAGCGTCGTCCACATGTCGAACGTGCTGGGGACGATTAACCCGGTTGCGGAAATCGCCGCGATGGCGCACGCACAGGGCGCGTTGGTGCTGGTAGACGGAGCGCAGAGCGCGCCGCACGTGCCGCTTGACGTGGACACCCTGGGGTGCGACTTCTTTGCGTTTTCGGCCCATAAGATGCTGGGGCCGACGGGAGTTGGCGTCCTCTGGGCGAAGCCGGGGTTGCTGGAGACGATGGACCCGTTCCTCGGCGGCGGCGAGATGATCTCGGTCGTGAAGCCCGAGGGCTCGACCTGGGCGCAGGTACCGCACAAGTTCGAAGCGGGCACGCCGAACATCGCCGACGTCATCGCCTTTGGGGCGGCGCTGGATTACTTGCGCCATCTCGGCATGGAGGCGGTCCGGGAACACGAGAAGGCGATTACCGCCGCGGCGATTGAGGCACTCACACGTCTGCCGGGAGTGACGATTCACGGGCCGCGCAACGTGGGAATCCGCGGCGGCGCGGTGAGCTTCTCGGTGGACGGGATTCATCCGCACGACGTAAGCACGATCGTTGACTCGTATGGGGTGGCGATCAGAGCCGGCCACCATTGCGCCCAGTTGTTGATGCGGCGGTTGGGCGTGCCGGCGACGAACCGCGCGAGCTTTTACATTTACAATGACGAACGCGACCTGCAGACGCTCATCGAGGCGCTCCGCCAGGCGATCAAGGTGTTTACGCATGACAGCGCCCGAACCGCAGTTTGACGACTTCTACCGGGAGCTAATCCTGGACCACTTCCGGCGCCCCCGGAACCGGGGAGAGCTGGCCGACCCCACGCATCGTCTTGAGGGCGTCAACCCGGTTTGTGGGGACGAAATCCAACTCGACCTGCTGATCAAGGCGGGCCAGATTGACGACATCGCCTTCACGGGCAGCGGCTGCTCGATCAGCCAGTGCAGCGCATCCATGTTGACGGAGCGGCTGAAGGGGAGGTCCGTGGCAGAGGCGGCGAAGGTCCTTTCGGGGGTACGAGCGATGCTCATTGAGGGCACGCCACCGGGGCCGGACCTGGGTGACCTTGAATCGCTGGAAGGAGTAGCAAGGCTGCCCGTCCGGGTGAAATGCGCACTGCTCAGCTGGAATGTCCTCCAGGATGGGCTCAATTCGGCCGCGGGGGCCTGAGGAGAACAACAGAATGACCGACGCCACGAAGACGGCCATGCCGTCACGGGATGAACTGATGACCCGGCTTGCCGAGGTGAGGGACCCGGAGATCAACATGAGCATCGTCGAACTCGGGCTGGTGTACGACATCCAGGCCGAGGAGAACGGCGACGTGCTCGTGACGATGACGCTCACGAGTCCTGGCTGCCCGCTCGGGCCGGTCATCCGCGGGGAGGCCTACGCCAAGCTCAAGGAGTTCCCGCAGGTGAAAGACGTGGATGTCCAGATCGTCTGGAATCCACCCTGGGACCCGCGGACGATGGCGAGCGAAGACGTGCGGATGGCACTCGGGATCTGGTAGCGTCCCCGAACCGCTTCTTCAACCACCAAGGCACCAAGTCAGCGCTGTTGGCTGACACGGGCGGGCGAAATTAGCCTGCGGATGCTTCAGATGAACGGGGCGAGGAAGCGGAGAGCGGTCATGAGGAAGACGACCCAGCCCTCGGGTTCGCCGTCAGCGGCATGCTCGTCGATGAGGCTGGCGGGGAAGCTCTGGGGCGGAGTCAGCCCGTAGACCGTAGCGATCTCGCCGACGTCGAACCAGGTTCCGTGGCACCCCGCGCAGCTATCCAGCCGGAGCGTGCCCTTCTTCCAGCGCTCCATCTGCTTCCCGCACGCGGGGCAATTCAGCAGCCTGAGCTGTGCGCCGCATTTCACGCACGATTCGTCTTCACGCAGGTGCCCGTGGCACGAACGGCATCGCGCCGCGGCGGCGACCGCAAAGAACGACGGGTGGTCGTCGTACGGGTCCCGGACGCCTGTTGCGAGCACATCACCTTTCGCCCAGAAGCCATAGCAGGCCGGGCAGCGGAGCAACGGCTCGGTGCTGAAGACTTCGTAGCGGCGGACGGTCTCAAGCCCGGGACGCGCCTCGCAGTAGGGACAGTGGAGGCCCGAAGCGGGGCGGTCCGCGGATACGCCGGGTGAGTGCAGGGCGCCGGCGATGGCGGTCCAGTCGCGCTCCCAGCCCGCGCCCGTTGCAACGCGAGCCCGCGCTTCCGCAATCCACTGTTCGTCGGACACCTTCATGGTCAAATCATCGGACGGAAGGGCGCCGCCGTGAGCGTTGACAACCTGACCTCTAGATAGTCACACTGATGACTATGACTACACGAGTTGGCATCGCCGAACTGAAGGCCCACCTGAGTGAGTATGTTGCCCGCGCGAAGGCTGGCGAACGGATCGTGGTGTGCGACCGCAACACGCCGGTCGCCGAGCTGGGGGCGACAGAGGAACGGGCACCGCTGCCCATCACGCAGCCCACACGCTCGTGGCCGGAACTGGCGGCGACGCTCAAGCCGGTGAAGCTCAACTTTCCGGTCGATGTCGTGGCACTGCTGCGTGAGGATCGCGACAAGCGGTGACCGTCTACTTCGATGCGAGCGTCTTCCTTCGCGTGCTCCTTCGGGACGGGCCAGTCCTCCCGGGCTGGGACGAGTTCGAAGCGCCATTCACAAGCCGGTTGACGCTGATCGAAATCCGGCGTGTCGTCGATCGCCTGCGCCTCTCCGTACGAGTGACCGACGAGCAATTCGGCGATCTCTCGAACATGGCGGGGCACCTCCAGGAGGGCCTGCGAACTCTCCCGCTGATCGAGGAGGTGCTCGATCGCGCCGGACAGCCCATGGGGGTCGTCGTGGGCACGCTCGACGCGGTCCACCTCGCCTCGGCGCTCGTCCTGCGGGAGGAGGTCCCCGACCTTGTCTTTGCCACGCATGATCGCCAACAGGCGATCGGCGCGCGCGCCCTGGGTTTCGAGGTCATCGGCGTGGCTTTCTGAGCGAAGGATGGGCGGGGGCGGCTCGGCGCCACGTGTCCGCGACCGGCCGCAACGCACGGGCGCGTGTACACTTGCGCGAGATGACCTGCGAAGAAGAGACGGCCGACCTCCTGCGCCGCGCGGGGCACAAGCTGACGCCTCAAAGGCTGATGATCCTGCGCGCTCTGCGCCATGCGGAGGGACATGTGAGCGCGGCCCGGATAGCGGACCAGGTGCGCGCTGTGTACCCATTCGTGGACGTGAGCACGGTCTACCGCACGCTCGACGTGCTGAAGCGCATGCGGCTCGCCACCTCCACGGACATGGGATCTGGCGACGCGGTGTTCGAATGGGCGCCGGAACAACCGCACCACCACCTCATCTGTTCCAGTTGCGGCCACGTAACCGAGCTTGGTCATGAATACCTGGAAGGGTTCGCGGAACGGATCGGCAACGAGTTTGGCTTCGCGCCAGACCTGACTCACTTCGCGATCTTCGGCCTGTGCCGCGAATGCCAAATGGCGGAGTTTCCTGATGCCGACACGTCGTGAGTTAGTGGCCGGGCTGGCCGCCATCGTGGGTGAGAAGAACGTCCTCTGGCGGCCGGAAGATCTGATCGTGTACGAGTTCGACGGGACGGTGGAGACACAACGGCCGCACGCGGTGGTGTTCCCTGACGGGGCGGGCGAGGTCGCCTCTGTCGTGCGCCTGTGCAACCAGTGGAAGATGCCAGTGACCCCGCGAGGCGCCGGTACCGGGCTAAGCGGCGGGTCCGTACCCCATCGCCGCGGAGTCGTGGTCGCCACGGCCCGGATGCGGCGCATCCTCGAAATCGACCCGGTTAACCGCATCGCCGTCGTGGAACCGGGCGTGCCCAACATCCAACTGTCCGAGGCGGTGGCGCAGCATGGGCTGTTCTACGCGCCGGACCCGAGCAGTCAGAAAGCGTGCACCATCGGCGGGAACGTGGCGGAGAACGCGGGTGGCCCGCACTGTCTCGCGCTCGGCGTGACAACGAACCACGTGCTCGGGATGGAAGTGGTCACGGCCGGGGGCGAGGTCGTCTGGCTGGGCGGGCGCGTGGCGGAAACGCCCGGCTACGATCTGCGCGGGGCGTTCATCGGATCCGAAGGCACCCTTGGTATCGTCACCAAGGTCGTCGCGCGGCTGATGCCCATGCCGGAGACGGTGGCGACGCTGCTCGCGATCTTCGAGACGGTGGAGGAAGCGAGCCTCGCCGTGTCCTCAATCATCGCGGCGGGGATGATCCCGGCGGCGATGGAGATGATGGACCGGCTCACGCTGCAAGCAGCGGAGGCGGGGCTGCAATGCGGCTACCCGCCGGATGCCGGGGCGGTGCTCCTGGTTGAACTCGACGGCATTGCCGAGGAAGTCGAAAGCCAGGTCGCGCGGGCGAGGGCTGAGTGCCTTGAACACGGCGCGACGGAGATCCGCCTGGCGATCGACGCTGAGGAGCGGGAACTGCTCTGGAAAGGCCGCAAGGGAGCGATCGGGTCGCTCGGCCGGATCATGCCCAACTACTACATCCTGGATGGCGTCGTCCCGCGTTCGAAGCTCGTTGAAGTGATGGCCAAGGTGAATGCGATCAGCGCGCGCTACGACCTGCCGGTGGCGAACGTCTTCCACGCGGGCGACGGTAACCTGCACCCTCTGCTCCTCTTCGACGACCGGGTACCAGGCGCGCACGCGAAGGTGCTGGAAGCGGGCGCCGCAATGATGCGGGCCTGCATCGACGCAGGCGGCGCGCTTTCGGGGGAGCACGGTATCGGGTTCGAAAAGCAGCAGTTCATGCCCTGGCTCTATTCCGAGGCGGACCTGGAGAACATGGCCAGACTGCGTCCCGTGTTTGGCAATCAAGGGGACTTCAACCCCTGCAAGCTGCTACCGGGGGGCACAGGATGTGGCGAGATGGCACAGCAGGCTTCCGCTGTGCGCGCCGCGGGGCCGGACGCGTATGTCTGATGCCAGCGGTGGTTTCCTGCCGGAGGTCGCCGGACGGACGCCAGAATGCCGGCTGGCGCCGGCATCGCTGGCTGAACTCCAGTCCACCATCCGCGAGCGCGGCGGCCTGAACCTTGTGCCAGTCGGCGGTGGTACTCGGGTTGAACTCGGGAACGCGCCGGAAGGCCGGTTCGCGCTGCTCGACCTGGCTGCCGCGCTCCGGGGAGACATTCAACACGAAGCCGATGACCTGACCGTGGTGGCGCCGGGCGGCGTGACGATCGATGCAATCAATGCCCGGCTGGCCGGACGCGGGCAGTGGCTCCCACTGGACCCTCCGCACCCCGGCCGTGCGACTATCGGCGGCGCACTCGCCGTAGGGGCAGGAGGGCCGTTGCGCACCCGATATGGCCTGCCGCGGGACTTCGCCCTCGGGATGACGGTGCTTCGAGCGGACGGGGAGATGGTGAAGGCGGGCGGGCGCGTTGTGAAGAACGTAACGGGGTACGACCTGATGCGGCTCTGGTGTGGTTCGCTTGGGACGCTGGGTATCATCACGGAAGTCGCCCTCCGGGTGCTCCCCATCCAGCCGACGATTGACTTCGAAGCGGAATTCGCCCATTTCGACCGGGCCGCGGCACTGTGCGAGCGGCTGTACCGGTCGGAATTGCGGGCGCACGTGCTGTCGGTAGCGCTGGCGGAGGGACAATGGCAGCTGTTCGCGCGACTCCCGGTGGCGAGCGCGGCGAAGGCGAAGGGCCTACTGCCGGAATCGCGCGAGTGCGCTGACGGGGACGCCACGTATGAAGCCCTGCGCGACGCGGGATTCACCCCCAGTGCTGTGCTGACCGTGCGGGCGGCCTGCCTGCCATCACGCACGGCAGCGGTCGTCGCTTCACTGATGGCCCTGGGTCCGAGCGAAGTCTCGGCGGAACCGGTTTGCGCCGTGGTCCGGGCGTCGTGGGCAGAGGGTGACCTCCCGCCGCTACGCACGGTAGCGCCGGCACTGGCATCAATCCGGGCGGCGCTGCGCGAAGAGGGCGGTTCCGTGGTCGTGGAACGTATGCCGGCGGCGTTCCGGGAAGAGCTGGATGCGTGGGGAGACGAGGCCGGCTCCGCGGGGCTGATGCGGAACGTGAAACAGGCGTATGACCCGGACGGACGCCTGAACCGCGGGAGGTTCGCCGGTGGCATCTAGCCCGTGGCCACGGCCGGAGGAGGCGCCTTCGATGGAGGACCTGAGCAAGTGCGTGCATTGCGGCCTGTGCGTCAACGCCTGCCCAACCTATGCGATCACAGGGCTCGAAGTGGAATCGCCACGCGGACGGATCCACCTCGCGCGGTCGATTGAGGAGGGCCGCATCCCGCTCACGCCAGCCGTGCAAACGCACTGGGAGCTCTGCCTGCAGTGCCGGGCCTGCGAGGCGGTCTGCCCAAGCGGTGTCCCATACGGACGGATCATGGAGCACGCGCGGGCGCAACTTGATGCCGGCGCGCCCGCCGGAAGAAGCGGGCGACGCCTGAGAAAGTTGTTGCTGAGGCAGGTCGTCGCGCGGCCACGGGTGTTGAGCGGGGTGCTCGCTCCCGTCAGACTGTACGCGAACTCGCCAGTGCGGGGACTGGTACGCCGGACCGGCTTGCTCCGGCTACTGGGGCGGATGGGGATGGCCGAGATGCAGCTCCCGAAATGCATCGGCACACCGGTGCGACCCGGCAAGGGCCTCGCGAAGCCGGAAAGCGCCGCAACCACCGCGATCCTGTTTACCGGCTGCGTGATGGGGGAACTCTTCGGCGAGGTCCACCGGGCGACGGCACGAGTGCTCGCCAGAAGTGGCGTTACCGCGGAGGCGACAGCCGGCCAGGGGTGTTGTGGCGCCCTGCACGCCCACGATGGCGACATCGACTTTGCGCGCACGCTGGCGCGAAAGAACATCGACGCGCTGGGTGGGGGTGACGAACCGATTGTGGTCAATTCGGCCGGCTGTGGGGCGGCGATGAAGGAGTACGGGGAACTTCTCTCCGGGGACGCGACGTATCGGGACACGGCAAAAGCGTTCGCGGCGCGGGTGCAGGACGTGACGGAGTTCCTGGCGCAGCTGGCGCCGCTGCCGGGAGGCGTCTTCCCGCACCGCGTGGCGTACCAGGACGCCTGTCACCTGGCCCACGCCCAGCGCATCCGGACACAACCACGCGCGCTCCTCGGGGCGCTTCAGGGGTGCGAACTGGTGGAGACGGCTGGCGCGGACATGTGCTGCGGCGCCGCCGGTATCTACAGCATCGTGCAGCCAGCGATGTCAGAGGCACTGCGCGCGCGGAAGGCGGAGCAGTTCGCCAGGCACCGGCCGGACGTCATCGCTACCGCGAACCCCGGCTGCCAGATGCAGTACAACGCCGCAACCCGCGAAGCCGGGATCCCGGCGCGCGTGATGCACGTGGTCGAGGTGATCGACGAGGCGCAGCGCGCGGCGGGACTGTAGCCGAGTGGTCCGAAAGTGGAAGGCCGCTCGTGAGAGCGGCCTTTGAATGTTAGAAACCGGCCCGGCCACCACGTCCGCGGAGGCGAGGGTCGAGGACGTCACGGAGGGCGTCACCGGCGAGGTTGAAGCCGAGGACGGTCAGCGTGAGGGCGCAGCCGACGTAGAACGCGACGCCAGGGCTGGACGGCCCAAGCCGGCGCCCCTCCTCGATCATCTTGCCCCAACTGATGCGCGTCGGATCTCCGAGGCCGAGGAAGGCGAGGGTGGCCTCGACGAGAATGTAGATGCCGATGGAGCTGGTGAAGGTGACGATGATCGGGGCGGTGATGTTGGGGAAGATGTGGCGCGCCATGATCCGTGAGTCGGATGCGCCGATCGTCTGCGCGGCGGTAACGTAGACCTCGCTCCGGGCGGCGAGCACGGAACTCCGGACAATGCGCACCGTACTGGCGATGCCCAAGATGCCAAGCGAGATGATGTTGGTCCGCAGGCTGATATCGGCGATCACCTGCCCGAAAAGAAGCAGGAGGACGAGCGCGGGGAACGCCTGCAACGTATCGACGAAGCGCTGGATCACGAAGTCCAACGTCCCGCCGAAGTAGGCGCTGATCAGCCCAATGATGACGCCGAAGAATGTTGCGATGAGCGCCGCGCCCAATCCCACCAGGAGGGCCGTCCGCGAGCCGTAGATGATGCGCGCGTAGAGGTCTCGTCCAACGACGTCAGTGCCGAGCCAGTTTTGGGACGAGGGCGAAACGTGAAGCAGAGGCTGCGCCGCCCCGCCACAATCGAGAACGGCGGCCGGATACTTGAGGCGGATGCTGGGGTCAGTCAGCGCCTGTTCCGCGAGTTCGGGATTGCAGTCCGGGTTCACCGCGACCTTCTTGAAGATCTCCTCGGGGTCGTACCGGGCGACGACGCTGGCGAAAACTGCGCTAAAGACGACGAGGAGAATCAGCAGGACGCCGAGGGCACCGAGCGGCTTGCGAACCGCAAAGTTGCGAGTGCTGATCAGCCAACGTTGCCACAAAGGCCGGTCGCTAAAACTGCGGAACGCGACGTCTGACCCGGCGAAGTCCAAGGAGGCTGGTTCCTGGGCCACAATCCCACCCCTACGCGTAACGGATTCGCGGGTCGAGCATGCCGTAAAGCAGGTCGATCCCGAGGTTTACAAAGACCACGAAGGTCGCGATAACGATGACGAAGGCCTGGATGACCGGCACATCCCGCGAGCGGACGGCGACGAGGATCTTGTTGCCAACGCCGGGGATGCCGAAGAGGTTCTCGAAGACCACGTTGCCGCTGAGCAGCCCGGCGAGGGTGAGGCCAAGGACGGTGACGACCGGCACGAGAGCGTTCTTGAGCGCGTGGCCGATGATGACCTGCCGTTCGCGCATGCCCTTAGCCCACGCCGTGCGGACGTAATCCTGGCGGAGCACTTCGAGCATTTGCGAGCGGAGGAGCCGCATGATGCCGGCCCCGGAGGCCAGGCCACCAGCCACGGCCGGCAGGGCGAACAGCTTCAGGCTCGCAACCGGGTCATCCCAGAGGAGCGGCGATGTGCTGATGGGTACATCCCAGAGTTTCCAGCGGACGACGTACAGGAGGAGCATCGTCGCCACCCAGAAGTTCGGCATGGCCAGGGCAAGAATGGCAAAGAAACGCAGTCCGTAGTCAATGGCGCTGTCCTGCCGGATGGCAGAGATGATTCCTATCGGCACGGATGTGGACAGGGCAATGACGAGCGACATCAGCGCGAGCTGGAGTGAATACGGGAGTCCGTCTTTCATGCTGTCGAGAGCGGGGCGCTTGGAGGCAAAGGACACTCCGAAGTCCAGGCGGGCGAGGCTACCAAGGTACTTGACGTAGCGGACAGGGACGGAGTCGTCCAGGCCCAACTCCTGGCGCACTCGCGTCATCTGGGCCTCCCGGGCGGCAGGGTCAGTCGAGGTTGGGTCCTGGGCGGCGAGCCGCTGGGCCACGAAGTCTCCCGGCAACACGCTGGTGGCAAGGAAGACAAGCGTGACCACCAGCCAGATGACCGGGACGTTCACCACCATCCTGCGAAGGATGTAGTTCTTCACAGCAACTCCTCTGGATTAGACACAAGGCGGAGCCCGCCCGGGGATTCCCGAGCGGGCTTCCATGCCGGTGTGAAAGCCTAGGCCTGCCGGCCCTGCCAGGTCGGGTCCGTCTGGTCGAAGTAGGCGTCCGTGCCGGTCTGGTGCGTCGTCACGAACGGCACCGCCTCGGGCCGCTTGAAGTAGTTCCAGTCCAGGACGCTGTTCACGCCAACGAGCGAGTAGTGGACACCAGCGCCATAGGCCTTGAGCAGCTCGCGGTTGACTTCCTGGCCAATCGCCTGGCGCTTGGCAATGTCGAATTCGAGCACCGCCTGGTCGGTCAGGGTATCGACCTTGTCGATCTTGACGCCAAACTGCTGCCACTGAGGCTGCTTGGAGTTGTACTGGAGGTAGTTGAGGAGCGTCGGCTCGGGATCGGAAATCTCCGTGATCCAGCCCCACCAGATGTTGGCCTTGCCGTTGCCGTACTGGGCCTTGGAAACCTTGGTGGAGATCGTGGTGTAGTTCTCGATCTTGGCCTTGAACTCGTTGCCGAGCACCTTCTTGAGCTGGTTCGTGATCAGTGCGGACCCGCCAGAGTAGAGGCCCTCCCAGATGTCCGGGATATCCACCGTGATTTCGCCGAGGGCGGCGCCGCCGCCGGCGTCCCACATCTTCTTCGCTTCCGCCTCTTCCTTGGCGCGGTCTTCCAGGTAGCCGGGGAAGGTGATCAGTTCCTTCTCCGTGATACCGAAGGCTGCCTGGGGAGGCGGGACGTTGCCTGACAGGGCTGCCTTGCCCTGGAGGATCGAGGAGATGAGCGCACGGCGGTCGAAGGCGCGGAAGATAGCGCCGATGAGGTTGGTGTTGTTCCAGGGCGCGGCGCCGCCGTAGTACGTGCCAGCCTGCGGGTTGCCGGAGAACACCTTGGTCTCTGTGATCTTGCCGGCGAAGCGCTTCAGGAGGTCGGCGATGACGGCATTTTGGGTTGGCGAGAACGTGTCCAACTGCTTCTGTTCGAAGGCTGCCTGCTGGGCTGCCTGGTCCGTGAACAGCGGGTACCAGTTGATCGCGTCGAAGTTCACCTGCCTGTGGAATTTGTCGTGGCGTACCCAGTTGGAGCGGCCTTCCGCGGCCCACTCCTTGAGGACGAACGCGCCGGTGCCGATGACGAGGTCTGCTTTCAGGCTCGCATAGTCTTTTTCGAACAGCTTGATCGCTTCTGGCGCCTGTACCTTCGAGTACGAGCCCGCGAGGGTCGTCAGGAAGAACGGGTCCGGCTTGGAGAACTTCACCGTAACGGTGGTGGCGTCGGTCGTCGTGACGCTCTCAACGTTCGCGTAGGCGGACTTGCGGTAAAAGTTGCTATCGTCAGCGCCGTCCAGCGTCTTGCCGGCGACGTTGCGCTTGATGAACTGAGCGATGTCGTCCGCGGTGGAGGCGCGGCCGTTGACGGGCTGCTTGTTGTGCCAGAAAACGTTCGGCCGGAGCTTAAACACGATCGTGTTCTTGTCCGGCTGCTCCCATTTTTCGGCCATGCCGCCTTCGAGTTCGGCCTTGGTGAAGCTCTTCCACTGGGTGATACCCAGGTTGGTGTAGCCCATCAGCCACGCGACCGGCGAGAAACGGCTTCGGTCTACGTCGAACGTGTCCCAGGTGTTATTGGCGCTAACGAAGCGCCCCGTCCCGCCCTTCTGGGCTTTCGTGGTGGCGGCCGTGGGGCTGACGCCCGGGGCGGCGGTCCCGGCCGGTGCTTTGGTTGGCTCCGCTGCGTCGTCGTCGTCGCCGCAGCCAACGAGTCCGAGGCTGGCGGCTCCGACGCCCGCCAGGGCGGCTCCACCAACGAAACGGCGCCGCGTAACGCGGCCGGACTGCGCCCTGCGCAGCCAATAGTTAACCTGAGACATTCCCTGTTCCCCCAATAGTGCTGATCCGGGTACAACCCTGCCGGTTAATACGCTGCCAGCCCGTTGCCGGATTGGGGGAGTATACGTTTGGGCCGTCAGCCGTCAATACCTCCGATTGAACCTATCGAAGTGACCGTAGGGCTTCTTAACCAGGGCACGGGTGAGGACGACGCTCAGGCGCCGCGCGAAAGGGTGTGCGGAGACCGCAGTGGACGGCGCATCGCCTGTTGCTGTACTT
>PNKC01000046.1 GCA_013822275.1 Anaerolinea sp. | reverse complement strand
TCTAGCCGAGCGCACATAGCGCTGGGTGCGACGCAAATTGACAGGCCCTGGTTCGATACCGGGGCCTCTCTCTTTGCGCTGACCGCCGTTCTCTCAGGCGGGAGGCGGTGAATCCTCGTAGCCGCACTCGCAGCCAGACTCCCTGTGCGGGCCCCAGCGCAAGAACTCGGGCGCCAGGTCAGCGCCGTTCGGCCAGACGACGGTCTCGGACTCGAGGTCGAATGCCACCTGCCGGAAATACTCCACGTCTTTGAGCGGCTCGAAGAGCTCGCCTTCAAGGTGTTCCGCCAGGTCAACATCGCGGACGAAGCCGTCGGCGAAGGTGACCCGGATCGTGAAGGCCTCAAGGTATTCCACCGCGGTCACGATGAGCGACCGGGGATAAGGCCCAACACCGACTAGATCAGCGGCGGTATCCGTTGGATAGGCCGGGAGGATCGAACTCTCTGCCAATTGTCCTCAAGCTCCTTTTCGTGCAGGCTCGCCCATTCCTCAACAAGGCGCGCGGCGCGCGAGGGAAGTTCGCCGGCGATGATCGCTCGCGGCTGCAGTGCGTAAGACGCCCGGTATTCAGGATACCGCACATGGAAATGAGGGAAGCGATGATCGTCGGCGTACATTGTCACCACGATCCCGTAGAACACCGCGAGCGTGGGCACTCGCCTACCGCCGCGCCGGTTCGATCACGTCCATCCCCATATACGGCCGCAGCACCTCCGGCACCTCCACCGAGCCGTCTTCGCGCTGATAGTTCTCCATCACCGCGATGACCGAGCGGGGGAGCGCCAACCCGGATGCGTTCAGCAAGTGCGGATAGCGCGTCCCGCCTTCGCCCCGGAAGCGGATGTTCGCCCGCCGCGCCTGGAAGTCGAGACAATTCGAGGCGGAACTGACCTCCAACCACTCGTCCTGGCCGGGGGCCCACATCTCGATGTCGTAGGTCTTCGTCGCGTTGAACCCGATGTCCCCGGTGCAGAGTTCAAGGACCCGGTACGGGATCCCGAGCTTTTCGGGCAGGGATCGAGCCCGCCGGACAAGGGTATCGAGTTCGGCCTGGCTCTGTTCTGGCTCGCAGTAAACGAACATTTCGACTTTCTCGAACTGGTGGCCGCGCTTAATCCCGCGCACGTCGCGGCCGGCGCTCATCTTTTCCCGCCGGAAGCAGGGCGTGTGCGCGACGAAGCGCTGGGGGAGCATGCCGGCGGGGAGGATTTCGTCCCGGTACAGGTTGACGAATGCGACTTCGGCGGTGGGGATGAAGTAGTAGTCCTGCTCGGCGTCCCGGTAGAGGTTGTCGCGGAACTTGGGAAGTTGGCCAGCCGCGACGAGGGAAGCCTCCGAAAGCATGTCTGGGAGGTAACACTCCGTGAAGCCGTCTCGTGTGTGCTCATTGAGGTAGAACTGGATGAGCGCCCGCTGCAATCGCGCAATCCCGCCCTTCAACACGTAAAACCGCGACCCCGCCATCTTCACGCCGCGTTCGAAGTCGATGCCATCCAGGATCTCCGCCAGCTCCCAGTGCGGACGGGGATGAAACCCGAAGTGGCGCTTTTCGCCAACAACATCCACGACGACGTTCGAATGCTCGTCCGGCCCCTTGGGCGCGTTCGGGTCGAGGATATTGGGCACTTCCAGGAGCTTGCCGTTCAGCTCCGTCTCAACCGTCTTCAACCGGCCATCGAGCCGGTCGATCTCGTCACCGACGAGGCGCATCTCCAGGATCCGCGGTTCCCGCTCGGCCGGGTCCTTCGATTGGCCGATGACTTTGCTCGCGGCGTTCCGTTTGTTCCGCAACTGCTCAACTTGCTGGAGCAGCTCGCGCCGCTCTTCGTCCAGGCGCAGGATGCGGTCGATTGGCGCCGTGGTGTTACGCAGGGCGACGTCGCGTTTCACGCGCTCCGTATTTTCGCGGATGTATTGGATGCTCAACATTGCTCAGGGCTCCAAAGCCGCGGCGGCGGCGAGTGCGCGAATGCCGAGGAGCCGGACGTCCTCGGCAACTGGCACGAGCGTACCATCGGGCGCTGGCAGCGAAAACGCGCGGGCCAGATCTTCCGCTGTCACCCAGGCGTGCGCCCCGTGGGGGATCGGGGCCGCGAAGTCCACGAGTGCTTGTGCGCGCGTGAAGTAGACGTGGTCGATGTGCTGGTGAAACGGCTGGTCGGCGCGGACGATGTCCTCGACGAGGATGACCGCCGGTGGCGGGAGTACGGCCGGCCCGTCGCAACGCAAGAGGTCCACCGGTGGGATGATCTCAACGGGCAGACCGCTCTCTTCCAGAGCCTCGCGGCAAGCGCCCTGCACGGGGTCTTCGTTCTGCTCCAGGTGTCCGCCGGGCGGCAGCCACATGCGGAGCTTGTGGTGCCAGAGCAGCAACGTCTTCCCCCGCGCCACGACGTACGCCGTCGCGGTGTGGTGCCGTTCGAACTGCACCGCGGTCATTCGTGGATAGTCTTGTGCGGCGGGAAGAGGATCACTTCACGGATCGAGCTTTGCCCCGTGAACAGCATGATCAGCCGGTCGATGCCCATCCCAAACCCCCCGGTCGGCGGCATCCCGTGCTCCAGGGCGAAGAGGAAGTCATCGTCCAGCAGCTCCACCTCGGCGTCCCCCGCCGCCTGGAGCGCGAGCTGGTCGTCGAAGCGCGCGCGCTGCTCAACTGGGTCGTTGAGCTCGGTGTAGGCGTTGCCGAACTCGAAGCCTCCGATGAAACATTCGAACCGTTCCACCAGGCGTGGGTTGCCCGGCTTGCGTTTCGCCAGCGGCGAAAGCTCCACGGGGTAATCCATCAGGAACGTCGGCTGGATCAGGTTCGGCTCGATGTAGTGCGACATTGCCTCGTCCGCCAGTTTCCCGTAGCCGGCGGTCAGGGGCGCCTCGATGCCGCGATGCAGCAGTTCCCGGCGCAACGAAAGGGTGTCGCGGAACTCCTCCAGGTCCGGCCCGCCGTACTCCCGCATCGCCTCGTAGAACGTCACCCGCCGCCAGGGGGGCGCAAAGTCGATCTCGCGGTCCCGGAAGGTGACTCTGGTTGTGCCGAGCACCTCCAGCGCGGCACTGCTCACCATCTCTTCGACCATGCGGGCAACATCGAGGTAGTCGGCGTAGGCCTCGTAGGTTTCGATCATTGTGAACTCCGGGTTGTGCTTGAAGCTCATCCCTTCGTTGCGGAAGTTCCGTCCGATCTCGTACACGCGCTCGAATCCGCCGATCACGAGCCGCTTCAGATGCAGCTCCAGGCTGATGCGCAGCACCCTGTCTTCATCCAAGGCGTTGAAGTGCGTGAGGAACGGCCGCGCCGCCGCGCCGCTTTCCGACTCGTGGAGGATCGGCGTCTCTACTTCGAGAAAGCCGCGCGCATCCAGGAACCGCCGGATGGCGGCAATCGTCCGGCTGCGGATCGTAAACGTCCGGCGCGTCTCTTCGTTGGCCATGAGGTCCAGGTAGCGCTTGCGTTGACGGATCTCCACGTCCGCCAGGCCGTGGTATTTCTCTGGCGGCGCGTGCAGCGCCTTCGCCAGCATGGTCCAGCGACTCGCGCCAACCGTCGGCTGGCCTGTGCGCGTCCTCATTGGCACGCCATGCACGCCGATGAAGTCGCCAAGGTCGATGAGCCTGAGTGCGTCGTACAGACCGTCTTCGAGGGCATTCTGGCGGAGCAGCACCTGGAGCCGGCCCGCGCCGTCCTGGAGGTCGATGAAGGTGGCCTTGCCCATGTCCCTGCGTGCCACCACCCGCCCGGCCACATCAACTTCGACGCCATGAACCTCGTGCTGTTCTGGAGCGAGCGCCTCCACGAGGGCGACCAGTTCGGCCGAAGTGTGGCTCCGCGTGGAGCGTGGAGGATAGGGGTCCATCCCCGCCTCGCGGAGAGCTTCGAGTTTTGCCAATCGCTGGGCCAAGAGTTCGTCCAATGGACCCTCCACCTCTCGGGGCTACTGCAAAGGCCGCCCGGAGGCGGCCTGCTGGATCACTGCCACCCCCGGCCGCGCTTAGTCGATCTTGAGGACTTTCACCTTGATGACGCCCTTCGGCACGTTCACCTCAACGGTCTCGCCCACAGCGCGGCCGAGGAGGGCGGAGCCAACCGGCGACTCGTTCGAGATCTTCCCGTTAACCGGGTCCGCTTCGGGCGCGCCCACAATCTGGTAGTGGCGCTTCTTGCCGTCCTGTTCCACCTGGATGCCGCTGCCGACCATTACCCGGCCGGCTTTGTGCGCGCCCGCTTCATCAATCACGGTCGCGCGGCGAAGGACGTCTTCGAGCTCCAGGATCCTGCCTTCCAGCATCCCCTGTTCCAGTTTGGCGTCGTCGTACTCGGCGTCGTTCTGGCTGGTACCCTGCTCCTGGGCATTGTGAATCCGTTCCGCCACAACGCGGCGCTGCGCGCGGAGGTCTTCGAGTTCCTCCTCGAGCTTTGCTTTTCCTTCACGCGTTAATGGGACTGTTTTTTCGGACATGTCGTACCCTGTGCAAAATGGCGTCGCCAGACAAAAAAAGCGACCGAGGGCCAGAGACGCCTCAGTCAACCTGAATTATACGGGCCAGACGCCCCCAATCGCAATCAGCGCCAGGAGACGAAAGTGACCCTGAGCCCAGACCAGGACGGAGGGCGCGAGCGCCGCGCCGTTGATGGACTCGACTGGTCCCGGGCGGAGCCTCGGCCGGAGCCGCCCGTCCCGGAGCCTCCCGATCAGACACCTGGATCGCCCCTGGCCCCGGCCCCCGCGAGGAGCTTCGGTCTGGGAATGCTGCTTGCCCTGGCAGGCTGCGCCGCGCTGCTCGGCGGCCTCGTCTCAGGGCTCACCGTGGTCTGGCTGTCGGGCGGCGACAACGCCACCGAGCCGGCGGCCCCCGCCCCTTCCCGCATTGTCCTCACAGTCGAACAATCCAGTGCCGTAACCGACGTCGCGGCTCGCGCGCGTCCGGGCGTCGTGCTCATCCGGAGCACGAAACGAACCCCGTCGGGAATCGAGAGCGACTCCGGGAGCGGCGTCGTCCTTGATGAGCAAGGCCATATCCTGACCAACGCCCATGTCGTCCTCGGGACTGATTCCCTACGCGTGACGCTCAGCGACGGCACGGAGCGGCCCGCGATCCTCCTTGGCCACGACTTCCCGTTCACCGATGTCGCCGTCCTCCAGATCACTCCGGGAAAGCTGACGCCGATTGAGCCGGGGGACTCTTCAACCTTAAAGCTGGGCCAGACGGTGATCGCCATCGGCAACCCCCTCGTCGAGTTCGAGGGCAGCGTGAACGTCGGCGTGATCTCCGGGCTGGCCAGGAGGCGGACATTCGACGCGGTGCGGCAGGATGACCTGCTGCAGACGGATGCAGCGGTAAACAGCGGCAACAGCGGCGGCGCCCTGCTCAACCTTCAGGGGCAGTTCATCGGCATGCCCACGGCCGTACTGCGGCAATCCAGGACGAGTCAGCCCGTGGAAGGGATCGCCTTTGCCCTGCCGAGCAACCGTGTCCTGGAGATCGCCGCGAGGATTATCGCCGTGGGGGGGGGACTTCCCGCGCCCGTCCGCCGGCCTCGAATACATCGACCTCTCACCGGAGGTGCTGCAACGGCTGCCGCGTCCCACCTCATCGGAGGGCGCGCTTGTCACCTCAATAACGCCGGGAGGGCCAGCCGACGCCGCGGGCATCCAGCCCGGCGACGTCATCGCGAAAGTCGGTGATACGGCGGTGACGCGCGACGTCCCGTTCCTCAACGCGCTCATGACCCACGAAGCCGGAGAGGCCGTGCGGGTTGTCCTCAACCGCAATGGCCGGATAATCGAGACCGAGGTACGACTTGCCAGGAGAAGTTAACCTGAATATCCCGCGAGCCAGCCTCGCATGACACGCCGAGGTGGCCAGCTCCCCTGGAACAGTGGCTCCAGGGGGCTCTATGACAGTCCACGCAGGGGGGGCTACGGCCAATTGGCCGTGCTTGGTCTCATCGTGCTCGGGGTCGCCGCTCTGAGTTGGTTCCTCTTCACCCGGGCGTGCGCCAGCGATGAGTGCACCAAGGCGTACTGCGTGTCGAATAAGTCTGTTTCTCCACCCGAGGGCTACGAACTCGTCACCAGGCTCTTTGAGTACTCGGAAAAGTCTGGCGCGAAAGCCGGACCGGACCTGAACCTCGTGATCCAGCTCCCGTTGACGAAGCCGACTACCGACAGCAGCAACCTCAGCTTCTACCGCTACATCGAAGACACCGGGAACTGGGAACCGATCACTGCCGCCGTCGTTGATGGCCAGGGGAAGCAGGCTTCGGCAACGCTCACCGAAACTCCCCAACTGATGGCCGTCCTCCGCCGGAACACGCCCGGCGGCCAGCTTGTGGCCTATCTGGGCCACAATAACAACCTCCACCCGGATAGCGCGGACAAGGTGACGCTCGTCCACACGCTGGACTTCGCACCCGCCGCGGATGGTTCCGTTGTTGGTGAACCGAGCGCCATCAAGCCCGGCACGTCCTACGACTGGTACCCAACGATAACGGCGAACGCCTCGACGAAGGGCGCCCTCGCCATCGTGGACGGCATCCTGGTCAACGCCCAGAGCCGTTCCAACCACGTCCAGCAGGTGACCCGGAAGGTGCTCGACCTCAACCTCAAAGGGATCGACATCGCGTACCTCGACCTCAACGTGAACCAGCGGAACTCGTTCACGCTCTTTGTCAGCGAGCTGGCGGCTTCGCTGCACGCGCAGAACCGGCGGCTCACGCTGACGTTGCCAACGCCACTCAAAGTCGCCGACCGGATTGATGAGGGCGCCTACGACTACGCCGAACTGGGGAAGTCGGCGGACCTGATCAAGCTCACCCCCTACCGCGACCAGGGGACCTACCGGCTGGCCATGCCGGAGATCCTCGCCTACCTGACGGCAAGCATCCCGGCTTCCAAGCTCGTCCTGACGGTAACGCCCTACGCCACGGAGAAGGGCGCCTCCGGGCTCTCCACGCTCAAAGTGACGGACGCGATGAGCATTGCGACGAAACTTGCCATCCGCAGCGAGTCCGTCCAGACGAGCAGCAACGTCGATGTCTACGGGATCAACATCGACCGGACTGAGAACCTGAGTGGCGTCCGCTGGGTGCCCGAAGCGGCTTCCGTCGCTTTCACCTACAAGGAACCCGGCGGCGCGGGTAACCGGACGATCTGGATTGAGAACGTCTTCAGCGTTGCCTTCAAACTGGAGTTCGCCAGCCAGTTCAAACTCGGTGGGGTGGCCGTGGAAGACGCCAGCGACAACCAGTTCCTGGGCAACATATGGCCAGCGATAATCCCCTTCGCGAGCAGCGGCCAGACGACGCTCCTGCAACCTAACCCGGAAGACCTGAAACCCGTCTGGCGAGCGAGCAAGGGCCAACTTGAGGACTCCGGCAAGGGCTACACGCGCTGGGTCACTCCCGCCGAGCCAGGGATGTACACTATCTTTCTCCAGCTCAGCGACGGCGTTGCGCGCTTTGAGAACAAGGCCGAAGTGAACGTCAAGGCCCGCGAGGCACGCACGCCAACATCTACCGGGACGCCACAGGCTGGCGCGACTCCGATCGGCTAAAGCATGGCAGCCTCCAGACTCCGAATCGCCGGGGGGACCGCGCGCGGCCTCCCACTTACCGAGCCGCGCGGCCTTCGCCTCCGGCCCACCTCAGGGATGGTCCGCGAGGCCATCTTCAACATCCTCGCGGACCGGGTGGAGGGCGCCCGGGTCCTCGACCTCTACGCCGGGACGGGCGCGCTCGGCATCGAAGCGCTCAGCCGCGGCGCGGCTGAAGCCGTCTTCATCGATGCCGAGGCCGCCGCCTGCCAGGCGATCCTGCAGAGCCTTTCCCGAGCGGGCTTCAGCGCCCGCGCGGAGGTACTGCGCGGCAGGCTCCCGGCGGCCGTGGGCAGCGCGGAGGGCGTGTTCGATGTCATTCTGATGGACCCTCCCTATCAGCTTGAAACGGCCGAGGAGACCCTCGCCCTCGCCCATACAAAGCTCGCCGAGGGCGGGATAATCGTCTACGAGCACGGAAGCCGCTACAATCCGCCGGAACGCCCGGCAGGTCTGCGCCGGGTGGAACGGCGTGTCTACGGCGATAGCGCAATCGCGCTCTACGCCGCGCAGGAGGTTGAATGAGGATCGCAGTCTTCCCCGGCGGTTTTGACCCCGTCACCAATGGTCACCTGGACCTGGTGACGCGCATGACCCACCTGTTTGACCGGGTCATCGTCGCGGTCGTCAAGGGGCGCGACAAGAGCGGCATGTTCACCTGGGAAGAACGCGTGAACATGTTCGCCAAAGCCGTGGAAGACCTCCCACAGGTCGAAGTGGAAGGCTTCGATGAAATGACCGTCGAATTCGCCCGCCGCAAAGGCGCCGTTGCATTGGTCCGCGGAATCCGCGCCGTCAGCGACTTCGAAGCCGAATTCGATATGGCGTTAATGAACCGCAAGATGGCCCCCCATCTCGAATCGGTCTACCTCATGGCAAACCAGGACTTTCTCTACATCAGTGCGAGCCGCATTCGGGAAGTTTCCAAGCTTGGCTACGATGTCGCGGACCTGGTCCCTCCCCACGTGCGCAGCGCGCTGCGCGAAAAACTGGGCCTGGAGCCAGCCCAGTAGGGCAGCCGTGGAAATCCTCGAGTTGATTGATAGCCTCGAAGAGCTGGTGGTTCAGGCGAGGCGTTTGCCAGTTGGGGGCAACCTTGTCGTGGACCGGAAGCGAATGCTTGATGTCATCGACCAGATGCGTCTAGCAATACCGGCGGACCTGCGACAGGCGCAGCAAGTGCTTGAAATGCGCGACCAGATCCTCGAAGAGGCGCACCAGAAGGCGCAGCTCACTCTCCAGCAAGCCGATGCCGAACGGAACCGCCGGCTGGACGAAAACTCCATCGTCCGGGAAGCGCAGGAGCGCAGCCAGGCGATGCTCATTGACGCCGAATCGCGTGCCCGCCAGGCGCTTGCCGACGCCGACGCGACAGCCGCCGCCCACCTCAGCGAAGCCGCGGAGGCAGCGAGCAAACAGTTGGATGACGCGGATCAGTACGCCCTCGAAGTGCTGCGCCGGCTGGAGAACCAGATGCAAGCGTTCCTTGAGTCCATTCGAATGAGCATCGGCAGCCTTCAGGAGCGCCGCTGAAGCGTTTTCCGGCAGTGCTTCCCGCATGCTGGTAGATCATGGGCGCGGTGCGGTATTCTTCGCGGAGCAGTTGCACAGTCGGGCAACCCACATTTCCAGCAGAGAGGTTCAACTTCGATGGCAGAATTCACGGTAATAAAGGAATCCGAGGCGCCGCGCCCCAGCCGCCAATCCGGACGTCTTGCTTCACGCATGCGCGAATACGAAAAGTACGTTGAGGGCGTACAGAGCGGTAAGGTCGGGAAACTCACCCCTTCCCGCGGCGAAACACCTCGCGGCATTGCCCTGCGCATCAGCCGCGCCGGCAAGCGCCTCAAGAAGAACATCAACACGTGGGTCGTTGACGACATCGTTTATTTCCAGATCTCCTGACCTGGGAAAGGAGCGGACGACACGGAAGGGACAACCCCCAACAGGTGGTGTCCCTTCCGTGTGTTAGCGCGATTGACCGGTGGGCCGGCCCCCGGTGGCTCATGCCTCCTGCCGGTAGCGCAGCATCCGTCCGCTCCCGGCGCCGGTGTGCGCACCGTTTTCGCAGGCGATCGCGCCGTTCACCACGACCATTGCGATCCCAACGGGCTCCTGCTTCGGGTCTTTGTAGGTCGCGGTATCGCGGACGGTCAGAGGGTCGAAGAGGACCAGGTCGGCCCAGTAGCCTTCCTTTACCAGGCCCCGCCCCGCCAGGCCAAAGCGCTCACATGGCAGGCTCGTCATCCGCCGGATGGCCTCCTCTAAGGGCAAGATCTTCCGTTCCCGCACGTATTCGCCGAGGACGCGGGGCATGGTGCCGAAGAGGCGGGGATGGGGCCTGCCGTTCAGGTCGGGGATGCCGTCTGACCCGATCATCACGCGAGGATCCCGGAGGTTCGTCTCGATGTCGGTCTCGTCAATGATGAAGTGTGTGCAGATGACGTTCTGGCCGCGCGGCGTTGAGAGCACCCGGCGGACTGTCTCGGCGACGTCCCAGCCTTTCTCCTCGCCGATCTCGGGGATCATCTTGCCTTCGAGCGTGGTGTCGTCCGGGCAACTGTTGATCATAACGTGCGTTGCCCACTCAACGTCGATCCGCTCCAGGTTCACGTATTGCCACATGGGCCCGCTGCCTGCGGTGTAGGGGTAGATGTCCAGGGTGACGCTAAGTCCCTCTTCCTCTGCCCGGTGGACGCGGGCGAGGGACTCTTTCACCCGGCCCCAGTTCCGCTTGCCTGCCGCCTTGTGGTGCGAGATGTGCAGTCCGATCCCTGCTGAGCGCGCGATGGTGAGGGCCTCCTCCACCGCTTCGAGCAGCTTGTCTCCTTCGTTGCGCATGTGGGTGGCGTAAAGGCCGCCGTACGGCGCGCACTCTTCGGCGAGAGATACGACTTCGTGGGTGTTGGCGAACCGGCCCGGTTCGTAGATGAGTCCCGTCGAAAAGCCGCAAGCGCCTTGCTCCATCGCCTTTGCCACATGCGCGCGCATCTCGCTGAGTTCGGCGGCGGTGGCCTGGCGGTCCTCCCGGCCAATGACATAGGCGCGCACGCGATTGTGACCAACCAGCATCATGTTGTTGATTGCTGGCTTCAGCGCCATGCAGGCGGCGAAATAGCCGTTCAGGTCTGTCCAATTCGCCGACTTCGAACTCGCGAGGTCGCCGGGCATGAACTTGCGTCCGGGTTCGTTGGGGATGGTGCTGGACCCGCAGTTCCCGCTCACCTCCGAGGTGACGCCCTGGGCGAGCTTGAATTCCATGCCCGGGTAGCGGATGAAAGCCCCGTCATCGTGCGAGTGGGTATCGACGAAGCCGGGGGAGAGGACTTGCCCGCGGGCGTCCACTTCGCGACCACCCGTGCCTGCTGCGTTGCCGACGGCGACGATCCGGCCATCTGTTACGGCCACGTCGCCCTGGAAGGAGGGCCCACCGGACCCGTCGATGATGCGCGCATTGCGGATGACGAGGTCTGCTGGCATGGCGATCCCCTTCCGGCCCGGGCCCGGAGGCTTACTCCTCTTCGTCCATCACGAAGTCACCCGGGCGGGTGACGAAGTAGCGGTAGTCTACATAGAAACTGCGGACACCAAACTGGTGGAACATCGTGTTGAGGTCCCCGTGGTGGCCTCGTTCGTGGAGGAGGAGGTTGGTGAGGATGTCGGCCCGGCTCAACTGCTCCTGTGCGCCCGCAAAACGGTACTCGCGCTTCGCGTACAGTGCGTCGTCGGGGCAGTCGAGCGCGCCGGTGAAGGCCTGGCGGGTCTCGACGCGATAAGCGCGCATCCGCTCCCAGGTCTGGAGAGCTTCTGCCCCGGGATAGAGCAGTGGCCCCAACCCAAGCGCCCAGTCCCCGTTGATCCAGCCGTCGTACGCCGAAACCCAGTGTTCGAAACAGTCACGCAAGGCGGGCCAGCCAGAGCCCGGGATTCGTGTCGCGAACTGCTCCGGCGGCAGGGTGTCGATCACCCGCGCGATGCGGTCCCAGGCGAAGCCTGTGTAGGCGAAGAGTTCGTCGATGGCGTTGCGGTCCATGCCGTCCTCCATTGGGAAGGTATGCAACGGTAGCAGAACACATGTTCGTACTGCAACTCAACCTCGCCGCCTGGGTGTGGAAACGGTAGGGTGAAGGGAGAGGTTTGCCCCATGCCGAATCGCCTCGCGAACGAAACGAGCCCCTACCTCCTTCAGCACGCGGACAACCCCGTCGACTGGTTCCCGTGGGGCGAGGATGCGTTCGCGAAGGCCCGGGCGGAAGACAAGCCGATCCTCCTTTCCGTTGGCTACAGCGCCTGCCACTGGTGCCACGTGATGGCCCACGAATCGTTCGAGGACGCGGCCACGGCGGCCCTCATGAATCGCTACTTCGTGAACATAAAAGTGGACCGTGAAGAGCGCCCGGACATCGACAACGTCTACATGGCCGCCGTCCAGGCACTGACCGGCCAGGGCGGCTGGCCGATGACCGTGTTCATGACGCCGGACGGCCAGCCGTTCTACGCTGGCACCTATTTCCCTCCGGCCGATGGCCACGGCCGCCCTGGCTTCCCCCGTGTGCTGGAAGTCCTCCACGAAAAGTGGACAAGCGAGCGAGACACGGTGTTGCAGTCAGCGGATGGCATCACCGCACACCTGAAACAAGCCGCAGCCCGCGCAGCGGCCGGCAAGGCGGAGGTGACGCCGGAAGCCGCACAGCGAGCCGTTGAACTCTTCCGCGAGGTGTTCGACTCCACGTGGGGCGGGTTTGGGATGGCCCCGAAGTTCCCCAGCCCATCCAACCTGGAGTTCCTCCTTTCCTACGCCGCCGGGTCTGGGCGGGATGACGGGGCGGAGCCCACAGCGCTTGAGATGGTGCTTCAGACGCTTCGCCACATGGCTACCGGCGGGATGTACGACCAGTTGGGCGGCGGCTTCGCCCGCTACAGCGTGGACGAACGCTGGCTGGTGCCCCATTTCGAAAAGATGCTTTACGACAACGTTCAACTCGTGCGCGTTTATCTCCATGCCTTCCAGATCACGCGCGACCCGTTCTTCGAACGCATCGCCCGGGAGACGCTGGCCTATCTTGAGCGCGAAATGCTTGATCCAGAAGGCGGCTTTTATACGGCTCAGGACGCTGATAGTGAGGGGATCGAGGGCAAGTACTTCGTCTGGACTCGTGCGGAACTGGACGAGCACCTTGGAGACGATGCGGCCCTCTTTGCGGCGTGGTTTGGCGTCACCCCTGGGGGGAACTTCCAGGACCCACACCATCCGGAACTGACCGGCCGGAACGTCCTGACCAACTGGCAGGACCCAGAGGTGATCGCGGAGCGGTTCGGGCTCCCGCCGCCACAGCTGGCAGAGCGGGTACAGGAGTTGCGCACGAAGATGCTCGCCGTGCGGGACCAGCGCATCCGTCCCGGCCTCGATGACAAGCTTCTCACGTCGTGGAACGGGCTTGCGCTGGCCGCGTTTGCCGAAGCCGGGCGGATACTGGGGGACGCCAGCTACCGCGACGTGGCGGACCGCACAGCCCAGTTCCTGCGCGAAAAGATGTGGCGTCGCGGCCGGCTCTTCCACACCTACAAAGCGGGCAGCGCACGGGTGGACGGGATGCTCGAGGACTACGCCTACGCCGGCCTCGGGCTGGTCGAACTCTTTAAGCTCAGTGGCGAGATGGAGCACCTGGATTGGGCGCGAGAACTCTTCGAAACCGCGCTCCGCGAGTTCCGCGACCGTGACGGAGCCGGGTTCTTCGAGACCTCCGCATCCGGTGAGACGTTGATCGTCCGCCAGAAGCCGTTCTTCGATGCGGCCACGCCAAGCGGAAACGGTGCGATGGCGTTGCTGGCACTCTGGGTCGGCCGCTACTACAACCGTGCGGAGGGCGAGGAAGTCGCGCTCGAGGTCCTGAGCCAGGTTCACGACCACATGCTCCGGGCACACACAGGCTTTGGCACACTGTGGCAGGCAGTTGAGTTCTTGCTTGCGCCGCGCCGCGAGGCCGTGATCGCCGGGGAGCCGGCTGCACGCCAGCCGCTGGAGCGAGAGCTTGGCAGCCGCTACCTGCCCTTCCTCGCGATAGCGCCAACGGCCGATGCGACCGGCCTGCCGCTTTTCGAGGGCCGCGACGTGGACGAAGGCGCAGTCGCTTACGTTTGCGAAGACATGGCCTGCCAGATGCCTGTGACGACGGCGGAAGCGCTCGCCGCACAGCTCGATTAGGCTCGACCGGCGAACACGTCTTCGACTGGCGTCACCCGGACGCGGGAATCGTCCAGCGCGAGGTCCAGGGCGCCAATCAGCTGGTCTTCGGCCAACAGCTCCGGTGGCTTGGAGCCATCGTAGGTGATCGTGGCCGGTTTGGTGGAGAGGAGTTCGCCCCTCAGTCCAGCGGCGTCCTTCGCGATCATCGTGACGAACAGGTTGTAGCCCGAAAGGTGCTCACGGATGGCGCTGTTCACCCGCTCAGCGGTAAGTCGGCCGAGTTCTTCGCGCATCCAGCCCGTGAATTCGCCCAACCCGTGCCAGCGCGCGTCCAGCGCATAGCCGAGCTGTTGATCCTGCGTTTTGGTCATCAAGTACACGTTCTTCTCGAGGTACTCGCGGGTCGCTGCGAACGCCTCCGGGCTGAGGCCGCGCTCGATCAACGCCCGGAGCTCGAAGAGGGCGGCTTTCAGCGCGAAGGCTGCCTGAGCGGGCGGGACGGGCCGAATCCAGACTTCGAAGAGCTGTGCACCGCGGCACCGGTTGGTACCGGGGAAGAACTGGTACATGGCTCCCGGAAACGCCTCGATGTAGGCGTAGTCCCCGTAGTTCATGCCACGGGCTTCGCGGATCCGCTGGTACAGCCGTCCGTTGGAGGCGCGATGCTCGCCGAGCCAGGCGCGCGCCAACCAGAGCGCCGCGAAGTCCGGGTGGGAGCGCGTCACCGCGAGAGGGTGGCCGAACGAGATCGCCACGGAGCGGCTGTCCTTCTCAAGGATCTCCACGTTCAACCCTGATGGCCGCCGTCCCGGTGCCGCGATGCGGGGCGCCGGGGTACCGGCGGGGAGTGACCCTAACCTGCGCCTCAGACGATCGGCGAAGGCGTCCGGGATAGCACCGGCGAAGCCCACCGTCAGCCGGGATCGGACGTAGTTCGCCGCGACGAACGCGCGGACGTCGTCAAGGGTGATGCTTTCGAGGGCCGCTATTGTCCCCAGGGTGGGATGGCCGTATGCCGTCCCAGCGAAGACCGTCTCCTGGAGGCGCTCCTTGCCAAGTTCTTCTTCGTTGTTCGACCGCAAGTCCTGGATCAGCGCGTTGAGCTGCATGGCTTTCAGCCGCTCGAAGTCGTCGACGCGGAACCCCGGTTCGAGCAGTTGGGGGAGCGCGATGGCCTCGAAACGGTCCAGGTTGTCCGGGTGCGTGACCGCGGTGAAGGCTGTCATCTCGCGGTCCACCTGCGCCGTGAAGCTCGCCGCAAGCGGGAAGAGCGCGCGCGTGATCTCGTCGATGCGCTGACGCTCACTGCCCGCCTCGGTGATCATGGAAGCTGCCAGTTGGGCAAGGCCCTCCTTCCCGGGCGGGTCGAACGCGGACCCCATTTCGAAAAGCAGCTTGAAAGTCGCGATGGGCGCCGCAGTGCGAAGGTCCACGACGGCGAGCCCGGCGTCCGGTACCGGAGTTGGCCCGGAGAATGCCGAGAGTGACGGCGCGGCGGCCAACTCCGCTGGCGCTGGCCCGGCCGCCAGTGTCGCCACAACCATGTTGGCGTCGGTGATTGTGGACTGGGCGGCGGACTGCAGGTCGGCAGGTGTGAGGGCGTCGTACGTCCGGTAGAGTTCATTGAGGGTGGCGTAGGAACGCCGGAAGCGCACATAACGTGCCAGCGTTGAGGCGATCGACTCTGAATTGTCCAGCGTCCGGGCGAAAGCGTAGCGGGCGTGGGACTTAGCCTCGCTCAGCCGGGCCGCATCGACAGGCTCGTCGCGCACGCGCGCCGCGGCCTCAATGATGGCGTCGCGGACGTAGGTCATTTTCGCGGGGTCCTTCACACGGGCGAACACCGTGGCCAGGCCGGGGTCCTCGCTGGCGGGCAGATGCGGGAAGAACTCATCGACCACCTGTTCGTCTTCGACAAGCCGGCGGTAGAGATCCGACGTTTCGCCGAAGGAGAGGTCAAGGAGCACGTCGAGCGCCAGATACTCGGGACTCGACTCCGAAAACGCCGGGCCGTGAAATCCGACGGTCACCCACGGAAGGGTGTCGCCCGGCCACGGGAGGTGTGCAACCACGGGGCCTTCGGATGGCGGTTCGCGCGGGATCTCAAGCTGGCCGGCGTTTCCGGCAGGCCAGCCTCCCCAGTACTTCTCGACCAGGTCCGCGGCGGCTTCCGGCTCAACGTCGCCCGCAATAATCACCGTGGTGTACTCGGGCCGGTACCAGCGTTGGAAGAAAGTTCGCGAGTAGGCGAACTGGTTGGGCATGTCCTCAATGTCCTGGATGAAGCCCATGGTGGTGTGCTTGTAGGTGTGGGCCGTGAAGGCGTTGTCGCGCTGAACTTCGATCAGCTTGTTCAGAGGGTCGGCGCTGTTCTTGTTGTATTCACCCAGGACCGCGCGGGCCTCTGTCTTGAAGTCATCCTCGGAGTAGCTGAGGTTCATGAAGCGGTCCGCTTCCAGGGCGAGCACCGTCTCCAGGTCTTCGCGGGCGAAGGTCAGGTGGTAGTTGGTGTAGTCGTCTGTCGTGTAGGCGTTCTGGCGGGCGCCGGTCCTGGTGATGATCTCCTGATAGGCATCGGCCGGGTAACGCTCGGTGCCCCGGAACATCATGTGCTCGAAGAAATGCGCGAATCCGCTTTTGCCCGGTTCAACCTCGTTGCGGGACCCTGTCTGGACGGGGATCTGGAGGGAGACGAGGTTCGGAAACCCGGTATTGAGGGTGATCACGCGAAGACCGTTGGCCAGCGTCCGCTCAAGGGCCACGAAGGGAAGGATGCCGGCGGCTGTGACAGGCGAAGGGGCAGTCATAGTGGATGCTCCGCTACCGTAGTACGCAACAGTGTACCTTGCGGACGGCGACCGGACTGGTGCCAGAAAGCGTGAACTCCGGGACAACAGAAGAGGGCGGACCTTTCGGTTCGCCCTCTCAGAGCCTATTGCTCTCCGACTACCACTGAATGGTCCGAAGCACTAGGCACCTCCCGCTGATTGCCAACCGTTTGCCGGCCGACCGCTACGTCTTACTCTGAGTGACAAAACGGTGTCAAGTGGGTAAATGCATAATGTGGCAAACCGTCATTTCGAATGGGGGTGTTACACGCCTTCGGGCGCCTCTCGCCGGTGGATACTCAGGCCCAGTTGCAGGTCTTCCATGATGCCCTCCGCGAGCGGCCGGTTGTCGTCGTGTGGGATGGCGCCGCGCCAGACGTCGTCGGCCAACCTGGCGACAGCGTTCGCCCCCAGGCTTTTCTCCGCCTCCGCAAGTTCCTCGGTGAGCGCGGCCTGGTGCTGCATGACCCGGTCGCGCGTGATTTCGCGCAACTTGCCCTGGGCCGCCTGCCACGCTTCGTCGTGCGAGAGGGGCGGAAGACGGCGCTGCTGGAGCGCGTGGGCCCGTGTGACTACCGGGTCGTCCGGCGCGGGCAGGAGGAAGTCTTCGCCTTCTTGCCAGCGTTCGAATATCTCCCGGCCGACGCCGCTCCCGAAGAGGGTCGCCGGGTGATGCCGGAAACGGGGGCGAAGGTGCGGGTAGCGCAGGAGCAGCGCGAGGAGAGTTTCTTCCTGGCTTAGCGGCTCCGTGGCCGGCGGAACGGGGCGCTGGAAGCGGCCTGCCGGAGAGGCCTGCCGGATCCGGTCAAGCACTGCGTCTTCGCCTATGCCGAGGTGACGCGCCACGCGCTGCACATACATCGCCCGCTCGATGGGGTCACGGACCGCGACGAGTACCGGCCGGAGACGGTCCACGACCCGGCGCGCCTCGGCGGGCGACTGCGGCGTTTCCGATCCCATGATCCGGCGAAGGAGGAACTCCGCGAACGTGACAGAACCGGAAATGGCCTCGCGCCAGCCCTCGGGGTCGTCTCGCGCGATCTCGTCGGGATCCTTGCCCGGCGGCAACGGGGCAACGCGGAGTTCGAGGTCGGAGGCCGCCGTAAGCGCGTCCGCCGAGCGAGCGGAGCGGGCCATCGCCTCCAGGGAGTCCAGCCCGAGGAAGAGGCTACCAGCGCGTTCAGCGGCGGCCAGGCCCGCGGCGTCCGGGTCCATGGCCAGCACAACGCGTTTCGCGTAGCGCTTAAGGAGCCCGGCATGGCCTTCAGTGAGAGATGTGCCCATGGTGGCGACGACGTTCTGGAAGCCGGCCTGCCAGGGGCCCATCACGTCCATGTAGCCTTCAACCACGGCCACGGTCCCCGACGCGCGGATTGCATCCGTCGCCAGGTGGAGGCCGAAGAGGGTGCGGCCCTTGTCGAACGCGTCCGTCTGGGGCGAGTTCAGATACTTTGGTTCCTCGCCGTGGAGGCCACGTCCGCCCATGCCGACGAACTGACCGCGTTCGTCGGCGATGGGGATGATGATGCGTCCGCGGAAGCGGTCGTACGGCTCGCGGCCGCCGTCTGGTTCGATTGCCATACCGGAGTCGATGATGTCCTGGTCAGGGTACCCGCGGACAAGCAGGTAGCCGCGCAGGATTCGCCAGTCGTCCGGCGCCCAGCCGAGCCGGAAGGTCTCGATGGTCGCCTGGGTCAGCCCGCGCTTCTCTGCCAGGTACTCGCGCGCGGCAGCGCCTTCGGGCGCACGGAGGCACTGCTGGTAGAAGTCCACGGCCGCAGACACGACGGCGATGAGCTTTTCGCGGTGGCTGCGCTTCTGCGCCCCTTCCTGCGATACCTGGACTCCCGCCTCGGCCGCCAGCACGCGGAGCGCTTCCCGGAAATCCAGGTTGTCTCGCTTTTGGACAAACGTGAAGAGATCGCCACCCTCGCCGCAGCTCCCGAAGCAGCGCCACGTGGCGCGATCCGGGAAGACGTGGAAGGAGGGGGTCTTCTCGGTGTGGAACGGGCAGAGGCCTTTGAAGCTGCGACCGGACTTCTGCAGTTTGGTCACGCGGCCGATGTATTCGACCAGGTCCAGCTTGCTCTTGATCTCCTCGACAGCGTCCACGCCCTGATGGTAAGGGCGCGCGCGACAGCAGGCGTCGTGAACCGGCCAATCTCAACAAACGGTGGCCCGTTACGTCGGGCGGTTAGGGGACAGTGATCTCTTTGGTCGTGACGACCTGGCCGTTGATGGAGACTTCGACCTTACCCGCGCCGCTGCCCGGCTTGAGGACCGTGAACGTGGAGTCCTGTCCGTTGGCGAGCGCGATCGTCCTGGACTGCTCGGCGCCGCTGCCCGCGACGGTAACCTTCACCGTGACCGTGGAAGTGGGGAGTGGGCCGCCCTGGTTAACGACGCGGACCGCGATGTTGCCCGTGGTATCCACGTTCGCGATGAGCAGGTTCGGCTGCTCAACGGCGGGTGTGAGGCCGAAGGACTGGGTGTTGTTGTCCTTGTTCGTCTCTTTGACGGCGTTGTCTGGATCGACCTTCACCTGGGCGGTCTTCTGGGTGGTCACGGCGGGGTTCAAGTCGAAGTCGAGGGTCGTACTGCCGTTGGCGGGGATGTTCACACTGAAAGCGACGGTGAGGGTGCCGGGGCCGACGTTGGCGACCGCCACGGTGAGCGCGCCGGTGTAGGCGTTGGCGCTCTTGTTCGTGACGGTGACGCGGAGCTTCGTCCCGCCATCGATCAGCACGGCAGCGGATGGCGCCAGGTCCGGCGACCTGGGGTCCACCGTTGGCGAGGCTGAAGGGCTGGGCGAGGCCGACGGGCTGGGAAGCGGTGTATTGGTGGCCGGCACGGGCGTGGGCGTAACCTGCCGGATTGGCACGAGGGCGAGCGAGTCCTGCATTTCGAGGGCGGTCGCCTTCACCCACCGTCCGCCATCCACTTCGACCAGCACCCATTCGCTGTTCGTGGTCCGGCCGATGACCTTGACCACCTTGCCCTCGGTCAGCGTGCCTACCTGTTCGAAGTTCTCACCGGGGCCGGTGCGGAGGTTCACGGTGGCCACGACTTTGCCGTTGATGCTCTGTGGCCGGTCACCCACGGGTTCGATGGCGATCACGCGCACTTTGTCGGACTGTTCCGTGGCGTTGGAGGCCGACGTGACCTTCACGTAAAGCGTGTATTCGCCCTTGCGTTCGAACTGGGCTTTGAGCGTTGCCCGGTATTTGTTGTCGGCCGCCGGGTCGCTTACATCGACGGTGTCTGCAAGCTTGTCCTGGATGTAGAGGTCGAAGCGCACTATCGGTTCCGTGGATGTCGCCTGGACGATCACGTCTTCGGGTTTGCCGATGTCAATCCGCTTGTCCTTGGTCGGCGAATCGATGCGGACGTTGAACTTCACCGAGCCTGCAGACGGGGTGTCCTCTCCGCCGTTGCTGACGAGGGAGAAGAGCAGGAACACCAGGATGCCGCCGACGAGGGCGGCCAACCCAATGAACGCGTAGAACATGGGCTGCCGCGCCGGGGCGTCGTCGTAGTAGTCGTCGTACTCGTCGCCGTACTCGTCTTCGAAGTCCTCAGCGTACTCGTCGTCCCAGGATCCGAAAGCTTCTCCGGGGTGCAGGGAATCCGCCCCGATAGAGCCCCCGTCATCTGCGTACGTGGAGACGGGGGACGTTGGTGGGTAGGTGGCGCCGATAACCGGCTCGTCCGGCGGGTACGGACTGTAGCGTTCAGTCATGAGACTGCCACGAGTATCTGTTCCGCCCCCTGTACCGGCAACAAGCCGGGGCAGGCGGCACGCCGTTTGCGTCTTAACATTTATCCGAAATTTACGTCGCCCAGGTATCCGGGACTTCGCAGCCGAGGCTCCGGGCGAGCCTGATGGCATAACGATCAGTCATCCCGCTCACGTAATCAGCCGCACGCCGTTCGACCGGGTCGTCGGGCAGCGAAAAGTCCGCGGAAATCCCTTCCGGATGCTGGACGAAATGGCGAAACAAGAAGGCGACGACCTTCTTCCCGCGCTCAGCGTCTTCCCGCGTTGAGTCATAGAGGTAGACCCTTTGGAACATGAACTCGCGCAACTCATTCGCCGTCGCGTGGACACGGGGGCTGAAGGCGATAACCGGCGCGACGCCGGAGGGAGATTCGCCGGTGGCGGCCCAGCTCGCTTCCACGATGTCGCAGATGAGCGTATTCAGGCGCTCCGAATGGCTTCCGCCCAGGTTCTGCCGCGCGGTCGCAGGGAGATCCGCTTCCGTGATGAGTCCGGCGCGGATGGCATCGAGGATGTCGTGGTTCACGTAGGCGATGGCGTCGGCGGTCTTCACGACCTGGCCCTCGAGCGTGGAAGGTACACCCCAACCATCGGCGAAGATGTCGTCGCGGGTTTTGCTTGATTTTTCGACCGCGTCCAGCACTTCGAAGGTGAGGTTCAGGCCCCGCCCGCTGTTTTCAAGCCGGTGCAGGACGCGCACGGACTGGTAGTTGTGGCGAAAACCGTCCGGGAGACACTCGCTCAGCGCTTCCTCGCCGGCGTGGCCGAAAGGGCCGTGACCGATGTCGTGGCCGAGCGCCGCGGCTTCGGCCAGGTCCTCGTTCAGGTTGAGTGCGCGGGTGATCGTGCGCGCGACCTGGGCGACTTCCAGGGTGTGGGTCAGGCGCGTGACGTAGTGGTCCTGGGCTGGCGCGATGAATACCTGCGTCTTGTGTTTCAGGCGCCGGAAGGCCTTGGTGTGGAGGATGCGGTCACGGTCGCGTTGAAACGCCGTGCGCACTGGCGAAGGCTCCTCCGAAAGGCGCCGGCCACGACTCGAAGCGGAACGCGCCGCGAACGGGCTCAGCCGTCCTTCGTTCGCTTCGAGCCGTAGCCGCACCACGTTGAGGTCCATCGCCGTCATTCTAGGCGGCAGCGGTCGCCAGCGGCTGTCGCTATTCGACGGTGACAGTCTTCGCCAGGTTGCGAGGTTGATCGACATCGCAACCGCGGTGCAGCGCCACGTAGTAGGAGAGCGCCTGCAGCGGGATCGAAGCGATGAGCGGCTCAAGCAGCTCGGAGACTTCGGGGATGCTGATGCTCGCGTCGGCCATCGCCGCGATCTCGTTGTCGCCTTCGGTGATCACGGCTACGACTTCCCCCCCGCGCGCCTGCACCTGCTGGATGTTGGAAATCAGCTTCGAACGGAGCGCGTGTTTGGTGGCGATCGCGACCGTCGGAAAGGCGTGGTCGATCAGGGCGATGGGGCCGTGTTTCATTTCCCCGGCGGCGTAGCCTTCGGCGTGGATGTAGCTGATCTCCTTCATCTTCAGGGCGCCTTCCATGGCCGCCGGATAGGCGAGCCCCCGCCCCAGGAACAACAGATGCTGGGCGTCCGCGATCCGGGTTGCCAGGCGTTGGCAGGTGTCCGGCTGGGCGAGGACGCGGGCCGCGGCGTCCGGCACCCTGGCCAGGTCCGATATCCTTGCGGCCACCTGGGCCGGCGTGAGTTCGCCGCGCAGCTCGCCGAGCTTCAGCGCCAACGCGTAAAGCGCCGCGATGGCCGCGGTGAAGCACTTGGTGCTGGCCACGCCCCGTTCGAGTCCGGCCCGCGTGTAGACCGTCCCCTCCGCGACCCGCGTGGTCTGCGCGCCTTCCGTGTTGCAGATGGTCACCTGGAGGGCACCCTTCTGCTTCGCCACTGCCATCGCTTCCAGGACATCGACGGTCTCGCCGGATTGGCTGACGGAGACGACAAGCGTGTCTGGTCCGATGATCGGGTCGCGGTAGCGGAATTCGCTGGCGTTGTCGGTCTCGGCGGGGACGCGTGCGAGTTCTTCGAAATAGCGTTTCCCGATCATGGCCGCGTGCAGGCTGGTACCCATGCCGATGAGGACCACGCGTTTTACTGTGGCGAGTCTATCGGCGGCCACACCCAGGTCGTCCAGGTGGACATCCGCGGGTTCGAGGGTGACAAGGCTGCGAATGGTGTCGGAGAGGGCCTCCGGCTGCTCCATGATCTCCTTGAGCATGAAGTGCTGGTATTGCCCCTTCATCGCGCTCACAGGGTCGATGGGGATGCGCTTGACCGGGACGTTGGCTGTGGTGCCGTCCGCATTGATGTAGCTCGCGCCGCTGGCATCAATGCGTGCCATCTGGCCGTCCGCGAGGAAGGCCACGTCCTGGGTCAGTGGCAGGACAGCCGCAAGATCGCTTGCCAGCATCATCTCGCCGCTTCCGTAACCGACGACAACGCCACCGGCGTTGCCGATTCGCGCGGCGACGAGGGTGCCGGGGTGGGACGGCGCCATCGCCACAATCGCCTGGGACCCGTGGAGCCGTGCCGCCGTGCGCCGGAGTGCCTCCAGCAGGGGCGCGCCGGATTTCACTTCGTCCTCCATCAGGTGGGCGATGGTCTCGGTGTCTGTTTCACTCTGGAAGGTGTGGCCCTTGCCTTTCAGTTCCGCCCGCAACTCCGCGAAATTTTCGACGATGCCGTTGTGGATGACGCACACCTCGCCGCCGCAGCTCAGGTGGGGGTGGG
>PNKC01000045.1 GCA_013822275.1 Anaerolinea sp. | reverse complement strand
CAACACCGTCAGGGATGTCTTCGTCCGCGACCGCCTGAAGGGCACGACGGTCCGTATCTCGGTTGGCCCGGGTGGCGAGCAGGGGAACGCCAGATCGGAGAACCCCGCCATATCGGCGGATGGGCGCTTCGTCGCGTTTGAATCGCTCGCCACGAACCTGGTGCCCGGCACGGCGCGGCCCGAGGAAGAGTTGCGCGCCGCCCTGGCCTCTGCATCGACGACGGCCCAATGGTCCGGCCAACCACGAGGCTCTGTCCCCGAGGAGGTGGTAGCGCAGCTGTCGCGGAGCAATGTTTACGTCCGGGACGTTGCGCGAGGGGCCACGGCGCTTGTCTCGGTGGCGCTGGATGGCCGCGTGGGCGACCTCAGCTCGGTAGACGCTGCGATCTCAGCCGACGGCCGTTTCGTGGCATTCGCCTCCGCTGCAACGACCCTCGTTGCGCGCGATACGAACGCCGTGAAGAGCGCTTTCGACAGCCCCGCCACGCTCATGGGGCTTGGAGGAGTGGACATCTTCCTGCGCGACCGCAAACAAGGCACCACCTCGCGCATCTCACCGCGAAGCGATGGCGCGGAGGCGGATGTCAATTCAAGCAAACCTTCCGTGTCTCCCGATGGTCGTTGGGTTGCCTTCGTTTCCGCTGGCGATCTTGAAACGGGGGGCGCGCGACGTCTACACCTCCATGACCGCAAACGACGCCAGACCAGGGAAGTCGCTCTCGACTATCCGGTCTCCACCGGTTTATCGTTCCACCTCTCAGCGGCGAGCTTCTCAGCTAACAGCCGTTGGATGGCAGTCGCCAGTGAGTTCTACTCCCTGACGCCAAGTCCTTCAGGTGTTGGCCCAGACGAAAGAGGCCCGCGTGTAGTCAGGTTCTGGCTGTACGACGTCTCCTCTGGCAAGCTCGACCAGGTCTGGGAGCGCTTCCGCAACTCGGGGCAACCCTGGCCACCCGCGATTACGGACGGCGGCGTGCTCATGGGCGTGGGCGCGCAAACGGATTACGGGCCGCAGGCGCTGTTCCTCTACGACATCGCCGCCGGCAAGGAACTGCCGGTGAGCCCAGGTCCGGTACCGGAGGGAGCCTTCCGCTTTTCGCCCGCCTTGAGCGCCGATGGCCAAACGCTGAGCTTCTCCTCCACCGGCGGCACCGACCCGGAGGGCCCGCCAATATTCCAGGTCTACGCGCAGCGCCTGTAGCTCACCGTTCAACCACCCAAACCGGCCGGGGAATCCCCGGCCGGCTTGGGTGCCCACAGGGTAATTCGGACCCTACCCCGCCTCCCCGCCCAGCTCTCGGTTCGTGGATTCGTACACCAGCCGCACGAGGCGGTTGTGGTGCCGGGCGAGCGCCATCTCCAGCAGGATCGCCTTTTCGCCCAGGTCGATCATCCGCCAGATATCGACATCCGGCGTGCTCGCCGCCTCCTCTGAGAGGCTCTTCGCCTGTCGTACAAGTTCCGCGTGTTCGCCGCGCTGCTTCTCCACGACGGCCCGCAGGCGCGGTTCTTCGCGCTCGATCGCGCTGAGCACGGAGTCAGCCCGGTTTGAGGAGATCACGTGCTCGCGGACGGCATCCCTTGCGGTCTCGACATGGTGGGCGAACCTCGAGCGCCAGACTGCCGCCTGGCTGGTGGCAAATGGGAGCCTGGCGGCGGCATGAAGGCTCCCTCGTGCCGCCGCGAGCGGCTCGCGAGTGCCCCGGACCAGGTGGTGCGGCGCTCCACAACGCATAGGCCTGCGTGTGGGTTTGGGCGTAGCTGGATAGGTGGTTGTGACCATGCATTCCTCCTTGTCCCGGGCATGACGCTGCCCGGTGGTGCGAATGGGGAGGCTATGGACGAAGCCTCCCGAGAGCCTGCGGGGTAAGCTGACGGGTTCGGCGTCGGAAGTCGCCTATGCGCAGCGCGGTACGCAATACACCCCAACTGTGGTGGGTCCCCCGCCTCCCGGCCCTTCGCGGGAAGGTCCGGGAGCTCGGCTGGATCGACCGTAGCACAGGGGTTAACGCGGTTTTGCAAACAGCGTGTAAAACCGGCGTAATTCTCTGCAACCGCGGGCGGCGCGCCTTGACGGCGCTACGAGACGGAAACAGAGGCGTCGATCATCGCGACAACCTCGGGTGAGAGCGGGCCGGCAGCTTCGGCCGCCAGGCATTCCTCCAGCTCCTCCCGGTTCTTCACGCCAAGCACCACCGTATCCACACCTTCCATCGAGAGGGCGTACTGGTGGGCGAGGAAAGCTGGCGTGCGGCGAAGGTCGGCGGCGAGAAGGCGGAACGCCCCGGCGCGGTGGAAGTCCTTCACTTCGGGATGGTCCTCCGGCAGGTCGCGGTCGATCGCGCTCGTCAGGGCGCCAGCCTGGACAGCGCGGATGCCCATCACGCCGACCCCGTGAGCCTTCGCCGTGGCGATGATCCCACGGGGGCGGGGGTCATCATCGAACCGCTTCATCCCCCCCGGCGAATCCAGGAGATTGGCGATGCACTGCGCGACAAACGGTGGGTCGGCAGCCGAAAGCGCTTCAATCACCGCTCCCGGATGGCCGACGCCGGTGATCCCCCAGGCCCCAATGCGGCCCTCCTCCATCAGCCGCCCAAATGCGGGCGCCACGGCCTGCCAGAAAAGCCCGAGGTTCGTGCGGCTCGTCGCGCCCTGCTCGGCGGCGGCGTCCAGCATCCCGTGGAGGACGAAGATATCGACACGGCTGAGCTTCATCCGCTCCAGGCTTGCATCGAGGCTGGCAGTGAGACGTGCATAGACCTCCGCGGCGGGCGGCGTGCCAAGGAGATGTTTCGTGGTGATCCTAACGCCGGGAGGAAGGCTGCCTCCGAAGGTGTCGCCCACCACGCGCTCGGCTTCGCCGTCGCGGCCGTAGCTCGGGGCCATGTCGATGAGGGTAACGCCCCCATCGACCGCCGCGCGGAGTGTGGCGACGGCCTCTTCGCGGGAGGTGCTCCCCCACACCTGCCCGAGCCCGCCACCGCCGATGGTGAGCGCACTCACCGGTCCGATTCGTCCGAGCGTTCGCCTTTTCATGGGCGCCAGCATAGCGGGCGGCGGGGGATTTGGCGCTCGCCGCTCTACGCCGGGCCTCCGGGGCGGTACAGTCGCAGGAGAGGAAGGAGACTGAACGCAATGCAGGCTATCGTGTTGCTCTCCGGCGGGCTCGACTCGACCACCGTCGCTACGCATGCCGTGCGCAAAGGCTACGAAGTGCGTGCGCTGAGCATTGCCTACGGCCAGCGGCACCTGCGCGAGCTTGCTTCGGCGCGGGCGGTCGCCGCCGCCCTGGGCATCCCCCTGATCGAGGTTGACGCCGGGTTTTACGCGAGTCTCGCCTCGCATTCGGCGCTCACGGACGTTGCCCGCCACGCCTTGCCGGAACGCCGCGACCCGGCCCGGATGGCGGCCGACATCCCGATTACCTATGTCCCCCTGCGTAACACCTTCTTTGTCACCCTGGCGGCGGCGGCGCTCGAAAGCTGGCTCCTCGGTCGCATCGAACGGGATGGGGCAGACCCGGCGACGCTCGAGGGGGCGATCCTGGTCGGCGCCAACGCCATCGACTACTCCGGCTACCCGGATTGCCGCCCGGAGTTCTACGACAGCATGGTTGAGGTGCTGCGCCTCGGAAGCAAAGTGGGCACCGCTTATCACGTCCCGATGCGCATCGAAGCGCCGATCATCCGCATGTCGAAGGAGGAGATCGTCCGTTACGCGGTGGAGATTGGCGCGCCGCTTCAGCACACCTGGAGCTGCTATGCGGGTGGCGAACGGCCCTGCGGCGCCTGCGACTCCTGCGCGCTGCGCACCGCCGGCTTCGCGGCCGCCGGACTCCCCGACCCCGCGCTGACGCCCGCCTGATGGACGACCTGCTCGTTTCGCGCATGGCCGGTGGCCCCGAGATCTTCGCCTCCATCCAGGGTGAAGGCGCCTCCGCCGGCTACCCCAGCACGTTCGTCCGGCTGGCCGTCTGCAATCTGCGCTGCACCTGGTGCGATACCGCCTATACCTGGGACTGGTCGCGCTTTGACCGCAGGGAGCAGGTGCTGCCAATGCCCGCGGAAGCGGTCTTCGATACAGTCCGGGCGCTGGCTCCGCGACGGGTCGTCATCACCGGCGGCGAACCCCTGCTCCAGCGCCGCCAGCTTGTCCCGTTGCTCACCCTCTTGAACGAGGCGGGCTACTGCGTGGAAATCGAGACCAACGGCACCCTCGCGCCCGCCGGAGCCGCGCCGCTCATCCAGCAGTTCAATGTCTCGCCGAAGCTGGCCCATTCTGGCAACGAAGGCCTCGCCCGCATCCGCCCGGACGCCTTGCGCTGGTTTGCCGGGGACGAGCGGGCAGTGTTCAAGTTCGTCGTCCAGGACCAGGCCGACCTGGCTGAACTCGAATCCCTGCGCGAAGCCTTCGCGATTCCCCCGGGGCGCGTAATTCTCATGCCCGAAGGCCGCACGGCGGACGAGATTCGCCAGCGCAGTCCCTGGCTGGCGGACATCTGCACGCAACGCGGCTACCGCTTTTCCACGCGCCTCCACATCCTCATCTGGGGCGACAAGCGGGGGGTGTGAGGGGGCCGTTGGCCGTTGGCTTCCAGCCGCCAGCTTACGGCAGTCGTCGTTCTGCCTGAGGACACGAAGTCGCGAAGGCGCGAAGCGGCACGAATCGAGAGCAGCAGAGAGCAATGAGCCGAACCGCGGTAATCGGAGCCGCGCCCGTCAGAAAGCGGCCGCCCCGCGTGGCCAGGAGGTCCCGGGCGCAGCCTCGGCCTTCGTAATCCCCGGCGTTCGAACTTGGCCAGGATCAGGCTTTCGTTTCGCGCGCATCGATTATGTCTCCGCACGGGTAGGGACAGCGCCGCCACGACGGCGCATCATGCGGGCTATGGGACACTCCCGGCGAAACACACCGGAACTGACTCCACGGCAGCGAGAAGCCGCAGGCGGCATAGCCTGCAAATCGCGGCGTCGTCGCGCGTTGCGGTCCGCTCCCAGGGCGCGCGCCCCGCTTTCGGCTTCCCGGCCTCCCGCGCCATCCCAACGTGGTTGTCCCAGACCTTTGGCGAGCCCAAAGCCAGCGCTGACATATCCCGCTCGTCGGTGGCGTAGAATCCGGGCTACCCCACCTGCACTGGAGCACTACGATGCGGTTCATCTTCTGGCCCGGCCCGAACAACTCCTGGCGCGAAACGCTTCAGCTCGCCCAGCACGCCGAGTCGACCGGCTGGGACGGCGTTTACTACGCCGACCACTTCATGCCCAACGCGGCCGACACCTCCGGGCCGACGTCCGAGTGCTGGACGACCCTGGCGGCGCTCGCGGCCCGTGTGCCCCGCATCCGCCTCGGCGCGCTCGTCACGGGCAACACGTACCGCCACCCCGCGGTCCTCGCCAAGATGGCGGCGAACGTGGACAACATCAGCGAAGGGCGCTGCGTGCTCGGTCTCGGCGCGGGCTGGCAGGAGAACGAACACGCGGCCTACGGCATCCCGTTCTATACCCTGGGCGGGCGTATGCTTCGGCTCGAAGAAGCCTGCGAGGTGGTCACGGGGCTGTTCGCCAACGAAAAGACGAACTTCCAGGGCCGCTACTACCAGCTCACGGACGCCCCTCTCGCGCCGAAGCCCGTGCAACGCCCGCTTCCGCTGCTCATCGGCGGTGGTGGCGAGAAGCAGACCATGCGCATCGCTGCGAAGTACGCCACGGACTGGAACGTCTGGGGCACGCCCGAGCTGCTCAGGGCGAAGCAAGTGGTGCTCGATGAACACTGCCGGGCCATCGGGCGCGACCCGAAGGAGATCCAGCGTGGGGCAAACGCACTCCTGGTCCTGAGCGACGACCCGGAAACCGTCGAGCGCATGCGCGCCGCGGGACGCCCGGTCATCGCCGGCAACGCGGAGCAGGTGCGTGGCGTCATCCAGGCGTACGCCGATGCCGGTGTGGACGAGGTCGTCATCCCGGACTTCAACCTCGGCCGGGATGCTGCTACGAAGGTGGCGGTGATGGACCGGTTCGCCAACGAGGTGATGGCGAAGTTCAGGTAACGGGCGGTTCCGCGCGGGCGGCTGTCACGCTTGTCTGAGGTCGCGCAGGTAGGCGGAGTAGTACTCCGCCTCCCGGATCACGTCGGCCAGACTGGGCATCTCCTCGAGGGTGGGGGCAGTGTGTCCACTTCGTCTCCTTGAACGTCGAACTGGTGACGATGCAGGGTTTCCAGACCGCCATGACAGTTGTCGTAGCGGAACAACTGTTGCCCAGCGCGGGGGCTCAACACGAGGCGGCCCTGGTAGGCGTACTCCCGAGTTTGTACCGCGGGAGCCCTTCTCGCTCGCTCAAGCACTGACAGCAACTTGTTGACGTAAACGCGCCCGCCGCTCGCCGTCGCCACCCAACCGGTCAGATTCACGTCGATCAGGCGGCCGTGGTGGACCGTCTCGCGGAAGCTGAGGCGGTGGTCGATGACCACGCCCTCACGGAGCAGCCGCTCCATGTAGCTCTCGTGGACTATCTGGTATCGCTGATAGTCGAGGGGTCCTCTTGCCCGGCGAGGTCCTTCAGGTGGAGGAGGGTCCGGTAGGAGGCCAGCCATTTGCCAATCTCCGCCGTAGGTTTGAGCTGGCCGCGATCTACCGCTTCGGCCGCCTTCTCGGTCGAGCACTCGTAGCGCCGTTCCATGCGGGCGAGAAAGGTTTCGAGCCGGGAGATGGTCTTTTCGAGCGGCTCCTGGACACGCATCACCTGGGTCATGGCGCGGTACCCCCTCAATGACCGGGGATACACTATATCATCCGTGGCCGTCGGGCGATGTCGAATTGGGCATGGGGCTCCGTGTACTCACTGCGCGACCCCTCCCGCGGCGGGCTTCGCGCGCCCATCAGCGTGCTTACTCTCCACCCTTCAAATCGCTCGCGGTTTGGCTCCCGCCTCTTGCGCGCTAGACTGCGCGCGTGACAGCGTTCGAAGGTTTGCGAGTACTCGATTTCAGCCAGGGCATCGGCGGGCCGATGGCCGCCATGCTCATTGCTGACTTCGGCGCCGAGGTGATCAAGGTCGAAGGCCCCGGCGGCGACCGGATGGCCGCGCATCCCGGCTACCTCTGCTGGAACCGCAACAAGCAGCGGTTGGTGCTCGACCTTGAGCGGTTCGAAGGCCTGCATGCCGCGCGCCAACTGCTGGCGACCGCTGACGTGGCGCTGTTCGATAGCCGCCCCGGAGAACTCGAGCGCCTTGGGCTGGACGCCACCACCGTGCACCGTGCGAACCCCTCCCTCGTCCACGTCTGGCTGCCACCGTATGGGACGGTCGGCCGCTGGAGCCAGTTGCCCCCGGACGAGCTCCTCCTCAGCGGTCTCAGCGGGGTGGCCAGCCAGCAGCTCAGTTACGAAGACCGGCCCGTGAGCCTGGAAACCCCGCAACTGGGATATGCACAGGCGCTGGACGCCGCCGGCGCGATTGGCAGCGCGCTCGTGAACCGGGCCCGCACGGGAAGGGGCGAGGCCGTTGTCGTGAGCGGGATGCATACGATCGCCTCAGTCGAAAGCGGCGGCCAAACGAAGTTCGGGGACGTGATGCAGGTCCCGCGCTCGGGCAGCCGCGGGAACACGCCGAACTACCGCCTCTACCGCTGTGCGGACGGGCTCTGGCTGTTCCTCGGCACGCTCACCGTGCCGTTCTTCCTTCGCGCGCTGGAAGCGATGGATCTGATGGAGCTGATCACGGTCGAAGGCGTCGATGGCGAGTTCACCAATCTCCTCCGGCCACCGATGGATGCCGTCGCCATCGAATGGCTTGACCGGCGTTTCGCCGACAAGCCGCGCGAGGAGTGGCTCAAGATCCTGCTGGAGGCGGGCGTCCCGCGCGGGCCGGTTGGTCATCGGGAAGCGTGGTTCCAGGGTGAAACGGTGGCCGCGAACCAGATGCGAGTTGAGCTGGAGCACCCGGCGTTCGGCCGTGTGGAACTCCCCGGCGTGCCGGCGAAACTGTCCGCTACGCCGGGTTCGGTCCGTCACCTCATGCACGACGCGAAGCTCGCCGAACTGCCAACGCACCGGCCGCTGTTGCCGGGGTATCCGCAGGACTTTGCTGGCGCGGGGCCCCTGGCCGGCATCCGGGTCCTCGATCTCGGCGCGTTCATCGCCGGGACGTTCGCGCCCACCATCCTGGCCTGCTACGGGGCCGACGTGATCAAGGTCGAGGCGCTTGACGGCGACCCTTTCCGGATGGCCGGGATGCAGTTCGTTGGCCACAACCGCGGCAAACAAGGGCTGGCCATCGACCTGAAGGACCCCGCTGGCAAGGAGGCGTTTCTGGACCTTGTCCGCGTCTCCGACGTGGTCCTGGATAACTACCGTATCGGCGTCCGTGAGCGCCTCGGGATCGACTACGCCACCCTGCGCGAGGTCAACCCGGGAATCATCAGCTGTTCGATAACGGGCTACGGGCCGGAGGGGCCGTATGCGCAGGACCCGGGCTTCGACCCCATCCTCCAGGCGCGCAGCGGGATGATGGCCGGCCAGGGCGGCGACGACGAGCCCGTCTTCTACCAGGTCGCGGTAAACGACAGCGCGACGGCGATGATGGGCGCTTTCGGCATCGTCGCGGCCCTTCACGCCCGCGAGCGGACCGGGCAGGGGCAGGAGGTGTTGACCTGCCTGGCCAACCAGAGCGTGATCTGCCAGTCGGGTGAGTTGACCTGGTACGAAGGCCGCCCCGCCAACCCGCCCGGTGGCCGCGACCGCCTGGGGACGAGCGCGGTCAACCGTTTCTACCAGTGCAGTGACGGGTGGATTGGCGTCGCCTGCTCGCGGCCGGAGCAGTTCCCACAGCTCTGCATCGCCCTCGGCCACCCGGAGTGGGCGGGCCGTGTCATCGCCGAAAAGGCTGCTGCCGAACCGGTTAACTCCGCCCTAGCGGAGCAGATCGGGGCCGAACTGGCGAAGCTGACGCGCGATGAGGCGCTGGACAGGCTGCTCGCCCGCGGTGTTCCGGCAGCGCCCGCGCTCACCCTGCCCGAGCGCTTTGCAGACCCGTTCGCCGAAGAAAACCGCTCGTTCGACGAGTACGTCCACCCGCAGTTCGGCCCTGTCACGGGCCCGCGCGCGTTTGCTGATTTCCGTCACGCCGGCGGCGGATTTGCCCGGCCTTCGCCGGTACTCGGAGAGCATTCGCTGCAAGTCCTGCGGGATTGCGGCTTTAGCGAGGAGCGCATCGCCCGCCTGGTCGCGAAAAAAGTGGTTCTTCAGGCGTAGGCGCGTCTGCTACGCTAAGCGCATGGCCATCCGGAAACTGGTGCGTGCCGAGGTTGCAGCCCGCGAGACGGGGTCCAGCCTGGAAGAGATTCAGAGGCAGGTGGAGCGTGGCGAGACTGAGGGGTTCGTGTGCGAGGGAGAGCTGCTGGTGCCGGATGACGCGGCAACACCGGAAGTCGATGAGCGCCTCGCTTCAGTGGAGTGGCTGCGCCGTTGGGCACGCGAGGCTGGCGTAGGAGAAGGGCCCTTAAGCGCTGCCGAACTGGTCCGCGAGGACCGCGAAGAACATGAGCGGCAGCTTTGGCCGAAGCACTGATCGTCGACACGTCGGTGTTGGTGGCTACGCTGCTCGAAGATGAGCCGGAGCACGACCTGGCGATACGGTTGATGTCCCATGCGGCAATCGGGAATGTTGAGTTGACGGCAGTTGCGTATGCGAAGGTGGAAGTGGTCTCGGCCCTGGTGCGCGCGGTCAGGAGGAGTCGGGTCATTGAGGGTCAACTTCGGTCGCCAGATCGGATTTTGGCGGCCTTTCCGGTGAATTGGGCACCGGTCGAGCCCATCCTGCCCCGGGCCATGGAGATGGCCCTGAAGGAGGGATTCTCGGTGTACGATGCTTTGCCGGTTGCGCAGGCGGAGATGGTCGGCCTCCATCTCCTAACCCTCGACGAGCCGCAGCGTGAGCGAGCGCTTCTTCCGGTCCGCGTCCGGTCGCTGTCGCAGGTGGTCACTCAGTTGGACAGCGGGTAACTGGTCGTTTCGCGGGCCCCCTACCCCTCAACCCCCGCCAGCGCGGGCCGGGCGTTGCGGTAGTGCGCCATGGAGAGGAACGGTTCGCGGGCGCGTTCCCAGTGTTCTTCGAACACCGCCATGACGTCGTCCTGGCTCTTCGCCCGGAAGAGCCGGTCGCGCGTGGCCGCGGCTTCGTACGTGCCCTCGGTGTACCAGGCGAGGTGCTTGCGCAGCTGCGTCACCCAGTGCCTGGCGTCGCTTCGTTCCATGATCAACTGGCAGTGCCGCCGGATCACGCGGCCCCGGTAGTCCCACTGCTCCGCCGCCGGGAGGTTTTCGTAGGATTCATCGAAGACCCACGGGCGGCCCATCGCTCCGCGCCCGATCATCACGTCCGCGCAGCCGGTCTCCGCCATCATCCGCCGCGCCTCAACCATCGACGTGACGTCCCCGTTGCCCGTAACCGGGATACGCACCGCCCGGACGACGTCGCCGATGATCTCCCAGGGAGCCTTGCCCGTGAAACGCTGCGAGCGCGTGCGCGGGTGAACCGTGATGGCGTCGACGCCCTCGTCCTCCGCCAGCTGCGCGACCTCGACGGCGTTCAGGTGCTCGTCGTCCCAGCCGCCGCGGATCTTGATGGTGAACGGTACGCGGATGGCCGCGCGCATTGCCCTGAGGAGTGCCTCGGTCGCGTCGAGGTCGCGCATCAGGGCTGCGCCTTTGCCCTGCTTCGTGATCTTGGGCATTGGGCAGCCCATGTTCAGGTCGATGACGTCGGCACCCGCCGCTACCAACTGCTGGGCGGCGTCAACCAGGATGCCCGCGTCGCAGCCGAGGAGTTGCATCGCGATTGGACGCTCTTCCGGGTAGCAGTCGATGATGTCCAGGGCCCGTGGGCTCCCGCGCACGAGCGAGGTGGCGTCGATCTCCTCCGTGGTGGTCATGGCGCTGCCGCATTCCCGGGCGATCAGCCGGAACGGCGCGTTGCTGACCGCTGCCATCGGCGCCAGCCGGGCTGCCCCCTCAATGTCCACATCCCTAATACGCACGGATCGAGCGTACCAAAGGCCAGCGGACGTGCTACTCCGGCGACATGAGGCTCTGGGCAAACATCATCGCGTTTCCGTCCGGGTCGAAGAACGTCGCGAGCTTCACGAGCCCTGGGAGCGTCCGGGTTTCGCCATCGAAGCGCACGCCCTTGCCTTCGATCGCCGCCCGCGAAGCATCGATATCTTCGACGCTCCACGTCAGCACAGCGCCGCCAGCGCCGCCGGCGTTGGTCCCCACCTCGACCTGCGAGAGGCCAACGGTGACGCCGGGTACCGGGGTCTGGAACTCCCCCCAGCCCCGGTCTTCGAGCGTGTAAACGGGATGGAAGCCGAGTACGTCCTGGTACCAGGCTACCGACCGCTTGAAGTCCGAAACACTGATGGCGCAGGTAAGTTCGGGTTTGTAGGGGATGCCTGGTTGAGCTGGCGCCGTCACGGCTGATAGCCTCCTTGCCGGGTGTGAGTACGGAAAGTATAGTTACTCTACAAAGTTGTCAAGCCCTTTTTGCCCGCCTGTCGTCCGTTGCGTGGGACTTTTCCATCACCGCTGGTCCGTGCCCATCGTCGCCATGCTTCAGGCCGGGGGTGGCGAGAAGTTCATCACGCTCGTCAACCGTTTGGGGGCGAGCAGGGACTCGGTCAGCGCCACACTCGCCGCTCTGATCGAGGCGGGCCTGGTGCAGCGCAACCCGGGTTACGGACACCCCTTGCGGCCAGAGTATCTCGTCACCCCGCCGGCGCGGGAACTGGCCCAGGCGTGCGTTGAACTCACTGCCGTGGTGGGCGAGATGGGCCAGGGGGCGGTGGCAGGAAAGAAGTGGGCGCTTCCGGCCGTCCTCGCCATTCACCGGGGTGCTTCGCGCTACGGCGAGGTGCAGGCCCTGCTCCCGGGAGTAACGCCTCGGGCGCTCTCCGCGGCGCTCAAGGAAGCCGTGGCGGCGGGCCTTGTGAAGCGCACCGTGGCTGAGGATTATCCGCCAAGCACCGTGTATTCCCTGACCGCCGTGGGGGAGCGGCTGGCGCCCGCGCTGGAAGCCTTTGCCGCCGCGGCGGAGGCGCTGCCAGGGGTGGCGTAAGGGGTTGATGCGCTTGCTGCCGCACCGGGCCGTCCATACTGTGGGCCGCGGAGGGAAGCATGTCCGCTGGCAGGACGATTGCAGTCATCGATGTCGGCTCCAATTCCGTGCGCCTGCTTGTGGCACGGGAGCTTACGCCGTCTGCGTTCGAAGTAATCGAGGAGGAGCGCTTCGACGCGCGCATCGGGCAGGGCCAGGCAGGTGGTGACATCACGCCCGCGGGGATGGAGCGCGGCCTCCGCGCAGTCAGGATCATGTACCAGCTTGCGGAGTCGTTCAGCCCGGCGGCCATCGTGATGGTTGGTACGGAAGCCCTGCGCCGGGCCCCGAACGCCGCCGACTTCGTTGTCCGGGCGCGAGCGGCGACGGGCGGGTTGGTGCGCATCCTCAGCGCCCAGGAAGAGGCGTTCGCCGGCTTCCTTGGCGTTATCAACAGCACCAGCTTGCGAGACGGCTATCTGCTGGACATCGGTGGCGGTTCCCTCGAGCTGATGCGCGTAGAGCAGCGGGCGCTCGTCCAGACTCAGTCCGGGCCGTTTGGCGCGATCTACGCGACTGAGCGCTTCTTCCGGACCGACCCGCCGGCAACGAAGGAAGTGCGGGCGTTGCGGAAAGCGGTACGGCAATACTTTAAGGCCAGCGAGAAGTCTGAAGTCTTGCATGGTGCGGGTGGGGCGGTGCGCAACCTCGCGCGGCTGGCTCGCATGCGGCGCAACTATCCCCTGCGGCGCCTGCACGGCTTCGTCATCCCTCGCCGCGAGGTGAGGCGCCTGACGGCCGCGCTGTTGAAGCCCGGCGCCGAGGCGCGCCGGCGGATGCCAGGGATGAACCCGGCGCGCGCTGACATCCTCCCCGCCGCGGCCGTGGTCATCGACGAGCTGATGGAGATGACCGGCGCCACAGCGCTAAGCGTCTCCGGGCAGGGGCTGCGCGAGGGCGTCCTCTGGCAGGAGTTGCGCGGCGCAGGCGCCGTGCTGCCTGATGTGCGGGAAGCCTCGATCGCGGGGCTCGCCCGCGCCAACGGGGTGGACGAGCTGGCAGCGGAGCCGGTGGTGATCACGGCGGCCCAGCTCTTTGAGGCGTCGAAGCCGTTGCATGGCCTGAGGAACGCGGACCTGGACTTGCTGCTCGCTGCTGCCCGTCTCGCCGGAATCGGGATGCACGTTGACTACTACAGCCGCGACCGCCACGCCCAATACCTGGTCCACAGCGGTGACCTGCACGGCTTCGACCATCGCGAGATTGTCCTGGTGGCGGCGCTGGTGCGCTGGGCCGCTTCGGGCGCCCCCGACCTCTCCCCGTACCGGGCGATCGTCGGACCGGAGGACTCCCGGCGGGCGGCCGCGCTGGCGAGTTTGCTCGGATGTGCACGGGCGATTCGAAGGCGCGTGCCGTCGCCGGTCCTCGGCGTCCAGGCGGAGGTCGCGGAGGACGCCTTCAGGATACGGCTGTCCTCGAGGGCGGCGCTTGATGCAGAGGTGTATGACCTTGAGCGGCAGCAGAAACGTTTTGAGGCTGTGTTCAAGGTGCCGCTGGAGATCGAGACTGCGCCGTAAGCGTCTCGCGACGGCGCGGGAGGTTGCGGAATCCCGCCGCTTGCGGGCGCGCGCGGTGCGGACATCATCGGCGAACGGGTCTTAACGTCCTCCGAGCGCTCTCAGCGCGGCGGGCTGGACTAGCCATTCCAGCCAGCACTCGCCAGCTGCCGGTTCGTCCTGACAACTCACCAGGGCGGCTGAACCTTTCTTGAAGGTGCTGCTGACGGCGGTTTCGTCGCCCGCGAGGAGGTACGAGAGGAGGCCGGACATGTGCGGTTCGTGGCCAACCAGCATGACCGAGCGCGCCTCGAGCTCAACGACATCGCGGAGGAGCGCGGCGTGGTCTCCGGAGGCGAGGGCGTCGCTGAAATGGAGCTTGGCCAGGCCATAAACGTCCATCAGGATCTCGGCTGTCTGGCGTGCGCGGAGCAGGGGGCTAGTCATGATCACCTGCGGGGTTACAAGCGTGACGAGCCCTCGGCCAGCGGCGCGGAATCGCCTGGCCCCGTCCGGCGTCAGCGGGCGAAGGCTGTCGTCTTCGAACCCGCGGGTGCCGCGCTCAACAGCGATGGCGTGACGGACGAGGCAGAGTTCCATTCGCCCTCCGCGCTCCTGGCTACTCCTGCACCTGTTCGGCGGAGACCAGGCTGACGGCCGTGATCTTCCACTGGCCCATGACCTGTTTCCAGGTGGCCGCGAGGGTGGCGTGGCCCTGGGGAGACGTGAAGGTGACGTGGAAGAGTTCACCGTCACCTTCGGATGGCACTTCGGTGATTTCGTAACCCTGAATGTTGGGCATGGCGGCGGGCGACGTTCCGCCCGCCTGGGCCGCCATCTGCATCATCTGGGTGAGGGCTTCGGGCGTGATGTCGGCCATGATCTGGGCGAGGTTGCCGGCCATGACCGCCTGGGCGTTGCGCTCCGCGGCTTCGCGGGCGGTGCCAGGCGCGTTAGCGGAGGGCGACGTCATCGATCTGCCACTTGTCACCGACTTCGGTCCACTTGCTCCAGACTTTGCGGGTGGTGTCGCCGATGTAGCTGATGACAGCCTCGTTGTTGCCCAGGTCTTCGACTTCGAAGCTGGACGCGGTGATTGGGCCGGCGGCCATCATGGCCATAACCTTTGACATGCCGGCGGGGGTGAAGTCGCCCATGAGGCCGGCCATGTTGCCGGACACGACATCCTGGGCGTGGCGCTTCTGCGTCTCCTTGAGGTCTGCCATGGTGAGTGCTCCTTCGATGCGGGTCGGGCGAGAAGGATAGGGGCGAGGGTGGGGGTGGCGCAAACCGCGGGAGGACGGCGCTGCCTCAGCGGAGCCCGAGCAGCGCCTCGACATCGCTCAGCCGCGGCCGATCCCAGAGCCACGCCACATCCAGCCAGAACCGGTCCACGGCGCTGCTTCGGAACGTGCCATCCGCGGTGGTCTGCAACTCGAACCGCCCGGATGGGTTGAGAGCGTAGAACTCAGCCACCTGCCGGCGAGGGTCGATCAACCAGTACTCGCGTACCCCACCGGCTTCGTATTCAAAGTACTTGTCGCCCCGATCCCGGCCCGCGCTGCCAGGGCTTACGACCTCGACCACCACATCCGCCGGGCCATCGAGGTACGTGTCTCGAAGTCTGTCGCAGTGCGCGGTTGCCACGAAAAGGATGTCTGGCGAGCGGCCCGGCAGGTCCGGTCCCGTCTTCATGTTGAAAGGTTCGTAGAAGACCTGTCCAAGCTCGCGGCTCTCCACGAAGGATGTCAGGAGGCGCAAGAGAAATGATGATGTGAGCTGGTGTTCGACCGATGCGGGTGCCATGGCGACGACCTCTCCGTTGACCCACTCGGTGTGCTGCTCGTCGTTCTCTTGCAGGAACCGTTCATAGGAGAGCGTCCCGGCCGGCGTGCCAACCGATACGGACGGCTGAGTCATGTCTCAACTATAGCAGCGCGGCTGCGGGCTGGATGGGGGGGCTGGCGAGGCCTAGCCTCAGCAACCTGGGTACGTTGCGCTGAGTTGCGTGACACCCCGCTAGCGCTCAGCGGAGAACTTCACCTTGAGGTTGATGCGGTAGGTCTTGGCCTCTCCCGGGACGACGGCGTCGATCTTGTTGCATTCGAACTCGCCACTGACCTTTTCGCCCTGGGCATCGACAGTCATGTCGCACTCCTTCCCCCAGGTCCCGGCCGTTGCCAACTCCTTCGTCGTGATGGCGAAGCCCCCCTCGTCGTCGCTCTTTTCGGGCACAAAGGTGAGAAAGGCGCCGGCTTCGTTGCTCGCATAGGTCAGCAAAAGGGCACCCGACTGGGCGTACCCGTTGCCGTCCAGGTTGACCGTGGAGCGCTTGTCCCCGGTGATCTCGACGCGAATTGTACCCTTCTGGAACGCGCCGTCCTTGATGTCGGGAATGGTCCCGGACTTCTTGGACTTCTGCGACCCCGATCCGCTCGCCGAACCCGGTTTGCCAGGTCCGGTAGTGTCCGAGCCGTTGGATGCATCGTCCGAACTGTCACCCGATCCTCCGCAGGCGACCAGGAAGGCGAACAGGGGCAGCAGGAGAAGCGTTAGCCGGAACCTGGAGATCACGTTCAGAACCTCGACTTGGTAGATGCGTCCGCCGGCCGTGCCGGGAAGGTCGCTGGGATGGCTTCAGCGGCCTCGTCCCGCGGCGACGGGGCACAACGATAACGAGGCCGAGCAATTTTGCAACCCGCTGTCGCCAAATTGCTCAACGGCCTGAACCACGCGGGCCGCGAGCCGCCCGTTCGATGCGGTGAAGTTCTGCACGGTTGGTCAATCGGTTTGAGTGTATCTCAAGGGTGGTGACGTTGTAAGGCTGCCGCGCTAGACCAGCCGCAGCCAGCGGCGCTTGCCCACCTGGACCACCATCCCCCGCAGGGCCTCGACGTGGGCGTCGACGGGGGTGCCTTCAACCGTCACGGCGCGCTGTTCGAAGAGGCGGCGGGCTTCGCGTTTCGAGGGAGCGGCACCGGCGGCGACGAGGACGTCGATGAGCGTGGGGAAGCCGGTGATCGCGAACTCGGGAATCTCGTCCGGCGTTTCCTTGCGCTGCACTGTCCGCTCGAAGCGGGCCTCGGCTTCGGCGGCTGCATCCTCGCCGTGGAACTCGGAGACGATGGTGCGGGCGAGGCGCTTCTTGGCCGCCATGGGGTCGCGTTCGATTTCGTGCTGGATGGCTGTGAGTTCCGTCCGCGGGACGTTCGTGGCCAGGACGAAGAAGTCGATGATGACCTCGTCCGGGAGCGACATGGCCTTGCCGTACTGCTCGTCCGCGGTGTCGTTGACGCCGATATGGTTACCGGCGGACTTGGACATGCGCGCCTTACCATCGAGCCCCACGAGGATGGGCATGGTCACGGGCACGTGGGGCTTCTGGCCGGCGTCCTCCTGGATCTTGCGCCCTGCCATCAGGTTGAAGAGCTGCTCCGTGCCGCCTACCTGGACATCGCACTCCAGCGCGTAAGCGTCGTAGCCCTGCATGAGGGCGTAGAGGAACTCGTGCAGGTAGATTGGCTCCGAAACCGACAGTTTGGGCTCAGACTTCCACTCATCGACCCCAAAACCAACAATGCTCAAGTCGATTGCGGATGCACGATACCGGCCGACTCCTTCCTCCCTAACGTTCCCGATCGCAGGCGTTGTCCAAACGACTCTCTTATCCGAGACCATTACGTCAACGCTGGTTCGGCCAAACCGTTGACGGAAGTTATCACGACGGAGCATTTCCTGGACGGTGAACTTGGACATGAGCGAGATGATGTCCGGGAACCGGAGCTTGCCGAGCCATTCGGAGTTGTGGCGAAGCTCCGTCTTCGCCGGGTCCAGGATCTTGGCCGCCTGGTCGAAGTAGGTGCGCTCGTTCGCCTTGATGTCTTCCTGAGAAAGTTGCGGACGGAGCTTGTTCTTGTCGCTCGGGTCGCCGATGAGCGCCGTGTAGTCACCGATGAGGAAGATGGCGTGGTGCCCGAGCTGCTGGAACTGGCGGAGCTTGCGCAGCGGCACGGTGTGGCCGAGGGTGAGTGATGTCGCCGTGGGGTCCACGCCGAGGTAGACGCGCAGCGGCCGATCCTGCTGGAGGAGGCTCCGGAGTTCGCGCTCCATCTGGCTCTTGAGGTGCTCGTCGCCGTAGTCCACGCCGCTCATGAGGACGGCAAGCTGGTCATCGACGGGCGGCATCTGGCGAATGGAGGATTTGGTCACTTGAGCAATTCTCGGGCGGCTGCCACGTCAAGGGCGATCTGGGCCTTCAGTTCGTCGATGCCGCTAAAGGTTCGTTCGGCACGAATTCGGTGGAGGACTTCGAGGTCCATGCGTTCGCCATAGATGTCGCCTTCGAAATCCAGCAGGTAGGTTTCGACGGAGATGTGGCCGGCGTCGAAGGTGGGGCGCTTGCCGATGTTGGTTGCGCCAGCGAAGGTCCGCCCGGTGACGTGGGCGCGGGTGGCGTAGACGCCGATGCCGGGCAGAGCGCGGTCCGCCGCAACGGAGATATTCGCTGTCGGGAAGCCGATGGTTCGGCCGCGTTCGAAGCCACGCACCACCGGGCCGCCGATGGTGTAGTTGCGGCCGAGAAGCGCCGTCACGCGCTCCATCTCCCCGGCGGCGAGAGCCTTGCGGACGGCGGTGGAGCTGTAGCGCTCGTGGTCGTGCATCAGGGGTTCGATCTGGACGACTTCGAACCCCAGTTCGGCGCCGAGGGCGCGCATCCGCTCTGGCGTGTCCTTCGGAGCGCCGCGGCCGAAAGAGGCGTCTGGGCCGAGGACCATGAGGCGCATGCGGAGGGTTTCGAAGAAGGCGGTGGCGAGCTCTTCCGCCGAGATTTCGGAGACTTCGCCGGTGAAGGTGAGCGGGATGACCCAGTCCGCGCCAGCCTGGCGGAGCAGCTCCATCCGGTCTTCAAGTGACGTGAGATAGCTGGGCGCGATTTCGGGCCGGAGGACGGTGATGGGGTGGGGGTGGAGCGTCACGACGCCGGGCGCGAGGGCCCGCTTGCGTGCTTCGTCGCGCAGCCGCGCGAGGAGCGCCTGGTGGCCCCGGTGGACGCCATCCAGCACGCCGATCGTGAGCGCGGTCTCCGGGCCCGGGGCCCCGGCGACAAGCTGGGCGCGCGTAAACGAGGGGATGGGCATGGCAGACAGGTTAGCATCGGATGGGGCATCGGGCATGGCGTGGCGGGGCAATGAGGAATGGGGAATGAGCAATGCCAACTTCCCCGCCCCGCCCGGTCCGGCTACAGGTCCAGCCGGGAGACGATGCTCACGGCGATACCAACCATGAGGGTGAGCGGCAACCCGAGGGCGAGTGTTGGGATGATCGTGGAGAAGATGCTCGGGCGGGCGTTGAGCGTGATGGAGAGCGCGCCTGACGGGTGGATGGTGCAGGAGAAGCTGCCGTCGGCCAGGCCCTGCAGCGCCGCGGTGCTCCTGGCGGGAATGGTCTGCGAGCCAATCTGGTGGTCGACAACATCCCGGTTGACGACAAGAACCTTCGCGCCGGCCGGGATAGAGAAGGCGTTCGGGAGGAACGGGAAGGCGCCGCCGGATTCCATCGCGGCGGCGGTGCCTTCCGGGATCACCCACTCCTTCACGCCGGGGTTGGCGGCGGGCGAAAGCATGGACCACCAGATCAGGTTCATTGCGAACGCGAAGCCGAGCGTCAACGCCGCCGAAAGCGTCCAGATTCTTGCGGAGGACCGGTCCTTGCGGGGCAGTTTGGCACTCTGGGCGGCGCTCACGGCAGCACAGGGCGGCCCGCGAGTGGCCGCTTCGGAGTTAGCCCGAAGTGGTTGGGCATCACTGTCCCGGGGTTACCACGTTGCCGATGAGGTAGAGCGCCGGGTAGTAGAACACCCAGACAACATCGACGAAGTGCCAGTACATCACGGTGCCGGAAACGGCGAAGTGGTCCCTGGACGAGAACTTGCCACGCTTGAGCTGGACCCATACAAGGAAGAGCATGATCACACCGGTCACGACGTGGGTGGCGTGGATACCCGTCATCGTGAAGAAGACCGTGCCGAACACCTCCTTGCGGTTGAACTCGGCGATGGACCATTCAAAGCCGACGCCGACGGTGAAGATTACGCCGAGGAGGATGGTGGCGAGCAGCATCCAGCTCGCGAGCCTGCGGCGGTCTTGTTCAATCGCGGTTTCGGCGGTGAAGGCCGTGACGGAGCTGAGGAGCAGGATAATCGTTATAATCAGGCCCAGTTGCTGGTCTACATGCTCGCGGTCCACCCCCATGAGGAAGAAGCGTGACGTGAGCAGCAGCCCGAAGACGATGCTCTCGGAGAAGAAGAAGAGCCAGAGGCCCACGCGGTTGAGCTGAAGGCGGTTATGGGCGTGGCCATGGGCGTGAGCCGCCGCCGTTGCTGCAACGGCCATCAGTGGGCCTCCTCGGTCTTGAATATGCGCATGAAGTGCATGAAGTAGGCGCCGATCATCCCCACCTTGGCGAGCGCCGCCGCGGACAGACCGACGAATTTGACCAATTCGTTGTCGAAGTTCACCGCGAAGATGTACTCAACGATGGTGAGCACTGCGAGCAGGATGGCGACGACATAGCCCTTCTGAAACGCTTTCATGGTTGCTGATGCTCCTTTTGCTGGAATGGCAAGGCGATGGACGGCGAGTTATCCACCGCCACCGCCCCCACCGCCGGCAGGTGTGCCAGCGGGCAAGCCGGGGCCGAAGCGTGCGTGGGCCGGGGCGTCTGGCAGGCCGTAGTCGTAGGGATGCCCCGTGACCATCGGCGGCTCGTCGAAGTTCTCGAGCGGTGGCGGGGAACTGGTTTGCCACTCGAGCGTACGGGCGCCCCACGGGTTGGCCTCGGCGGCGGGGCCCCAGAACAGCGCGTAGACCATGTTCCCCACGAAAACGAGGAAGCCGGCGCCAAGACCGAAGGACGCCAGGCTGATGAAGAAGTTGATGCCGTCCATGGCCGCGGGGAAGTCCGCGATGCGGCGGTTCATGCCCTGAATGCCGGGCCAGTACATGGTCATGAAGGTGACGTTGAAGCCAATGAACATCCACCAGAAGTGGAGCTTCGCGAGCTTCATGTTGTACATCCGGCCCGTCATCTTCGGGAACCAGTAGTACATGGCCGCGAACATGGCGAAGATCTCGCCGCCCACGATGGTGTAGTGGAAGTGAGCCACGACAAAGTAGGTGTCTTGCAGGTGGATGTCCGTGGGGACGTCCGCGAGGAAGATGCCGGTCACGCCGCCGTTCGCGAAGTTGAAGATGACGGCGAGGGCGAAGAGCATCGGCGCGGTGAGCCGGAGCTTACCCATCCAGATCGTGCCGAGGGCGCTGAGGAAGATCAGGCCCGTGGGGATCGAGATCAGCTCGGTCATGACGAGGAAGGGGCCGTGGAGGTAGTTCGGGATGCCGGACGTAAACATGTGGTGGGCCCAGACGACGCCACTGAGGCCGAGGATGCCGAGGAACGCGCCGACGGCGTAGCGGTAGGCGAACAACGGTTTGCCCGAGAAATGGCCGATGATCTCCAGGGCTATTCCCAGACCCGGCAGGATCATGATGTAGACGGCGGGGTGGGAATAGAACCAGAAGACGTGCTGGTAAAGCAGCGGGTCGCCGCCGTCATCCGCGTTGAAGAAGCCCATGCCAGCGATGCGGTCCAGGGTGACCATGAGGAGCGCGACGGCGAAACCCTGCGTGTAGAAGAGGGCGAGCCACGCGGTAACGAACATGGACCAGACGAACATCGGCAAGCGGCTCCAGGTCATGCCCGGGGCCCGCATATAGATGATGGTTACGACGAAGTTCAGGCCGCTGAGGATGGATGAGAGGCCGAAGGTAACGATGGCCAGGTTCCAGAACCCCTGCGCCGTCTGGGTCTGCACCGAGAGCGGGGGATAGGCTGTCCAGCCTACTTCCAGGCCGCCCATGAACGGCGTGATCAGGAGCATGAGCGCGACCGGCGGGATGAGCCAGAAGGAGAGCGCGTTCAGGCGGGGGAAGGCCATGTCGTCCGCACCGATGAGGAGCGGGACGAAGTAGTTGCCGAAGCCACCGACAACGGCGGCCACGGCAACGGCGATCATCAGGATGCCGTGAAGGCCAAGGATGGTGTTGTACTGGCTCTTGTCGAAGAACTGGAGGCCGCTGGTCGCGAGTTCCAGACGCATGAGCATGGCCATCAGCCCGGCGAGCAGGAAGACGATGGTGAACGTCGCCAGGTACTGGACGCCGATGACTTTGTGGTCCGTGCTCCAGGTGAAGTAGCGTTGCCAGCCGCGGATGTAGTAGCTATGAGTCCTGAGCCCGAACCATTCACGGCCCCAGGACCCCCACATGCCCATCCCCATGACCCAGCCGAGGAGGCCGAAGACGTAGCCGATGGTGACGTTGAAATCGCGGTCCCAAACCTCCGGGTAACCGAACCAGTTGCGGAGCACGGCCGTAAGGCCGATGCCGATGTAGAAGAAGAGTAGGCCCATGCCAAGGCCACCAGAGAGGGTTCTAAGTGCCCACATCCTCGCGGTCCCCTACTTTTTGGTGGCCTTGGCCTGTTCAGCAAGCCAGGTTTTGAACTCTTCCTGCGAAACCACCCGTACCGGCGTGTCCATGGTCGTATGGCTGAGGCCACACAACTCCGCGCACTGGACGCGGTAAGCAGGGTCGCGGCCGTAGTCGCCGAGTTCTGTCGGCTTGACGGTCATCGTGGTCGTGCGGCCCGGGATGGCGTCGATCTTCATGCGGAAGGCAGGGATCCAGAAGGAATGGAGGACACCGCTTGAGGGCTCTTCGGTGGCAAAGTCATAGGCCGCCCCGGTGGAGTTGATTTCGAAGCGCGCGCCGACTTCGAGGGGAAGCACGAGTTCGTTGCCATCGCCGTGCAGGGAGAAGACGGAGACGGCGAGCTTTTCGCCGTCGTATTCCTGGTAGTCGTACTGCCAGCCCCACTGAAATGCCTGGACGTGGATGATGAGAGTGCCCTTGGTATCGGCCCAACCGTACCCGTTGGCCTCCGACTGGAGCTTGCGGAGCCCCGTGAGGCCCGGGTAGATGATCGTCGTCACTGCGAGGCAGCTCGTGAGGAGCAGCCATACCTTCGGTATCGCCCCCGTGCCCTTGAACGTGGCGCCGCCTTCTTGCGGGCCGCCGGCGCGGAAGCGAAGGAAGCTGTGGACGAGCATTGCCACGACGAAGTTGAAGACCGGGATGCCCATGAAAAGCAGGACCCGGAAGATCTGGTCAAAATCTTCTGCTTCGTGTGAGCCTACGGTCGGAAAGAGGTCGGCGAAGACAAGTGCCTCGCCAACAGCCGTTAGCGCCGCCCACAGCAGCACCACAGAAACCACGTGTTTCGCCATTCAACTCCACGCCGGGGGTACCCCCCATTACACTAAGCGGCGAGTCTACTGGGCTCTCTGCTTAGTTTGAACTGGACCTTAGGGCCCCTGAATTGGGGCCGAAGGTCCTTGACGGAAGCCCGCGCGAGCGTTTTTCGGCGGGCGCGAGGAAAGTGCTCGCCGGGACGGTAATCAAGCTCAAGACGAAACAGTCCCGGCCGAAATCTGTCGTTGATGCCCGCGCGAGCGGACCACCTGGCGGCGTTGGCCCTGGAACCTTTTCCGCGCCACCTCCGTTTCAAGTAAGAGAACCTGAGCCCGGCGGTCAAAGACGTTGGGGGGACATGTCGCACAGCCTCAATACCGCCGCCCTTTTCGCGACCCTGTATGCCGCCGTCGTCCTGATGCGGTTCGCCTGACGGCCCTACGCCGGGAGGTCGAACAACTCCGCCAATGGGATGCGGACGCCGGGCAACGACGCGATCTCCGCTGTCCCATCCGCGTAGAACGTCTCGCTGTAGCTGGCGTCTGGTTGCCGCCGCCAGGCCGTTACGGTGTGCTCGTACGGGTGGATGCGCCAGATCTCGAGGTCACCCCGGGCGCGGTATTCGGGGAACTTCGATTCGACATCGTACTCACCGGTTGACCGTGACCAGACCTCCGCCACGAA
>PNKC01000044.1 GCA_013822275.1 Anaerolinea sp. | reverse complement strand
GACATCCCATTGCCGGGCGACCCGTCCGTGGCGACCGACACGAGCCCGTCGGTGAGCGGGCCGGAGGGCGCTTCGTCCGTCCCACCTGAGAAGAGCGCGACCGCGACGAACACGCCCGCACCAGCCACGACGACCGCGGGCGAAGCCCACTTCACGGCCAGAGGAAGCGCCGCCCACCAGCGGCGCAACGGTCCAGGCTCGGAGGGCCGCCAGCGGGCAAGCTGCTTGCGGTCGGCAGCGTCCGCCTTGGCGAGCAGATTGGCGACGTGGAAGCGGACGGTGTTGACGCTGATGCCCAGGCGCACGGCGATCTCGGCGTTTGGCAGGCCCTGGCGGACCAGTTCCAGGACTCGCTCTTCCGCGGGAGTCATCGGGCCCGGATATGGGGGCCGCCCCCTGTTAACGCTCATAGGAAGCCAGTGTAGAGGGACGAGGGGCGATTTACCCCGTCCGGCCGTTTCATTGCGCCGCATCCTGCACGGATCAGGTACGCTCACGCCGGCGGACGACCAGCTTTCGCTGAGGTGGGCAGGACTATGGCTTATCCCCTTGAAGGGCTGCGCGTCCTTGATATCTCGCGGGTCCTCGCCGGACCGTTCGCCGCGCGCATGCTGGCCGACCTTGGCGCCGACGTGGTGAAGGTGGAACCGCCAGACGGGGACACGACGCGCCTCTGGGGAGCTGACATTGGCGGCAACCGCGGCTACTACCACCAGCAGAACGCCGGCAAGCGGGACATCTGCGTGGACCTCTCGAAGCCTGGCGGGGCCGAACTCATCGCGGCGCTCGCGGCGGAGGCCGACGTGGTCATCGAAAACTTCCGGCCTGGCGTGGCGGACCGGCTGGGCGTGGGTTACGCGGCTCTGAGCGCAGCCAACCCCCGCCTGGTCATGCTCTCCATTTCCGGCTTTGGCCAGGAGGGGCCGGAGTCGCGCCGCGCCGCGTTCGCCCCCATCATCCACGCCGAAGCGGGGATGATCGCGAGGGCCGCGCAGGTGTGGCGCCAGCCGCCGGTGGACATGGTCCTTTCGGTGGCCGATACGAACGCGGGGCTCCACGGGCTTGTGGGGCTGCTCTCGGCGCTGTTGATGCGGGAGCGGACCGGCCTCGGCCAGCACATCGACATGGCAATGATCGATGCCATGCTGGTCACGGATGACGGTCTGCACTTCGACCTGGAGGACTCCTGGGAGACAAAGCTGCTCCCGAGCGAGGTGTGGGACACGGCCGCGGGGCCGGTCGTGCTCTCAGCGGACTTCCGGCACATCTGGAAGCTGCTCGCTTCGCACTTCGGTGTGAAGGACCCGAGCGGCCCGGGCGCTTTGATGGACGAGAAGGTCGCCAACCGCCGAGCGGTGGCCCAGGCGTGGTTCAAGTCGCTGCCAGATGAAGCGGCGCTCGCGGCTGCACTGGACCGGATAAACGTGGCCTGGGGTCACGTCCGCAACGCCGCGGAGATGCGCGAGCAGCCGACGGTGAAGCACCGGAAGACGATCGTCGATATCGACGACCGGGCAGGAGGCACGAGGCCCATCGTGCAGAGCCCGTACCGGTTCTCCGCGGCCGAATCCGGAGTGCGCGGGCCGGCGCCCTGGCAGGGCGAACACAACGGCGAGGTCCTGCGGGACTGGCTGGGTCTGGGGCCGGATGAGATTGCGGCGTGGCGAGGGGTGCTGGTGGACCACCAGGCGAGGGCGTAACGAGGCCGTGCTCAGGCGGCTCGCGCCAGGCTCATCCGCGCCTAACGCGGCAGGCCGACAGCCGTCCAGGTGTGGCCGCCATCGGCGGTGACCCAACGGGTGGACATGCTGGTCGCGAGGCTGTGCAGCGCGTCGCCAAAGCCCAGCAAGCGCACACTGTCCGCTCCTCCTCGCGACGCGTAGTCGTCGATGACCGGCGCCCACGTTTGGCCGGCGTCGAACGAGGCGTAGAGCGTGGACCGGCCCATTGAAAGAAACAGGGTGGTGGACGAGACAGGGGTGAGCCGCGGCAGATACCCGGTCAGGGGAAGGTTGTCGATCTTGCCAGGCTCACCGGCGCCAGCGTCCGCAATGAGCTGCCAGGTCTGACCGGCGTCGGAGGAGTGGTAGATCTCCTTGCCCTGCATGATCGTCGCAGGGGAGTTCGTGAACGTGAGCCATATCTCCCTCGCGCCGAGGGCGGCGATATCGAATAGTGCGCCGCGACCCGCAGGCAGGGACGGCAGATCCTGCCAGGTGGCACCGGCGTCGTCCGTGAAGACGATTCGCGCCGCGCCATCCGGCCCGCGTAGCGCGGTGATCAGCGCGCGCGTGGCGGTTGGCCGCGTGATCCTGAGTACGGGGTGTCTGGGAGCACCGGATACGGCCGGCGGCTGCGCAGCCAGTAGGCTCCAACGCCAGTCCGTGGCGGCGCTCGCCTGGCTAACGCGGAGACATTCATAAGCACCGCATGGGACCTGGTCGAACAGCCAGGCGGCGCCGCCGCTGACCGACACGGTGAGGACGTTCGTGAAGGCAGCGGAATCATCACGCCACGTTTGCCCACCGTCATAGGTCGACCAGAGGCCAGGGCCGTAGAGCCAGCCGTCAAATTGCGTTGCGAAGGCAATCCCGCTGATTGAGCCTACGTCGTCCGTTGGTTTTTCGCCGCTTGGGAGGAAGAGATCGCGGTCGGGCAGCCTGGCCCAGGTCTGGCCGCCGTCGTCGCTTCGTGCCAGGTAGGCGCAGTTGATGCGCCCAGACTGTGCGAGCCCGTACCCGAAGGCGAAGACGTGGAGGCCATCCACGAAGCTGGCCGACTGGACGAAGGGAGCGCGTTCGTCGGGAGACTGGAAGAGCTGGCAGGCGCGGTTGGGGATCGGCGTGGTGGTCGCTGGGACCGGGGTAACAGTCGGTGCAACGAGGGCCGCTCGTGCCGCGGGAGTCTGCGTGGAGGCTGGCGGACGAGAGGGGGAACTGGAGCCTGCGCAACCGGCGAGGAGGAGGATGGCAAGGGCTGGAAAGAAGAGCCGCACGGACGCAGGGTAACAGGAGCCACAGGCCGGTTCGCCCGATCTGTGTAAATTCGCGAAGACCGCTAACCCAGTTCCACGTTGTCCAGCAGCCGTGTCGCGCCGAAGCGGACAACCGTGGAGAGCAGCGCTGGGCCGCGGACCGCACCCGAGAGCTCTTCGAGCGTCACGTCGTCTGCGAGGCTGATGTACTCGACTGTCCCGAGCGGTTCACGGGCGAGCACCGCGAGGGCGGTCGCGCGGAGGCGGTCGGCGTCACGCTCGCCACTCTCGTAGAGCCCGCGGGCTTCAAGCAGGGCGCGGCGGATGACGGGGGCGGCGGCTCGCTGTTCGAGCGTGAGGTAGACGTTGCGGCTGCTCATGGCGAGGCCGTCCGGTTCACGCACGATGTCGCATGGGACGATCTCGCAATCGAGGTCCAGGTCGAGGACCATGCGCTTCACGACGCGAAGCTGCTGCGCGTCCTTGCGGCCGAAGTAAGCCTTCTGGGGCTGGACGGCGTTGAGCAGTTTGAGGACGACGGTGGTGACGCCGCGAAAGTGGCCGGGCCGGGACGCGCCCTCGAGTGGCACGGTCACCTTTTCGACATCGACGTAGGTCTGGTATCCCGGCGGGTACATTTCCGCCGCCGATGGAAGGTACACGGCGCCAACGCCCGCCAGGCGCAGCAGCTCCAGGTCGCGGACTTCGTCCCGCGGGTAGCGCTCAAAGTCCTCGCCCGGTGCGAACTGGGTGGGGTTCACGAAGATGCTCACGACCGTGTGCAGGTTCTCGCCGGTAGATCGCCGGACGAGCTGCATGTGCCCCTCGTGCAGGTAGCCCATGGTGGGGACGAAGCCGACGGACCCCGAAACGCGGTGGCGCCAGCGGCGCATCGCCGCCGGCGTAGCGAGGACTTCCATGCGGGGCATTCTAGGCGTGCGCCAGCTCAGCCATGGTGGACTCGTCCATCTCGAAGGCGTGCTCCATCGTCGGGAAGGCCCCGGATTCGACCTCCTGGATGTAGGCGCGCATCGCTTCGCGGATGGTTTCGCCGAGGACGGCGTAGCGTTTTGCGTGCCTGAGCGGCCGGCGGTCGTCGTAGATCCCCAGCATGTCGTGGAACACCTGCACCTGGGCGTCGCAATGCGGGCCGGCGCCAATGCCGATGGTCGGCACGCTGAGGCGCTCGGAGACCATGCGGGCAAGCGGCGCGGGGATGGTTTCGAGGACGACCGCGAACGCCCCCGCCGCTTCGAGGGCGCGGGCGTCGTTGATCAGGCGGGCGGCGGCGGCGGGAGTCTTGCCCTGCACCTTGTGGCCGCCGAACTGGTTGACAGACTGCGGCGTCAGGCCCAGGTGGCCCATGACCGGGATTCCGCTTTCGACCATCCGGTGGACGAGCGGCGCGATGTGGCTGCCGCCTTCCAGCTTCACGGCGGTCGCGCCCCCTTCCTGGAGGAGACGCCCGGCGTTGCGCACGGCGTCGTCCGCGTTGGCCTGGTAACTCATGAAGGGCATGTCGGCCACGATGATCGCGCGCTCCGTGCCGCGGACGACCGCGCGGGTGTGGTAGACGATGTCGTCCATGGTCACCGGGACGGTGGATTCGTAGCCCAGGATGACGCTGCCAAGCGAGTCACCGACCAGAATGACCGGGATGCCCGCCTGCTCGACGAGGCGCGCCGAGGGGTAGTCGTAGGCGGTAACCATGGCAAAGCGCTGGCCGCGCGCCTTCAGTTCGCGAAGCTTGTGGATCGAGATACGGCTCATGGCAAACCTCCCTAGCGAATGCCGGCGGCCTGGCGCGCGTCGTTGTGGGCGAAACCGTCGCCGAACGAAGTGCGCGTGATCCGGTTGCGGTTGTCCACGTAAACGTGGCGCGGCGCGGCGGCGCGGGCAGCCTCTTCGCCCATCTGCTGGTAGGCGATGATGATCACGATGTCGCCACGGTTGACGAGGTGTGCCGCCGCCCCGTTGATGCAGACTTCGCCGCTGCCCCGGCGGCCCTGGATCGCGTACGTCTCCAGGCGGGCGCCGTTCGTCGCATCCAGGACGTGCACCTTTTCGTAAGGGAGGATGCCCGAAGCCTCGAGAAGGTCCGGGTCCAGGGTGATGGAACCTTCGTAGTCAAGGTTCGCATCGGTGACGGTGGCGCGGTGGATCTTCCCACCCATCATGGTCCGCAAGGTGCTGTCCCACTTCTGCCCTACCAACAACAAACCCCGCACTGGAGGCGGGGGTATGGGTAGGGACAGCAACCGGCTTCGCGGCTTCGCTGTGAACCTGTCCGTACCGGCCACGCGGGTCCAGGCGGACTGAAGGGATAGGACATTTCTACCAGGCTCGCCTTCGAAATCGATAGACGGCAAGCAAATCGTTGCCCACCGGCGAGAGGTTGTCAATGGCCTGCCTAACCGCGGGTTGAACCACCAAGACATCAAGGATTTTTTGAGGACTCGGCTGAGCCGAGCCCGGATTGGCGAAGTCTTCCTTCGTGTCCTGGTGGTTCCCGTACAATGGCGGGCATGTTGATTGCCACGACGAACGATTTACCCGGTTACGAGATTGAAGAGGTCCTCGGCGAGGTCTTCGGCCTCACCGTCCGCTCTCGCAACATCGGCTCCCAGATCGGCTCCGGGATCAAGTCCATCTTCGGCGGCGAACTGAAGGGGATGACGCAGGCCCTCACCGACAGCCGCCACCAGGTTATCGAGCGGATGGTGGAGGAATGCCTGGCGAAGGGCGGCAACGCCATCGTCGCGATGCGCTTCGACACCTCGGAGATGGGCGCGAACTGGACGGAGATCTGCGCCTACGGGACGGCGGTGAAGGTGCGGAAGCTGCCCTAGCCGTTGGCCGTTGGCCGTCAGCAGCCACGCCGCCGGGCGCTCATTGGACGATGACCGTGCCGCGCATAGTCTCCGGGTGCACTTCGCAGCTGTAGGCGTACGTGCCCGGACTCGCGAAGGTGTGGCTGAAGGGGCCGGTGTTCATGGTCTCCGAGGAGAAGCCCGGGCCGGAGACGTTGTGATAGGTCCTGTTCGCCCACACCCAGGTGACGCTGCCGCCGGCCCGAATCGTGACGGCCGCGGGGGAGAAGACGATCGCTTCCAGGCTCACGGTGGCACTCGTGGGCGCCCCCTGGGGGATTGGCGTTGGAGTGGGCAGAGGCGCGTCGGGCGTCGCTGGTGGCTGCGTGGCTGGTTGCGCCGCCGCCGTGCTGACGGCGGTTGCGACCGGCGTTGCCGGTTCGGCCGTGGGCGGCGCGGCAACGGCGGACGTTGGCTGCGCGGCCGCCGTGGGGCTGGCAGCGGCCGGAGTGGCTGAGGAGGCGGGCGACGCCGCGCTGGCGGAGGCGGATGCCGGCGCGGAGCCTGTTGTGGCTGGCGCCGTCCCAACCGCCTCTGAGTTCCCGCAGGCCACGAGCAGTGCTCCGCCGAGGGCCACCGTCAGCAGTTTCATCCGATTCATTCGACCACCCCAGCTCGAAGTCCGGAAGCGCGCGCGCTTGCTCGTGGACCCATCGACGGATCATCCCCCTCCCCCGTCGTCCTTCCGCGGAAGGAGGGGCGGGGGAGGGGGAGTGATGAGGGCCGGACTAACAAACGCCCTGTTCCCTACCCGGGTACTAGCGCCGGCTGGCGGCGAAGGCGCCAGCAGTGCTGGCCGCAGCCAGCATCATGGCCCCAATGATGACCCAAAGACCCGTTGCGCCGTCCGGGCTAACCAGAGGCGTGGTACCAGTGTTGGGGGCCCCAGGTGCTCCGCCCACGGTCAGCTTCGCCACCATCTGCTGATCCGCGTGGAGCAGGCAGAAGTAGTTGTAGGTGCCGGCCTTCGTGAACGTGAGTTCGAACTTCGTGCCAGCGGGGAAACCGATCCCCAGGACAGCGCTCGTCGCGATGCCTGTGCCGTCGTAACGGCCGCCCGCGGGGATGGACTGCGGCAGATTCAGAATCGCCTCGCCACCGCCCGGGGGGATGAGCTTCGCGACGTCTCCCGGGTTGCCGAAGGAGACGGTGTGGGGCGTGTGGACGTTCGATACCCACTCGACTGAGTCGTTCACGGCGATCGATGCCGTGGCGGGGAAGAATTGCTGCACGTCGCCAGCGCCCGAGTCGCGCAGAGAACTGATCATCAGTGTGAATTTGCGCCCGCCGCCCGCCTTCGGCGTAACCGACGCTTCCCTGGCGCCCGAAGCCGCCGCCAGCGCCTTGAGCTCGCTCATCGCCGAGGTGATCACGGCGTTGCCGCGGGCATCGACGGAGGCCTGGTTATCTGGCTGGCCAAGGTCGGGAGTTTGGACGACCACGGAACCCGTCATCGCCGGGTGGAGGATGCAGAAATAGGCGTAGGTCCCCTTCTTGGGGAACGTGACGGAGTAGGTTTCGGTGCTTGATGCGCCCCCGAAGACCAGGCCAGAACTGATGAAGCCCGTGCCCTCGTAGCTGGGATTCGCCCCACCGACGAGGACCGAAGGGTCGCCGGCGGGGATGCCGAAGGTGACGCTGTGTGGCTCCTGCCATGGGAAGGCCCACTTCACGGTGTCGCCCGGCTGGACGTAGACGGCGCCCGGGGCGAAGAGGTTTACGGCATAGCCCGGCGCGCCGTCGCCCGCCTTGACCGTGATGGTGGTGGCGGCCTGGGCTCCGGAGCCAGGCGCGGCCAGCGCGGCGATGCCCAGCACCAGGGCCGGGAACACGAACAACAATTTCCTGAACAAGCTACCTCTCCTTGTGCAACATGATGCGAGCCCGCATGGCGGAACCGCGGATGGCTCTGCAGATCATCGGGCTCAGTGAACCAGCGCTCGGGGGAGGACGCTCGGCGTTCGGGAGGTGAGACCCAACCTGCGGCCGAAACGTTAACACGCCAACGTGCGAGTTGGAATGGGTCTACTGAATTGTTTTTGTGACTCGAATCAGGCGCCGGGGCGCGCGGATCCCCATTCCCCGGCCGAGGGAAGCCGCTTTGTCCCCTTCGCCAACCTCACACTGCGAAGGATCGCCTGCTCCACGGCGCGCATCGCGAGGACGCCGGCGATGAGCGCGTCATCCGGCTGCGGCTCTATCCCGCCCATCCCGATGGCAAAGACGGTGTCCCCGTCGCTGAAGGTGTGCGCCGGGAGGACCGTGCGGGCGAGGCCGTCGTGAGCGTGGATCGCCAGCCGCTGGAGCTGGTGGTGGTCGAGGGTGGCGTTAGTCGCGACGCAGACGAGCGTGGTGTTCTCCAGCAGCGCCTCCATCCGGGCGGTGCGGCGCTGGACGGACTCCGCCAGGCCCACGAACCCCCCGCCGTCTTCCCGCGGCCCGGCCACCTGGGCGCCCGTTTCGGGGTCGTAGATCAACCCGGCGGCGTTGGTGGCGGCCAGGGCCCCCACGACGATGCCGCGCGGGCCAACCACACTCGCCGTCCCCATGCCTGCCTTGAGCGCCCGCTCGGGCCCCAGGAGCTTGCAGACGGTGGCGCCGGTGCCCGCACCCACGCACCCTTCCGCCACCCGCCCGGCCCGCGCCCTGGACGCAGCCGTGTAGCCGGCGGCCTCGTCTGGGAAGGCCGTGGCCGAGCCGACGGAAAGGTCAAAGAGCACCGCTGCGGAGACGATGGGGACACGCCGGACGGTCGTCGGGAACCCCACGTCGTGTTCCGCGCACCAGCGCATCACCCCGTCGGCTGCCGCCAGCCCGAAGGCGCTGCCCCCGCTCAGCACGATCGCGTGGCTCTTACGCACGACGTTCGCGCCGCCGAGGGCATCCGTTTCGCGCGTCCCGGGCGCGCCGCCACGAGAGTCGACCGCCACGAACTGGCTCTCCTCACAGAGCAGCACGGTGCAGCCGGTGCCCGCCCGGCGGCCAGTCCACTGCCCCACGCGGATACCGGGGACATCGGTGATGGCGTTGTGCTTGCCCGCTATCCAGTCCATTTGCTAGCCGCGCCAGCCGGCGCTGAGCCGGTGCCCAAGGTATGTCCCGAGGAATCCGCGGGCGATCGCTGAGAGGTCGCCGACGAGGTCGGCAAGGCCAATGGCATCCTCCTCCGAGGCGCCGAAACTGGAAGTGGCCGGTTGTCCGCCGCTGTCCACGCCCGCGAGCCAGCACTCCTCCGCCACGAGCCGGCCTTTGGGGATGAGGAGCATGCCGTTTCCCGCTTCGGCGGCGGCGACGAGGCCTGTCAGATCCGCCAGGCCTGGCTGGGAACGGAGTTGCCGCGCGTGGTCGATGGCATCATCACCAAGGCTCAACCAGCGCAACATCGATTCCGGTGAGAGGCTCCCCGCCTGCTGGACGAAGGCACTCCAATGCGCCGCACCCGGAAGCGGGCGGAGGAGCGACCGGGCGATGCTGATTCGCCGGTCGGCGAGCGCGTCGTGGACGGCCACGAGCCGGCGGCAGGCTTCCGCCAATTCCTGTGCGATGAGCCCTGTCAGGATTGCCCGGTCTCCTGCTTCCGCGAAGACCAGCGTCCGCAGGGCGGAATCCGCGGCAATCTGCGGCTTCTTCAGCGCCACCCGCCAATACGCTTCCACGAACTCGAGTTCGCTCAGGTTGCCGGGGAACTGGCTCATCGGTGTGGATTCTACTCCGGCCAGAGCGCCTCGCGGAGGGCGGCGGCCGGCTCACTGTCGCCGGCCACGGCGCGCAGTCCGCGCTGGATGCGCGAAGCCGCAGTCTGGATGGCCTCGCTCGCCGCGTCGTCTCCCAGAGCCTGGATCTGCCGGCGCGGCAACTGGAGCAGTTCGCTGATCCCCCAGAGGATGCCGGCTTCGTCAACCAGTGCGGTGATAGCGTCCGGGTCGGCGCCACGCCGGCGGGCGTACTCCATCGCAAGGACACGCCGCGCAGGCGCCTCAAGCCCGGAAGTGAGGAGAAACGCCGCCACATCGAACAACTGGCAGCCGAAGCCGGCGTGGCCGAAGTCCACGAGCCAGGCGCGTCCCCGGCCAAGGAGGATGTTCCCGGCGCCGGCGGCGCCGTGCATGAAACCGAAGGGCGCCGCGAGCAAGTCGCGCCGCATTCGCTCGAACGGCTCTCGCGCGGCCTCGCGCTCGCGGAGGGCGAATCCGAGGCGGTGGAGCGGGACCTCTTCGTCCGGCAGCAGTTCTTCCGGCGTGCTCTCCCAACCCAACCCTTCCTTCACCGGCAGCCCGTGGAGGCCGGCAAGCGCCCCGATCGCGGCCTCGGCTGCGCCGGGCGGCGGGACGAGTGCCAGCGCGGAGGCGCCGTCCACCGCCTCCTCCACGGCGATGTCGCCGATGATCGCGAGCAGCGCCGGCGCGGAGGCGAACCCTGTGCGCGTCAGCATCTCCATCACCGCCAGGTGGTTCATCGCGGCTGCGGGCTCCGCGCTGCCGCGGAGGATGACGGCGCGCGGCGGCTCGCCCTCCACCCGGATGGACACCCGTTCGGCCGACCACGCCGCCGCCCCGAGCGGTTCACACTCGACAGTCGCGGTGGCAGGCAAGCGGAGTGCCGCGAGCAGATCCGGGGGTTCAACCAGCATGATCCACTTTCCGCGAGGGATGCGCCTTCGGCTGGCAGCGCGGGCAATAGTGCGTCGCCCGGCCGCCCACCACCGTCCGGACGATCATGTTCCCACAGGCGTAGCAGGGCTTGCCTGTGCGCCGGAAAACCTGGACGTGCAGATGCTGGGTGCCAGGCTGCCCCTGGCCATCGACGTAGTCCTTGAAGCTCGCCCCCCGGTTCTCGATGCCCCGCTCGAGCACCGTCCGCGTGGTTTCGAACAGCCGCTTCAGCTTCGTCAGCGAGATCTCGCCGGCTGGCGTATCGGGCCGGATGCGGGCTTCGTGGAGGGCTTCATCGACATAAATGTTCCCGAGCCCGGCGATCCGGCGCTGATCCAGGAGGACTGCCTTCACGGGCGCCTTTCGCCCGGCGAGCACCGCCCGGAACTGGCTGAACGTCAGGCCGGCGTCGATCGGCTCCGGGCCGAGGCGCGCGAAGAGCCCGGCGGTGTCGTCAACGACGCTCCAGGTACCGAATTTGCGCAGGTCGGACCAACGGAGGTCATGCCCGTCGTCGAGGATGAGTCGGGCACGTTCGAACGGTTCGGGGGGTGCCTCGTGCCTCCGCCAGACCAGGCGGCCGGTCATGCGGAGGTGGATTACCAGCGTCCGGCCGTCGTCCAGGCCGAGGAGGATGTACTTGCCGCGACGGCCCATGGAAGTGAACTCGCGGCCAACCAGGGTGGAGCGGAGCGCCTCGAGCGGGGCTTTCGTCAGGAGGTGAATCGTGCCTGCGTCGACCTCCACGCCCGCGATCTGGCGGCCAACAACCAGAGGTTCCAGGTCCCGGCGGATGGTTTCGACTTCGGGGAGTTCGGGCATTGCCTGATCGTAGCGGGGTGGGCAGATTCGTGCTCTTGGGCCAACAAGGGAGGCTGTGGCATGGGCGACGACGCGCTGTGGACGGCCGCGGTCGTGCAGCTCACACGCTGCTGTCAGCGTCGGTGGGGAGGATGGTGAACCGTCCTCCCTGGAGCGGCTCGCACACGCGGAAGTGCCGTTCGTCGAACGTCAGGATGGTCCTGGTGTTGAAGCGGGCGGCGAGGACGACGATGGAGAGGTCTGCCAGGCCGGGGTTGAGGGCCGCATAGCGCTGCTCGAGCTCCAGCACCGTCGCGTAGTCGCCGGGCTCAAGGCATTCGACACGAAAGTTGCCGACTGCAATGTCGTTCAAGAAGGCCAGGCGCGCTGCACGCCCAAGACGTACGCCGAGAAGATAGTCGATCTCCGCCGTGACCGGTGACGGGATGATCAGCGGTAGCGTCGCGGATCTCAGGGCCGCCGCTGCCACGTCGTGCTTCGGTTCCTTTCGGTCGACCGCAGCGATGACAGCGGAAGCATCAACGATGATCACCATTCTCCGAAGCCGCGCATGAGTTCCTCTTCCGGAATGTCCACCACGCTGCGCCCGTCACCCTCCCCGGCGCCGATGCACAAAAACTCGCGGGCGACAAAGTGCTGCTCGTCGTAAGCCGCCAGGGCTTCGCGCAGGACGGTAGCCTGCGACTTCCCCTCCCGCTCGGCGAGACGGCGGAGGATCGCGACTTCACTCTCCGTTAGATAGACGCTCGTCTTCTTCATCCGTGTAGGGTAGCATATAGGGCGGAAGTTGCAAGACGGAAGGGAGGACCGGTCCGCAAGCGCAGCTCACACGCTGCTGTCGGCGTCGGTGGGGAGGATCGTGAAGCGCCCTCCCTGGAGCGGCTCGAACACGCGGAAGTGGCGTTCGTCGAACGTCAGGGTGGTCCTGGTGTTGAAGCGGGCCGCGAGGACAACGATGGAGAGGTCTGCCAGGCCGGGGTTAAGGGCCGCATAGCGCTGCTCGAGTTCCAGCACCGTCGCGTAGTCGCCGGGCTCAAGGCACTCGACACGGAGCCGGCCGGCCGCCAGGTCACCGAGGAACTTCAGCCTGGATGAGCGGCCTGCCCTTTCGCCCAGGAGGTAGTCGATCTCCGCGGTGACTGGTGACGGGACGATGAGGGGGACGCGGGCGGCGAGGAACGCGGAGGCCGCGGCTCGATAGCGGAGGTCCCGCCGGTCGGCCGCAGCGATGACCGCTGACGCGTCAACGATGATCACTGCTCTCCGAAGCCCCGCATCAACTCCTCTTCGGGGATGTCGGCAACGGAGCGGCCGTCACCTTCCCCTGACCCGATAAAGGCGAAGTCCCGATCCGGCAGCGCCTGCTCGTCGTAGGCCGCGAGGGCCTCGCGCAGGACGGTAGCCTGCGACTTCCCCTCCCGCTCGGCGAGACGGCGGAGGATCGCGACTTCACTCTCCGTCAGGTAGACGCTCGTCTTCTTCATGCGTGTAGGGTAGCACATAGGGCGGAAGTTGCAAGACGGACGGGAGGACTAGAAGCCGATGTAATCAGCCGGGTTCACCGGCGCCCCGTTCAGCCGGATTTCAAAGTGCAGGTGCTCACCCGTGGTGAAGCCCGTAACCCCTGAAACGCCCAGCGGCGCCCCCGCGGCGACCAACTGCCCGGGGCTCACGTTGATCTGGTCGAGGTGCGCATACAGCGTCGTCCAGCGATCGCCACAATCCACGATCACGTGGTAGCCGTAGCTGTAAGTCAGGTATTCCGTCTTGGCAACGGTTCCGTTGCAGGCCGAGAAGACAGTCGAATGGTGCCGGCCGAACAGGTCGAGATCGATCCCTTCGTGGATGCGCCCGCTGCCTCGGTCCGAGCCGAAGGGGTCGCTCACGCCCAGCCAGCCAGCCAGCGGAAACGCCGAGAAGCGTCCGCCCGCCGTGGCCCGCGGCGCACCGCTGCCGTTGATTGAGCTGCCGCTCGAGGCTGGCCTCGTCGGCGGTGGCGGTGGCGGCGGTTTCTTCGTCGCGCCGACGAGAAGCAGGTACTTTCCCTGTTCCAACTGCTTCGGGTTCTCGATGGCGTTTGGCTTGTAGTCCATGACCGCACTCGTCGAGATGTTGTCAAACTGGTTCACGATCGAGTCGATCGTGTCGCCGTAGCCAACCTTGTAGAGGATGCCATCTTTTCGCGGCACCACCAGGATCTGGCCCTTCTGGATCAGGTCCTTGTTGCCCACCGTCGGGTTGTTGTCCAGCAACGTGCCGAGCGAGATACCGTATTTCTGAGCGACCAGGCTGACGGAGTCGCCGGCCTGGGTTTCGTAGGAAACGAATGGGATGCGGGGGTCCACGATGTCCGCCAGCGGCTTCAGGCCCGCCCCCTGCTCGCCGGAGACGGCCGCCGCGGCCGCGACACCCGAAGAGAACGCCGACGTGGGCGAAACACCTCCCGCGGCGCGCACGCTCGACGTATCCGAGCGCGCACTCAGGATCGCGACGGACTGCTGCGTCTGGTGACTGGCGCCAGGGCGGAAATAGGCATGGGCGCGCGGTTGGGTACTCCCCGTGAGTCCGGAGAGCGCGAAGCCAGGCACCTGCACGGATGAGGTTGCACTGGAAGGGCTCGGGTAACGTGCGGCGAACGAGACAGCTACGACGGCCAACATCACTACCACGATGTGGACGGTCATCCGCCCCCGGCGTTTGCCGTGAGCGTGGGAGCGGGCCCGTAACGAATGCGTCGCCATAGCCGCGTGGTCAGGACGTGCGCGAGGCTAGCGGGCCGTCGCGCAGGCTCATCACCTGCCTAACCGTGCTCGCATCCTCCTCTCGTCACCATCCCGGCTACCGCTGATAGGCGGGCCGCCGCGGCCTTAAGGAAGAACCCTAAAGGTCCTTGTTCAGGCTGGCGAGGAACTCCTCGTTCGAATTCGTCCGCGCCACCCGTTCGAGCAACCGCTCGGTAGCTTCAAGCTGGTTCGGCGAGTTCTGCGAAATCATAGCCGTCATCCGCCGCACAAGCCACACGCCCTTCAGCGTCTTCTCATCAAGAAGGAGCTCTTCCCGGCGGGTGCTGCTGCCCAACACGTCGATCGCCGGGTAAAAGCGGCGCTCGGCCAGCTTCCGGTCGAGCCGCAGTTCGAGGTTGCCGGTGCCCTTGAATTCTTCGAACACCACTTCGTCCATGCGCGAGCCCGTATCCACGAGGCAGGTCGCGAGGACCGTCAGGGAACCGCCCTCTTCGCATTTGCGGGCGGCACCGAACAGGCGCTTCGGCGGATACAGGGCCACCGGGTCCACACCACCCGAAAGCGTCCGTCCACTGGGCGGCAGGGCCAGGTTGTAGGCGCGCGTCAGGCGGGTAATCGAGTCCAACAGGATGACGACGTCCTTGCCGCCTTCCACCAGCCGCTTCGCCCGCTCGAGCGCCATTTCCGCGACGCGGGTGTGGTCCTCAACCGGCTCGTCGAACGTGCTGCTTACGACTTCGCCGCGCACGCTGCGCTGCATGTCCGTCACTTCTTCCGGCCGCTCGCCAATGAGGAGGACGATCAGGTGTACGTCGGGGTAGTTCGTGGCGATGCCGTTCGCGATGTTCTTCAGGAGCATCGTCTTGCCCGCCTTCGGCGGCGAGACGATGAGGCCGCGCTGCCCGCGGCCAATCGGCGCGATCAGGTCGATTGTGCGGTTGGTGAGGTTTTCCGGGCCGGATTCGAGCTTCAGCTGTTCCCGCGGGAAGATCGCCGTCAGGTTTTCGAAGTATGGCCGGCGCTTGGCGACTTCCGGGTCCATGCCATTGACCGCTTCCACCTTCAGCAGGCCGTAGTACTTCTCGTTGTCCTTGGGGTGCCGCACCTGGCCGGTGATGTAGTCTCCGGCGCGAAGGGCGAAGCGGCGAAGCTGTGACTGCGAGACATAAATATCGTGCGGCCCCGGGAGCATCGATTCGCCCCGCAGGAAGCCGTAGTTCCCGTCGTCGCTGATTTCCAGGAAGCCGCCGGAAAAGACGTTGCCCCGCGCTTCGGCCTGCGTCTGCAAAAGCTTGAAGATCAGGTCTGGCTTGCGCAGGGTGCTTGCGCCGTCAACCCCCATCTCGTTCGCGATCGCAATCAGTCCTTCGCGGGACTTACTCTCCAGCTCGGCGATGTTGAGCGGCGCCGCGTTGACCTGCGGCCGTTTCTGCCGGCGCCCATGCTGGGGTTCGGCGCCGTCGCTCTCGACGACGGTCGCTTCGGATTCGTATTGGGTGGCTTCAGAGATCTCTTGCAATGGCTTTAACGTTCCAGATGACCGGGTGTTGGGGGATGGGCGCGCGCGCAGGTGCTCGGGTGTCTACTGTGTTGCTGCGGGGCCTGAATGCGGAAGCTGCTGGGGGCCTCACCGGGCCACCCTCACATCAGCTATCCGTAGCATACGATGACTGCCGGATTCCTTGCAACATCCACTTTCACGCGGACAACGGCGCCCGCCCTTCGAGCCCTTGTCTGGACCGGCGCCAGGGATCGTTCGCTTTGCCCCTTCGCCTGTTCCGCGCTACGGTTATGGTTCATCTTTTGGATTCCCGGAACACCACACATGGCAAACAGTAAGTCCGCAATCAAGCGCTGGCACCAGTCAATCAAACGGCGCGACCGCAACCGTGCCACCCGTTCGGCCACCCGCTCGGCCGTCCGCACCCTCCGCGAAGTCGCCACCAGCGGCGATGAAGCCGCCGTCAAGGCCGCGCTTTCCCAGGCCTACTCGTCCCTGGATACGGCCGCCAAGAAGGGCACCATCCACACTGGCAAGGCGGACCGCACCAAGCGCCGGCTCGCCGCCCTCGTCGCCAGGGCATCCTAAACCACCGGCCCCGGGAATCCCTGAACGCGCCCGCCAAGCGGCGGGCGCGTTTCTGCGTGTCCCACCAGCCCTTTGAGCGGGCGCGGGCCCGAACGGCCGTCCGATCCTTTTGTCCGGCGTGGCGTATTCATGCTCCGCCCCCGACAATACCGGCGCACTCATGACGAACGAACAGGCTCCCCGCAAACGTGTCGATGTCGTTATCCCCGTCTACAACGAAGTGAAGGTACTGGCCGCCAGCGTCCAGCGTACCCTCGCCCTTTTCGGTGAGCATCCGGAATACGACTGGCGCATCGTCATCGCGGACAACGGTTCCACCGACGGCACGAGCGAACTGGCGCGCGCACTCGAAGCCGCCCACCCCGGCCAGGTGAAGGCCCTGGTACTCACCGTCAAGGGCCGTGGGCTCGCCCTCAAGGAAGCCTGGACTACCTCGGACGCGGATATCGTCTCCTACATGGACGTCGACCTGAGCACGGACCTCGCCCACCTGCCAGAGCTCATCGGCATGGTCGCCTCGGGGCGCTGCGACGTCGCCGTCGGTTCGCGCCTCGCCAGGGGCGCGAAGACCGACAGGCAGTTGAAGCGCGAGATCACCTCCCGCGGCTATGTCGCCCTCATCCGCCTGACCTTTCCCCGGCTCAGGATCACGGACGCGCAGTGCGGCTTCAAGGCACTGAGCCGGAAAGCAGTCGAGGCGGTTGTCCCCCGGATCGAAAACCGCATGTGGTTCTTCGATACCGAGATGCTGATCCTCGCCCAGCAGGCGGGGCTCAAGATCCGCGAACTCCCCGTCCGCTGGGTCGAAGACAAAGACACCAAAGTGAAGATCCTCAGCACCGCCATGGAGGATATCCGCGGCCTGGCGCGGATGCGCTTCCGCCGCCGGTAGAACCCCGCAATCACGGCGATTTGAATCTGGCGAGCAGTCCGTTTTCGGGTAAGGCCCTCGGTAAACGGGTGGCCACCACGTTTGACCCCCCGAAGCCTCCGCTGTATAACTCCCCTTGCGACGAGATTCACAATGTGGGGGCCGGGCGACGTGTGCCCGGCACGTTATCGATTCGAGGGGGAGGCCCGCCGGTGGAATTTGCCAATCTTCCGCACGACTTTGCCGAGACGCTCGAGCTTGTCTTCGTCGGCATCACGATCATCGTGTCGCTGGCTATCATGGTGGCCTTTGGCCAGTGGTGGCAGAGGTAACGATCGCCATGGCCGTCGAAACTCCATCCAAGCCCACGATCGCCGACAAGATCTACGACAAGCTCTTCCACAACTACGTGTGGAAGTCCGTCTTCCGCACCGGCTACCCGAACACGCCCCGCAACCAGATGCTCGTCATCGCCACCAACGTTTTCCTCCACCTCCACCCCACGCGTATCCATCGCACCCACGTGAAGATCACCCACACCTACTGCCTGGGTGGGCTCTCCTTCTTTATGTTCCTCGGCCTCACGGTGACCGGAATCCTCTTGATGTTCTACTACGTGCCCAGCGTCGAGCGCGCGTACCTGGACATGCAGAACATCCAGACCACCGTCCAGTTCGGCCAGTTGATGCGCAACATGCATCGCTGGATGGCGCATGCCATGGTCATCCTCGTCTTCCTTCACATGATGCGCGTCTTCTATACGGGCGCGTACAAGCCCCCGCGTGAATTCAACTGGGTGGTGGGCGTGATCCTCCTCGTCCTCACCTTCCTCCTCAGCTTCACCGGCTACCTCCTGCCCTGGGACCAGTTGGCCTTCTGGGCCATCACCGTCGGCACCAACATCGCCGGCTCCGCCCCCGTCCTCGGCCCAAAGACCCGCTTCTGGCTGCTCGGCGGCTTCGAAGTCGGTCCCGATTCACTCATCCGCTTCTACACGCTGCATGTCATCGGCCTTCCGCTGCTGGCGGCCATCTTCATGGCTGTCCACTTCTGGCGGATCCGTCGCGACGGCGGCCTCGCGCGGCCCCTGTAGGCCGGAGACAGGACGCAGGAGAGGAATCAGATGGCAACCGCTGTAGTCGCCCGCCCCGTCGCCCGGCCCCAGTCACGCAACCGTGACGAAGAGGTCCTCGTTTGGCCGGACCTCGTCTTCATCGAGTTCATCGCCGCGATGGTCTTCACGATAACGCTCTTCGCCCTCTCCGCCCTCATGAACGCTCCCCTCTTGGACCAGGCCAATGCGGACGTCACGCCAAACCCGTCCAAGGCGCCCTGGTACCTGCTGAACCTCCAGGAACTGCTCCTCCACATGAACGCGGGCATGGCCGGCGTTATCGTCCCCACCATTTGGCTCGTCATCATGGGCGCCTTCCCCTACTTCGACCGCGACCACGAAGGCCAGGGCGTGTGGTTCGGCACCGAAGGCGCGGTCCGCCTTACCGTCGTCGGCTCGCTGGTGGGCTTCATCGGGACCTGGGGCCTCATCCTCTGGGATAGCGGCAAGATCGCCTTCTTCCTGAATGACTGGTTCGGCCTCTCGGGCGGCGACACGTTCCGCTTCCTCGAAAACGTCCGCTCCATCCAGAACCAGCTGCCGTGGCCCGAATGGTCGCGCAGCATCACCTACCTGCCCTTCAACCTGAAGATCCTGGACCAGGGCTTTCAGCATCTCGATTTCCCCGCCTGGTTGGTTGAACAGGGCATCCCAACGGCGGTCCTTGTTGGCTTGCCGGCGCTCATGATCTACGCGATGTGGAAGCTGGGCTGGGTCGTCACCCGGCGCGACGCACTCATCGCCCTCTTTAGCGGCTTTATTGCTGCCTACGGCGTCCTTACGCTCACCGGCACCGCCTTCCGCGGGCAGGGCCAGGAGCTGGTCTTCCCGTGGGAGCTCAAAGTCAGCGAAGGCATCCCGGGCCAGGAGTAGCAGAACATGGCACAAGCGGAACAGTCCTCACCCGCCGCCCGCCCAGCCGGGCGCATCGAGCGCGCACGCCAAACAGAAGCACGCAAAATAGCGCGCCGCTCCTTCCTCCGTGTCAGCGTCTTTGCTGGCCTCACGCTGAGCGTTGGTGCCATGGTCGCGGGCTTCCTTGGCTTCTTCAACCGGCTCAAGCCAACCGGTTTCGGCGGCGTGGTCACCGTGCCCAGGGTCAGCGTCCCGGCGCCCGGGGCCGAGCCCAGCCGCATCTCCGGCGGTAAGTTCTGGCTCTCCAACCTCCAGGGCGCCGAGGGCGACGTCCTCGGCGTCGGCGGCACCGGGGGCCTCCTTGCCCTCTACTGGAAATGCCCCCACCTCGGCTGCACCGTGCCCTGGAACCCCTCGTTTAACGGCGCCGCCGTGAACTTCCCGGGCGTCACCGGCTGGTTCCGTTGCCCCTGTCACGGCTCCACCTATTCCCGCGCCGGCATCCGCGTCTACGGTCCGGCGCCCCGCCCCATGGACACCATGGCCCTCTCCGTCAACGGAGACGGCTCCCTGAGCGTCAACACCGGCAAGATTACGGGCGGCGGTGCTGACAACCCGCTTCGCGCCGTGCCCTACAACGGCTAGGCGGAGAAACGATTGAATACCCAAAAGCAGATCGTCGTGATGGTCGTCCTGATGTTCATCTTCGTGGGTGGCTGCGCCGCCTACTCCGTCATTGAGCTGCCCTACCGCGCCCCCCTCCAGAAGGAATGGACAAAGGACCAGTCCGTTGAACGTGGGGCTCTCCTCTTCGCCAACAACTGCCGCACCTGCCACGGCATCAAGGGCGAGGGCGGGGTTGGCCCACAGCTCAACAGGCCGGACTTTCAGAACCAGGACCCTCTCGTCCTTAAGGCCAACCGCGCCCTCCTCAAGACAACCCTCTCCTGTGGTCGCGCGGGCACGGTCATGCCAGCCTGGCTCAACACTAACGGCGGCGCCCTTAACGCCATCCAGATCGAACACCTCATCGACCTCATCACCGAGCCCGCCGAAGCGGACGTTCTCGACGATGCGGGCAACCCGACCAGCAAAGGCTGGGTCGAAGCCGTCGAGTTCGCCCGGAACCTCAACCGTCACACTACCGTCGTCATCGGCGGCGATACCCTCGACACGATCGCGAAAGCGCACGGCATCGGCTCAAGGCAGCTCGCCGAACTCAACGGCCTCCCAGTTTCCGGTGTCCTCAAGCAAGGCTCGAAGCTCAAGATACCGGGCTTCGGCGCTGACCCGGATGGCTACACCTATGCCGTCTACAACGACAACGAAACCATCGCCAAGGTGGCGGATGGCCAACACGTTGGCGCGCTGATGATCGCCGACCTGAACAACATCCCCTACAAGTTCAGCCAGTCCAAGGGCCGCGCAACGCTCCAAATCCTGAACGACGCAGGCGTGGTCGTGCCGGGCCTTTACCCCGGGGACAAGCTGGCCCTTCCCGAGGGCGCGACCTACACGGTCGTCGCCGGGGATACGCTTGAATCCGTCGCCGAACGGCATGGCCTCACGCCCGCCGAGATCAAGGGCCTCAACGCTGCCCTTCTCCAGGGGGTCGACAACACCGCGGCCCTCGAATACACGCGCCGCCTCAAGCTCCCCGCTGGCGCCGCGGCAGTGGTCCAGGAAGGCCAGACACTCGCCCTTATCGCCGCCCAGCACGACCTCAAGCCGGAAGACTTCGCCGCCGCCAACGGCCTGGGCGAAGATGCGGTCCTCCAGGCCGGCGAGCGCCTCAGCCTCCCACCCGGCACCCGCTACGTCATCCAGTCTGGCGACACCCTGGAATCCGTTGCCCTGGCACACGGCCTTTCCGCGGATATCCTCGCCAGCGAGAACGGGCTCGATCCCGGCGACCCCCTCGACCCGGCCGTCGTCCTGGCGCTCCCCAAGATCTCCGCCTACGTCGTCAAGGGCGAATCGCTGGCGGATGCCGCCAAGACCCTCTCCAACGTGACCGCGGAATCCCTCGCCGCGGCGAGCAAGATCGCCCCTGAGGACGTTGTCCCCATCGGGCAGACGCTCCAAATGCCCGCGGACGCCTGGGGTTCCGCGCCCCCGGACACAAAGAACCCTGGCACGGCCTGTGTCCAGCACGCGGTCCCAAACAGCGTCTTCCAGACTCTGCCAGGCGTGGGCTCGGCCACCCCTGCCGCAGCTGTCACGCCCCCCGCAACGGAATCGAAAGAAGTCACGATCGACGCCAACGCCAACGACTTCACCCTCACCGCGGATGGCACCAAGCAACCCGCCAACAAGGGCGTCGTTCTCATCGCGAAGGGCACCGCTGTCAAGTTCGCCGGGGTGGTTGGACTCCATACGATCACGCTGAACGGCAAGAAGGACGGCGACGACATCAGGCCGGGCCAGACCCGCTCGATTACCTTCAGCACGGCCGGCACGTTCAAGATCACTTGCGACTACCACCCGGACATGCTCGCCACCATCTTCGTCCAATAACGGGACCCTGCAACGGGGGGCGAAGACGGGGCCCAGAGGGGCCCCGTCTTCGCCCCCCGTTTGACGCCCCCACACCCGCTGTTTACGATCCGGCCTGCAACTACCTCGCGGGAGCGTGTGCCCCGCGGATCGATTGAGGGGAAGAGGAATGGCAGCTCAAACTGGCAAGCGGTACACCTGTCCGAAATGTGGCTCGGAATTCATCGTCACCAAGGGCGGAGACGGCGACATCACCTGCGGCGATACGCCGCTCGAACTCAAGAAGTAACGAGGGGGACGATTCATGGCAGTACAACTCGGCAAGCGCTACAAGGACGAACAGACCGGTATTGAGCTCCTCGTCATCAAGCCCGGCAACTGCGAACTCAAGGTTGGCGGGCGGGACATGGAGCTGATGCAGCCCAAGGTCCTCCCTTCCGCCGACTGAGCGGGTCCGCACCACCAACCGGACCGGGGCCCAGGGGCCCCGGTTTCTGTGTCCCCGGGGTTTCACCATGACAACCGAGGCGTTTACCCGCTCCGAAGGCGACGGCCGCTACGCGTTCAACCCCATCGCTCGTGGGCCCTGGGACGCCAACTCCCTCCACGCCCGCGTTCTCGCCGGCCTCTTCGGCCACGAGCTTGAAACGCGCTGGAGCCACGGCGGGTTCCACTGCGCCCGCCTCACGCTGGACCTCTACCGCCTGCCCACCCTGGCGCCCGCCCAGGTCACCACGAAGGCGATTCGCGATGGCAACCGCATCCGCGTGATCGAGCTGGAGTACACCTCCGGCGGCACGTCGTTCGCCCGCGCCAACGCCGTCCTCCTCAAGACCACCGAAAACCCGCCCGGCGAGCGCTGGAGCCCGCCGAACTGGGACGTCCCCTCCCCGGAAGACCTCCCGCCTCCCGAACCCCAGGCGGAATCGGCCCCCAACTGGCTCCCGATGTGGGAGACCCGCCGCGTGACCGGCTGGCCGGCCAGGATCGGTCAGCAGCGCGCCTGGCTGCGCGAGACCCGCCCCCTGGTGGAGGGGGTCGCGCTGACCCCCTTCGTCCGCGCGGCCTCCGCCGCCGATTGGACCAACCCGTTCGCCAACTGGAGCAGCGAAGGCCTCCAATTCATCAACGCCGACATCACCCTCTACCTGCACCGCTACCCCGTGGGCGAATGGGTCGGGTTCGAAGTGACCTCCCACCAATCGTCCGAAGGCATCGCGGTCGCGGATTGCACCATGTACGACATCGAGGGGGCGATCGGCCACAGCCTGGTCTGCGCGATCTCCAACCAGCGCCGCGGCCCGCTCGCCCCTCCACCCGGGCCCAGCACAGAGCCGCGCCCGTAAGAAAGCGGCCGGGCAGGCCGCCCGCCGACCGGCTGGCGACTGTTGGCACCCGCTGCCGGTCCGTACCGCGCGCGAAAGCAAGCGGTGCGCTGCCAGGCCCGCCAACGCACGCGGGAGCCCCAAAGTTCCCTCACGTTTGAAGGCTCTCCACTCATGCCAACGCAACCGCCGCGCCCATAGGAAAGCCTTCTCGCAGGGGTGATCAAGTTCAGAAACCTGCGAGACAGTCAGGTAACTGTGTACACAGTTCCATACAGGATCTACCAGACGGAGGAACGAGTGGCGAGAGAGCGACTGAGAAAAGAGAGAAAGGGAGACCTCCGGTAGGATGCTGGTGTCCAATCCACGCCCGTCCCGGAGGCCCTCCCTGCTCCACTCTATCAAGCTCACCCTCGTGTCGTCCCAGCTCGCAGAGGAGTGCCAGGTGCAGAATCTGACGCTCCCCAGCCATGCCCAGCGCAAGCTCGCCAAGCTCCACCTCGGGGACCTCTCTCCTGAAGCGAAGAAGCGCCTCAAGTGGTTCGACTGGCATCGCGACCACGGCGAGAACGTGAGCCTCACCTGCCGCCACTTCGGGATCGCCCGGCAGACCTTCTACCGCTGGAAACAGCGCTACAAGCCGTTCGACCTTTCAAGCCTGGAAGACCGCTCCAGCCGGCGATGCGTGCGCTGAAACGGAAACACACAGGAGCACACGCGAGCACACGGGGGAGCAGGAGCGCAAAGAGCAAAGAGCCTGGCGCGGGGCCACCAGCCGCCCGCTTCCAGCTTCCGGAGGCCAAATTTCCTTGTGATTTTGCGTTAATAGCGCGTTTAGCGCGTTGGCGCCTCTGCGGGGAGGAGCGAGGCATGAGGAATGGGGAATGAGACCGGAGTCGCGCCCCTCCGCGGGCGCTGGCAGGCGAGCGATGCCGCCACCTGCGCACGGTCTTGCTCCAGGCAGCGCACGCCGCACGGACGACCAAGACCTTTCTTGGGCAGTTGTACCGGAGGCTGGCCGCCTGCATCGAACCTCCACGGGCAGCCCTTGCCGTCGCCCATCGCATCCTCCGAATCGTGTTCCATATGCGCAAGGAAGACGCGCCGTATCAGGCACTGGGCGTCAACTATCACGACGAACGGACCAAGGCCCAACTTGAGAGACGCCACACCAGGGCACTGGAACGCCTTGGCTTCCGCGTCTCCCTCGTTCCCGCTG
>PNKC01000043.1 GCA_013822275.1 Anaerolinea sp. | reverse complement strand
AAGCTCTTAGCACTCAGCACTCAGCACTCAGCACTCAGCACTTCAATGGTGTCCGTGGACCAGGGAGAGGAACTCCGCGCGCGTCACGCTTGAGGCCCGGAAGTCTCCCCGCATTGCGCTCGTGACCATGCGGCTGCCCGGCTTCTTCACGCCCCGCATCGTCATGCAAAGGTGCTCCGCCTCAATCACAACCGCGACCCCATCCGGTTTGAGCGTATCCATGATCGTCTCCGCGATCTGGCTTGTGAGCTGCTCCTGGATCTGTGGCCTCCGGGCAAACGCCTCCACCACGCGGGCGAGCTTGCTGATGCCCACTACCCGCCCATCCGGCACGTAGCCAACGTGCGCTTCCCCGTGGAACGGAAGGAAGTGGTGCTCGCACATGCTGTAGAACGGGATGTTGCGCAGGATCACCATCTCGTCGTGCGCGACTTCAAACCCGACCCTGAGGTACTCGGCCGGGTCGAGAGCGAGGCCGCCAAGGATCTCTTCGTACATGTCGGCGATCCGGCGGGGCGTATCCAGCAATCCCTCTCGCGCGGGGTCCTCGCCGATGGCGCTCAGCAACTCGACGATCGCCGCCTGCATGCGCTCGCGGTCGAAGGCCTTCTCGGAGGGATCGAGGCGCAGTTCTATGGTCATGGTGTCCGATCGTACCAGCCACCCGCGCGGCCTGCATCGTGGGCCACAAGACAGCGAGGCCGCTACGCTACCGTCATGCCGTGGTACGGATGGCTCATCCTCGGTCTTGGCGCCTTCGTCGCCGTCGCGGCACTTGCCCTGCGCACCCTGCGCGCGAGCGCACGGGGACGCCGCTTCCTCGCCCTCGGCACGCGGGCGAAACTGCGCTTTGGGCGGCTCTTACTGGCCGACCCCCGGGTGGGCCTTCCCGGCAAGCTCACGCTCCTCGTCCTCGTTGGCTACCTGGCGCTGCCGTTCGACATCATCCCGGACTTCATCCCTGTCATCGGCCAGTTGGACGATGTCGCCGTCGTGTTCGTGGCCATCGCCATCTTGATCCTCGCCGTCCCTCGCGACCGGTTTGAAGCGGCGCTGAGCCAGGCCGAGGACGAGGCGAAAGCGCGCCGCGTGGCGGCGGCCCCGGGCTGGCAGGCGCCGGAGGATGATGACGGGGACTGAGCACCCCCGGTTTCCGGGCACAAAAAAACCGCGCCTGACGCGCGGCCAACGAGGCGCCCTCACCAATTACGAGGTAATTGGTGAGGGCGAGGGCACACCTCAGAATGGGGGACTGAGATGTCTCACCTGCCCTCGCCCTCGGCTGTTCACCTGCCGGGACCACAGAACCCCGGTGAACAGTTCCAGCGACATCATCGCGGAAAGCAGGCGCTCCGTTACATGGCACTTCGGGGTAGTGAATTCGGGCCGGTTGACTATGATCTACGACATACCACTTAGCAGCCGACGGGTCACGTGCTCAAGCTCGGCGAGCAGCAACGGGTCGTCTTCGCGCCCCGCCCAGATGCCCACTCCGAGGACCGCCATCGTTACCATCCCGATCAGGGCCTGGGCCGTTGTCTCCGCGGGCAGGGGCGCGATTTCGCCTCGTTCCATCCCCGTGGTAAGCAGCGCCGAAAACGCCGCTTTGAGCGTCTCCTGAGATTGGTTGTCGAGGCCCCGGTCGCGTCCCGGCGCGCCGAACGCCGCCACCAATATGCGGCGGTTTTCGTTGATGTAGGCCGCGACAATGCGCATCGCCGTGCAGATCCGGTCCACATACGTCGAAGACTCGTCGACCTGCGCGAAGTACCGCGCAAACGCCTCTTCGGAGCGCGACCGGAGCACCTCCCGGAGGATCTCCTCTTTCGATGTGAAGTAACCATAGAGCGTGCCCACACCGGTGTCGGCTTGCTCGGCAATCTGCTGGACAGAGGTGGCCTCGTAGCCGTTCGCCCGAAAGAGACTGGTCGCTGCCTGGACGATTGCAGCCCGCGTGCGCGCTTTGCGCCGTTCAAGGCGGCCTGCTGGAGCGGCCGTTGTGTTTCCTGAAGTCATAGGAGAATCAGGGCCGATTCTACCTCGAACCGCCCCCTGTGTCCGTTCGGAGACGAATCGCGCCGCCTCCCCCACCGCGCCGTGGGGGGACGATTACGCCAAGGTCTGCCGTGGGCGTCCTTCCCGGCCCGCCCCATGCCGCTCCCTGGCTGAGTCAGGACTCCAGCCAGCTCACGTCGCCGTGCAGGTCCGCCGGGTGGTGTTTCGCGGCGAAGACCGCATACTCGGCCTTGCTCGCGCCGATGGTCGTCCGGTCGCCGTGGCCAGGGAGGATGAGCGTGTCATCCGGCAGCGCATAGAGATGCGTCCTGATCGACGTTATCTCCTGCTGGAGGGCGGCGTTGTCGCGCGAACGTCCCGGCCCGCCGGGGAAGAGTGTGTCCCCTACGAATGCGTGTTTTCCCGTCAAGAACGTGGTACTGCCGGGCGTGTGGCCCGGGACGCTCAGCACTTTGAAGCGCAGGCTGCCAACCGCCACCTCGTCGCCATGGGCAACGGGCTCGTCGAGCTGGCCTTCCTTCAGCCACGGCTCACGGACGTCACCGTACACGCGGCAACCGTAGCGCTCCTTGAGCGCATCGATGCTCGCTGTGTGGTCCCCGTGCGAGTGCGTCAGGAGGATCTTCGAAGGGCGGACGCCCGCCGCCTCCGCCGCTTCGATGCTCTTTTCCAGTTCGTCGGGTGCGTCGACAAAGGCGGATTCGCCCGTCGCGCGGTCCACGACAACGTAGATGTTGTTGCCGAACCCCGCCGGTCCGGCGACGACTATTTCAAGGTCTCCATCCTTGATGCGTTCCATCAGAGCTCCCCTTTTCCGCCTACTTGAAGTGCGGCAGCACGGTATCGGCGAAGAGCTTGCCTGCCTCTTTCGTGTCCCGCCCGAAAAACTCCATCACGAACATCGTGCAGCCCAGGTCGATGTGCTTCTGGATCTGCTCGCGGACGCGCCGGGGGCTTCCGGCGATGGCAAGGGGCCCGGCCGGGTCGCCCATGTGGCCACCGAAAATCTTCTTCGCCGTCTCAATCATCGGCCCGGCGCTCTCTTCGTTGGGGGCGATGGTGACGAGGCACTGCTGGCTGATGACGATATCTTCGATTGGCCGGCCGACCGTCTCGCAATGCTGCTTGAGCACGTCTACCTTCCTCGCGAGCGCGCCCTGGTGCCCGGCGAGGTTGTTCCAGATCGCCGCTTCCTGAGCCGCCAGCTTCAACGTGACCTTCTCCCCGGCGCCCCCGATGAGGATCGGCATCGTCCGCACGGGCTTCGGTTCGCAGACGACGTTGTGCGCCTGCACGAACCGCCCTTCGAAGGTCACTTCCGGCTCGGTCCACATCCGCTTCAGGAGCGTGACCGTCTCGCGCAGCTGGCGGAGGCGGTCTCCGGTGGAGAGGAAGGGGACACCGAAATCCGTGAACTCGCGCGGCATCCAGCCAGCCCCCAGGCCGGGGATGATCCGGCCCCCGGAGATGTTGTCCACGGTGGCGATCACTTTCCCGAGGTGCGCCGGGTTGCGCATGCCCGCGGGCGTCACCAGCGTGCCAATCTCCACCTTCTCCGTCACCGCCGCCAGGGCGGAAACGAGCGACCACGCTTCCAGGATGGGGATGGAAGGGGACTGCGGCCCGTAGAGGTGGTCGCACACCCAGAGCGAGTCGTAGCCCATGGCTTCGAACTCGCGCGCGGCGGAGCGGCTCTCTTCGAACGTGCGCTTAATCTGGGGGACCGTGACGCCGAAATGAATCGCTGGCATTTGTTCTCTCCTACTCGCCCGGCTTCCACACCATGAGGAAGGTGATGACAACGATGGCGAGGCCTTCAAGGCCGCCTACCATCTGGATCCGTCTGCCGATGGGTACGTAGGCCGCTGGCAGCCCCGCGCCCTCCGGCGCGCCTTCCAGGGCGTCGATGGCTGACTTCACCTGCCGCTGCTGGACAACCAGGTCAACCACGACAACAACAATGAAGATCGTGATCGCCGCCATCAGCCAGGCCGGAAAGTCGTCCTTGTAACCGGTCTCATCGTCGAAAATCAGCCCGGCCCCGAAAAGCGCAACGAGGATCGAGCCCGGGATCACGAGGACCTTCTCGATCCGCACCATGAACTGCATCACGAAGCGGGTGGCGCCCACGCCGCTGCGCTCCGCGAACGCCTGCAAGAACGGAAAGGCGAAGGTGGCGCCGATGCTGACGATGACCGCGAGGATGTGAAGAAAGAGCTGGGCTTTGAAGCTATCCATGGCTGCTCCTCTGGCGATGTGCCGGTGTGCGCGCGAATCATACCCCGCCGCGCCCCAACCGGGTTCGACCGCCCAAAATGCTGCCTGTAGCCGGCTGCCTTCGCGCGACCGCTACTCCTCGTCCAACACCGCGAACAGCTCGCCAAGGCTGAGTTCGAAGTCCGCAAGGACCGGTTTCGCGTCCAGGACGGCGGGAGGGCGGTGCTCTTCCGGGGCCGCGCCGGGCCGGTAGACGAAGACCGCCCGGCTCTCCGGGTCCACGATCCAGACGAGCCGGACCCCGGCGCGCAGGTAGAACTGCACACGGTCCAGTACACGCGCCGCCCGGTCGTCTGGTGAAAGTACCTCGATGGCAAAGTCGGGCGCCAGGTCGACGGGACCTCGGAACGCCTCCCTCGCGAGGCGGTCCTTCACGGTGACGTTGAGGTCCGGCAAATAGACGCGCTCCTCATTGCGGCTTTGATGGCGCACTTCGGTGAAGGCACGCCCCTCACGGGATGCCCTCAGGTAGTTGCGTAGTTGGGCGCCGATCTCCAGCACCAGGAGTCCATGTTGCGGCGTTGGCATGGCCTTGGGCACCACCTCTCCGTCGATCAGCTCGAGGTAGGGCTTCGTCTCCTCCATCGCGAGGAACTCTTCGAGGTTCACGCGGACGGGTGTTGTCATGCCCTCAGTATACCCCGCATGCGTCCGGATCCCGCCTCCGTTCGCCCAACGCCGCCGGTTTCGGTAGAATCCGCCCACGGACGCTCCTTGCAGCACTTCCTCCCGGAGTTTTCATGAACACAATCGAATTTCTGCAGATCTCGTCTGCGGTGGTACCAGACCGCGAGGCGCTCGTCGAGGTCGGCGGCAGCGGCAAGCGCGTGACCTACGGGGAGATGTACCCCGAAGTCGTGAAGCTGGCCAACGCCTTCCAGGGCCTCGGCATCGAGCGCGGCTCGAAGATCGCCGTCATGTCGGTCAACAGCGCGGACTACGTCATCAGTTACTACGCCTGCGCCATGCTCGGCGCCACCTTCGTCCCACTGAACTACCGGGCCAAGGATGAAGAGCTGACCCACATGCTCAACGTCAGCCAGTGCCACGTCGTACTGGTCTCGGACCGCTACGTTGATCTCGTCAACCGCATCCGCCCGACGCTCACTTCGACCGGCCACTTCATCGCCTTCGAGAGCGCCCCGGAGGGCTACCTCAACTTCGCCGACCTCATCGCCAACGCCGCCGAAGAAGAGATGTGGGTCGAAATCGACGATCACGACGCCACCATCCTCATCTTCACCAGCGGCACCACGGCGCTGCCCAAGGGCGTTGTCCTCACCTACCGGGATATGACCGCGTACGTGACGAACCAGAACCCGGCCGACCCGGAGATCCACGACAAGCTGCTCGTCTCGGCGCCGTTCTTTCACGTCGCCGGCGCGACCGCGATGATGCTCGCCATCTGGAGCGGCCGGACGCTCGTCATCCTCCCGGCGTTCACGCCAGAACTCTGGCTCCAGGCTGTCGACCAGGAGAAGGCGACGCACGCCTTCGTCGTCCCCACCATGCTGAAGCGCATCATGGAGGACCCCAACTTCGACAAGTTCGACATTTCAAGCATGAAAAGCATCACCTACGGCGCGGCGCCCATGCCGTACGAAGTCGTGCGCCGCGCCTGCGACGTGTTCTCGCCACGCGGCATTGGCCTCGTCAACGCCTACGGCCAGACCGAATCAACCTCAACGCTCACCTTCCTCAGCGCAGAAGACCACGACCTGAGCGTGGACACGGAGCTGAAGGAGCGGCGGCTCCGCTCAGTCGGCCGCCCAATGCCGGACGTCGAGCTGGGCATCATGGACGAGCGCAACCACCTCCTCCCACCCGGCGAGGAGGGCGAGATCTGCGTCCGCTCGGACCGGGTCATGAAGGGCTACTACAAGCAGGAAGACGCGACCAGCACGGCGATCATAGACGGTTGGTTGCACACCGGTGACGTCGGCCGCATCGACGAAGGCGGCTACCTCTTCATCACGGGCCGGAAGAAGGACCTGATCATTCGCGGCGGTGAAAACATCTCCGCCGGCGAGATTGAGAACTGCCTGGAAGAGCACCCCAAGGTGGAAGAAGCCGCCGTCATAGGCGTCCCGGATGTTGAATGGGGCGAAGTCGTCAAGGCGGTCATCGTCCCGAAGGAGGGCGCGAAGATCACGCCCGAAGAGATGATCGAGTACACCAAGGGCCGCCTGGCCAGCTTCAAGGCCCCGGCGTATTACGCGATTGTGGACGAACTCCCCCGCAACACGATGGGCAAGGTCCTCAAGAACGACCTCCGCAAGGCGTACGGCGGCGCCCAGAACGACAACGTGTAGGGACCAAGCCGCGGCCGCGGACCCGGTTACAATGGGGTGCGTGCACGAAATCCGCCGCGTCATCGGTCTTTGCGTGGTCGCGCCCTGTTCACTCTGGCTGATGTTCGATGACGGGCTCGAACGGACCATCGACTTCGCACGGGTGCTGAGAGGGGAACTCTACGGCCCCCTTCAGGATACGAAGCTTTTCGCCGCGGCCACGATTGACCCCGACGCCGGCACGGTAACCTGGCCGAACGGAGCGGACTTTGACCCGGAAACGCTGCAAAACTGGCCGCGGTATGAAGATGCGCTCCGGAAGCGCGCCCAGGAATGGACCGCCGCGCGATCGTAGCGCGTAGGTCGTCCGCCTCCGCGACCCGTCACGATCACGCCCCCGTAACGTGATGGTAGAATGAGTACCATGAAAACTACCATTGACGCGGCAGGCCGCCTGGTAATCCCAAAGAAGCTGCGCGAAGAGGCTGGGATCGAACCCGGCATGGAACTGGAAGTGTCCTGCCGCAACGGCCACATCCAAATCGAGCCGGCCGAGGTGCCCATCCATCTGGAGTATGTTGATGGGTTCCTCGTTGCCGTGGCAGATGGGCCGATGCCTGTGCTCACCGCCGAGATGGTGGCGCGGACCTTGCAAGAGCTTCGTGACGAGCGAGGGACGATCCACCGCGAGGACGATGCGCCCTGACCAGCTTTGTTCCAGATACGAGCGTATTGGTCCCGGCCCTACAGCGCTGGCACCAGAACCATGTCTCTGCGCGCACCGAACTGCGCCGGAGGCTGGACGATGGGGAGCACATGCTGCTCGCGGGACATTCGCTCATGGAGTGCTACTCGGTACTCACCCGGTTGCCCCCACCTCTCCGCCTTGCCCCGCGCGTAGTGACTGAACTCATCCAGGTGAGCTATGTCGCGAAAGGCGCTGTCGTCACGTTGTCCGCGGACCAGTACGCGGACCTCCTGGCCGAGTTGGCAGCTTCCGGTATCGCCGGTGGGCGGACTTACGACGCAGTTATCGCGGCGACCGCCCGGGCCGCTGGCGCGGATGTCATCCTCACCTTCAACGTCCGCGACTTCGCCGGGATCGCCGACGACATGGAGGTGCGGGCGCCTGCCAGCATCCCGTAAGGTGCCAGGCGGAACCCCGGTTCAGTCGCCCCGGCCCGTCCCCCGCGGCGTACGCTCGCGAGACATGCCCCGTCCGAACCGCACCAGGCGGGCGAAGCGCTGCCCGTTCAGGCGAGGCCCACCCCGCCGCCGGGGCAGCGCGGCCAGCGTGCGCAGAGCATCCCCGAAGCCGTCGAGCACCGGCACGCCGTGGCCGGGGAGGCCCTTTTCCGGCGCTTCCAGGGCGAAACGCTTCATCGTCTCCAGGTAGAGCGTGTCGTCCTGGTTCGCCAGGCGCATGGCCCGCGTGAGTTCGCCCCCGTGACTAATGACCAGGTCGCCGACGAAGGCGGCGCCGAGCCGGTCAAGCACATAGCAGACGGACCCTGCGGTATGGCCGGGCGCGGGGACGGCCCGTATTCCCGGCAGCACCTCTGTCTCGCCGGTGATTGCCACGTCAACGGGCGCAGGAGTGCGCCGCCCGGTGAGCAAATGGGCAATGTGCGTGCGGCCCACGCGGGTGCGCAGCAGGAGTTGCCCGTCCCGCTCGAAGCAGTCGCCCCTCCCCACGATGAGGCGCGCACCCGTCAGCCTGCGCAGCCTCCCCGCTGACCCAGCGTGATCCAGGTGCATGTGGGTCAGGAGGATGGAAGCGAGCCGGGGCAGCAGCCCGAGCATGTTCAACTCGGCCACGATGGCGTCGGCACTGGAAGCAAACCCCGTGTCGATGAGTGCCAACTGCCCATCATCGGCTTCGACCAGGTAGACGTTGGAACCGCGCGTCCCGTGGAGCCACCAGAGCCCCGGCGCAAGAAGATCAGCCACATCCACCTCCACCCATCAGGTTAGCCCAGTTGCCTGCCGCGGATGCGTGACGCGCGACAGGGCGGCCAGGCCACGTGGCTCGATGGATTGACCGCCTACCCGCCGCCGACTGGCCCAATCTCGTAGGCCGTCCCGAACCCCATCGGGTTCGCGGGGGCGGTGACGCCTACAAGCTTGCGGAGCTCGTTCCCCGCGCCGTCCCGCCAGACGGCGTCGTACGTGTCGTCCCCCGTCTTCACCTGCCTGAACGCCGCTGCCTTGGAGGCAGCCACGTCCGGGCCCCTGGTACCGAGCACCGCGTCGTAGGGACGGCCGTTGATCAGCAGCCACGTGTGAGAATTCGGTTCGGCGGTGTCCTGGACCCCGGTGAAGAAGATCTGCTTGGTCCATTCACCCGCGCGGTTGCGCACATTCCCCTGGAACGAATTCGGGATGAGCCCGCCGGGCAGTCCGTCGAGCGGTTTCGTCAGCAGCGCCTGCTTCTCCATCCCGATGGTGAAGTTGATGTCCAGGCCGGGGTAGGCGCGGACGGCTTCCCGGAGGATCTTCATGATGTCGTCGCAGTGCGTCCGGAGCACCTCGGGCAGCTCGCCAAGATTGGCGTTGATGCCGCCAGGTTTCCCCATCATGATCTGCTCGGTACGGTCCTTCGCCACCGCGTAATAGCCGATATTGATCCCCTGGTTCTTCACGAACGATTCGAATATCCGGTCGACAATGTCCTTCTCGTCTGGCTCCTCTTCCTGGGCGGCGAAGTGCTCCGATGCCTCTTCGCTGGGAGCCAGCACGGGGATGCTCTTCGCAAAGTCCACCCACTTCGCCCCGAGCCTCGCCCGCAGCATCCCCCGAAGGCCTTCGCTGCGCGTGTCCTGCCCGGTAGCGCCTCCAAGCTGCGTTTGGGAGGCGTCGAAGTAGTTGTCCATGAGCAGCTCACGGAACTTGTCCGTGAGCGTCACGTCCTTCTGGAGCCGCTTGAGCACATCGTCCAGGAAGAAGTCCGGCTCCTGGGTAGCGATCGCGATCAGTTCGTCCTTGGGGATGAAGCCGATGAGCGAAATCAGGTGGCCCACCAGCTCCGAGTCCTTTGCCGTCATCGCCTCCTTGAGGACGGTGATCGAGGGCCCGGCGAGGTACGCCTGCCGCTTCGAGGCGTTCCCCTTGTGCTTGTTCAGCTTGTAACTCAGGAGCTGGCGGTAGTACGCGGCGTCCTCAGCGTGGAGCGCGTTTGCGTGGGTGCCGGCGGCGGTGTTGTCTCCCTCCCGCGCGGCCTTCTCAAGCGACTTCGTGAGAGACCGCTTCCTCGAGAACGCCTTCGACTTCGGCTTCGTCGCCAGCCGCTGCGCGGTCAGCCGGTTGCCGAGGATCGCCTGCGAATGGAGCAGGGGGAGCGAGGCGGGCTGGCGCCCAGGCGGCGGGTGCGCCGGACGCGCCGTTACCCCGCCCTGTGCCTGGCCGGGTTTGCGCTGAACGGGCCGTCTGGATGACCGGGGCGCGCGAATGCTCATGGTGGTGGCGCCAGTCTACGCGATGGCTGGTGGCTCGGCCTCCCTGCCCGCAAGGGAGGATCCACCACGATGAGATTGTCAATGTTGGTCAATGGCAAGGTCACCATCGCATCCTACCACTCCGTGGCGGGCCGATTCCGCCGTTCGCGCACTGCCCCCTTACTGGGTAGGATTTGCCGGAATCTGGAACGGGACGCACTGCGCCCGAATCCAATACCGGGGGCCAATGAAGCATGACCCAGGCAGAGCGCCTCGACCAAACTCCCCCCGCGCCGAAGGGCACCCGCTTCCGCGTGAACGCCGGTGGGCTGATCATCCCCGTAGCCATCATCGGCGGCATCTCCGCCCTCGAAACCGCGCGGACCACGGATGCCTCGCGAGAGGTGTTCTGGAACGTCAGCACCCCCTGGCTGATGTACTTCGTTTTCGGCGTCAGCCTGGCCGTGATCCTCGGGGCGTTCATCCAGCGCCTGCGCATCTGGCGGCTCGGCAAACCCCAGCCCGTCTTCAACAACATTGGCGCCCGCCTCACCAACGCCCTGACCATGGGCGCCGGCACCAGCCGCGTGAAGAACGACGCGTTCGCGGGCGTCATGCACTGGTGCATCTACTCCAGCTTCGTCGTCCTCTTCATCGTCACCCTCCTTCTCGCGCTGGATGACTACGTCCCGCTGATCTTCGGCTCGGACGCGGAACACCTGTTCCTGAAGGGGGGCGTCTACCTTGGCTACAGCCTGGTTGGCGACCTCTTTGGCGTCATCGGCCTCGTAGGCGTGGCCATGGCCGTCTACCGGCGCTACATGTCACCCCCGGCAAAGCTCACCTGGGACCGCCGCAATGAAGACGCGATCATCGTCGGCCTCCTCGGCGCGGTCCTCTTCAGCGGCATCCTCGTTGAGGGCCTCCGCCTGTACGCGGGCGAAATCCCGGCCGGCCACGAAGACTGGTCAAAGTGGTCGCCCGCTGGTTACGCCCTTGCAAAGCTAATGGGCGGACTGAGCGAAGACACGGCGCTCAACATCCACGAAGGCTTCTGGTGGTTCCACGTCGTTGGTGCTTTCACGCTCCTCGCCCTGATGGGCATGACCAAGTTCCGCCACATCATCTTTGCCCCCGTCAACGGCTTCCTGAAGCGCCCCACGCGGCAGCTCTACCTCGCCCCCATGGGCGACTTCGAGAAGATGATGGAGGACGGCGAAAGCCTCGGCGTCGGCAAGCTCCAGGATTTCACCTGGAAGCAGCTCTTCGATGCCGACACCTGCGTCCGCTGCGGCCGCTGCACCGATGTCTGCCCCGCCTGGACCGCGGGCCAGCCGCTTTCACCGATGGCCATCATCCAGAACATGAAGACTTACATGAACCACGCCGGGCCCCTGCTCATCGCCGGCAAGGACCCGGCAGAGCACCTCAAGGGTGAACTCGTCGGCGATTACATCAAGGACGAATCGCTCTGGGCCTGCCGCACCTGCGGCGCCTGCGTCCAGGAATGCCCGGTGATGATCGAGCACGTGCCGTCGATCGTCGACATGCGCCGCTACCTGACGATGGAGCAGGCGCGCGTCCCTCAGACTGCGCAGGCAGCTCTCCAGAACATCGAGCAGCGCGGCCACCCCTGGCGCGGCACTCAGCTGACCCGTGAGACCTGGATTGAACAGCTTCGTGCTGAAGGCATCAACGTGCCGATGTTCGACGGTTCCCAGGACTACCTCTACTGGGTCGGCTGCTCCGGCGCCCTCGTGGAACGGAACGTCACCATCACCCAGTCCGTCGTGAAACTGCTCATGGAAGCCGGCACCAGCTTCGGGGTCCTCGGCCAGAGCGAAACTTGCAACGGCGACCCGGCCCGGCGCCTCGGGAACGAGTTCCTCTACGCCACCCTGGCCGAAACGAACGCCCAGACGTTCAACGAACTGGGCGTGCGGCGCGTGATCACCGCCTGCCCGCACTGCTTCAACACCTTCAAGAACGAATACCCCGACTTCGGCGGCAAGTACGAAGTGACCCACCACGCCGACTTCCTTCAGGGCCTCATCGCGAAGGGGAGGCTGAAGCCGAAGGAGATGAACGGCTCGACCATCACCTTCCACGATTCGTGCTACATCGGCCGCGGCAACGGCATCTATGACTCGCCCCGCGAAGTGCTGGAATCGATCCCCGGCGTGAACCTGGTCGAAATGCCCCGCAGCCGCGAACGCGGTCTCTGCTGCGGCGCCGGCGGCGGCAACATGTGGCAGGAAGAATCCGGGACGCGCGTCAACCACATCCGCGCCGCCGAAGCAGCCAACACCGGCGCCAGCATCGTCGCCACGGCTTGCCCCTTCTGCATCCAGATGTTCGAAGACGGCATCCCCGCCGTCCAGCCGGACGAAGAACAGCGCACCATCCGCGCCTACGACATCGCCGAACTGCTCGAAGTAAGCGTGAAACCGGCCGTGATGGCGATGCAGGACGGCGGCGTGGAGATCCCTCCGGGAGTGGGGTAGGCGACGGCGTGGTGGGTACGCTGCGGCTTCGAGGCATATCGCGGCCGGTCTGGCTGCTGAGCCTCGTGTCGCTCCTGGCGGACCTCTCCGGCGAGATGGTCTACCCGCTCATCCCGCTCTTCCTCACGGGCACGCTCGGCGCACCCGCGGCGGCCGTTGGGGTGGTGGAAGGCGTCGCTGAAGGGACGGCCAACGTCACCAGGCTCGTCTCGGGCCGGTGGGCGGACAGAGCGGGTGTCCGCAAGCCTTTCGTCGTCGCGGGCTACGCGCTCGGCGCGCTTGGCAAGCTTCTGGTTGGACTCTCTGTTGTCTGGCCGTTCGCGCTCGTGGGGCGGTCCGTGGACCGTTTCGGCAAGGGCATCCGGGGGGCACCCCGCGATGCCATGCTGGCTGACTTTGCGACCAGTGAGGATCGCGGCCGTGTCTTCGGCTTCCACCGCGCGATGGACACGCTCGGTGCCGTGGCTGGGCCGCTCGTTGGCCTCGCGTTTCTGCAAAGCGGCGCCGCGCTCCGCATCGTAATCCTTCTCGCCGTGATCCCCGGGATCCTCTCGGTTCTCGCCATGCGCCTTGTGCCGGAGTCGCGGCTGGCTGTCAAACACACCGCGGCAGCCGCCCCGGGGCACTCCCCGGCTCACCTTCCGACGGCGTTCTACCTGCTTCTTGGGGCCACGACGGTCTTCATGATCGGCAACTCATCCGATGCCTTCCTTATCCTGAGGTCGAAGGACCTGGGACTCACGACCACGCTGGTCGTCCTGGCGTACGTCGCCTACAACGCCGTCTACGCGCTCCTCTCGCTCCCGGCGGGAATTGTCTCGGACCGGATCCCGCGCGTTTGGGTCCTGCTCGCCGGCTACCTTCTATTCGCGGGTGTCTACCTGGGGTTCGCGGCCACCGATTCCAGCGCCCTGGTCTGGCCGCTCTTCCTTGTCTACGGAGGCTACATCGCTCTAACCGACGGAGTTTCGAAGGCGCTCGTCGCAGATCTCGTCCCGGCCGCGTCGCGGTCCAGCGCGAACGGGTTGTTCCAGGGGTTCAGCGGGCTCGCGGTGCTCGTCGCGAGTGTCACCGCGGGGCTGCTCTGGGACAACGTCTCCGAGCGCGCGCCGTTCTATCTCGGCGCCGGTTGCGCGTCCTTGGCCGCAGTCGCCATCCTGGTGCTCCTCTGGACGGGGACGTTCAACGCGCCCCGCGAGGCGTAGAACCCCGAGCCGCCGTCCCCATCTCAGGGGTAGGCAACGTCGGTAGGAATTCCTACACTGCAAGTATGAAAGCGATCGTTTCCGAAAAAGGCCAGGTGACGATCCCGAAGAAGCTGCGGGATGAACTCGGGATCAAGCCGGGCCAGGTACTCGACTTCGTGCGAGAGGACGGGCGGCTGGTGATAGAAAAGGCCCCGGCCGACGACCCGATCGCCAGGATCTGGGGCATCCTTGGTGAGGGACGTTCGACAGACGAGTACATGGCCTTCATTCGGCCTTCCGTCGAAGAGTGATCACTGCGCTCGACACCAACGTGTTGTTTGACGTCTTGTGGATCGATCCACAATTTGCCCGCCTGTCGGCTCGCAGCCTATTGCGGTGTGCTACTGAGGGGCGCCTCGTCGCCTGCGAGGTTGTGTGGGCGGAACTGAGCGCCACGTTCCCATCGCACTCCGCGTTTTCGTCGGCCATGGATAGTCTGGGTGTGGCGTTCAGCCCAATCGACGCCGCGGCAGCTGTCGCAGCGGGTGAGATCTGGCGCGACTACCGCTCGCGGCGCGGGAGCCGCCTTCGTCTTCTCCCCGACTTCGTGGTCGCCGGCCACGCCCTCCACCAGGCCGACCGCTTGCTCACCAGGGACCGTGGCTTCTACCGCTCGTACTTCCCCGAGCTGACGATTCTCGATCCCACCGCGGACTGAGCTCTTACGCTGCTACGCCCCCGCCGTCGCGGTCGCCCGGCCCGTCCGGTAGATGCCGCGCAGATGGGGCGTGAGGACGCTGACGATCGCGATCACAACAAACGCTGCCCCCGGCGCGAAGAACAACACCGGTGCACCGTGCCGGTCCGCCAGGGAGCCGAACCCCAGGTTCATGACCGCCATGATCCCGCCGGCCGACATCAGGTAGAGGCTCATCACCCGCCCGCGGATCTCGTCCGGGACAACTTCCTGGAGGATCACCGCGCTCAGGGCCATAAACATCGCCTGGGATGAACCCATCAGGATGGCGCTGCCGGCCGCTGGAGCGAGGTGCATGGATACAGCCATCAACATCGGCGACACGCCGCTGGCGATTGCCGTGATCAGCAGCAGTCCCCCCCGCCGCGTGCCTGTCGTCAGGGCGAGAATGAAAGTCCCCGTCAGCGCCCCGATGCCAACGCCGAACGTCATGACCGTGAAGCCACCGGAGGGGCTGTGCAACTTCGTCTCCGCGAAGCCGGGCAGCATCGCGTCGAAGGACATCGTCAGCGAGCAGTGAGCGAACACGAGCACGAACACCGCCAAGACCTCCGGAGTCGCCCGGACATACGACAGTCCCACGCGGAGGTTCGTAACCACATCGCTGAGCCTGGTAACGCCGCCGCGTGATGACACACTCACCCGGCGCACGGAGAAGAACGCCAGGATCGCGAACACCGCCGAGACGGCGTAGGCCCCTTCCACGCCTACCGTTGCCAACAGCGGCCCCGCCAGCAGCGGCCCAACCGCGCGTGAACCGTGCTGGGTTGTGCTGGTAAGGGCGACGGCGTTGGCCAGGTCGCTGCCCGGTACCACGTTCGCGAGGAGCGCCTGGTCCGCGGGGATCTCCACCGCCCGGACAATCCCCTGGACCAGCGCCATCCCCACGACCATCCAGACTTCGATGACCCCGGTCGCGGCCAGCAGAAACAACACGCTGGTCACGCCGAACGTTGCCAATCGCGTGAAGCGGACGAGGAACCGCCGCTCCATCCGGTCCGCCACGATCCCCCCAAGCGGCGCCACCAGGTAGGGCGACATGGAGGCAAAGGTCGAAACACCAACCCAGAAGGAGGAGTCGCTCAGTCTGTAGACGATCCACGCATTGCCCAGGAGCAGCGTCCAGAGCGAGATGCTGGAACACGCCCCGCCGCCCCAGAGCGCGCGGAAATCGCGGTGGCGGGCTGCAGGGAGGCGCGCACTGAAAGCAGAAAGCATCCTGCTGGAGTCTACGCCCACGCCGCCCGCTGCGCGCAGGCGTAGGGATCGACCCGGCAGGTGCGCCATCGCCACTGAAGGGCAGCACGCTCGGCATGGTCCGGGATGCGGTCATCGCCCGTCTCCGTCATTGATTAAACGTAGGGATTACGAATCTTCATGCCGGCTGGAAGTGTGACGACGATCAGACTGATGGGCTTCTACGCTGGACCTCTTTCCGCCGGGTCGCCGCTGCTCATGGCCGTCTCCCCATCCGAAGGGGCGAGCCTCATCGTCGCGGGAGTCTCTTTCCTCGCGCTGGTTGTCCTCGCCCGCTACGCCTTCCTCCTTCGGGCGAAGAACGCGCAGCTCGAGGCGGATGTCGGCGAGCTGGAGGCCGGCAACCACAGCCTGGCTGCCCAACTTTCGCCCGTCACCCTGCTCGAGAACGAATGGAAGAAGCTTGTCGCCCGCTACAGCCGCAGCGGCGAGCAGTTCTCGCTCGTCATCCTCGATGTTGGCGACGCCATCCGGCCTACCGCCGAGCTGCGAGCAGCCGTGGCGGAGGTTGTGTCGCGCGCGCTCGGAGCCGTACGGCGTACTGAAGACTCGCTCTACCAGTTGGACGCTCGCACCTTCGCGGCCCTGCTCGCCGGCTGTGGCGCTTCGGGGGCGCGCGTCTTCATCGACCGCGTCCGCAGCCGGTTAAGCAATGAGCCCGTGCGCGACGAAGCCGGGACGACCTACATCTCCATCACTGCGGGCGTAGCCGAATGGGGCAGCGCCCACGCGTCCCTGGACGACCTGATCGCTGCCGCGCGGCGTGACCGCGAAACGTTCAGCGACATCCTCAAGCGCCAGCTTGCCGAGGAGTTCACCGGGGAGTTCAGCGAACTCCACGGCGCCCGCCCCGCCGCCCGGTAACATCCGGCGCTACTTGAGGTGCCTACCGGAAGACCGCCCTCAGACCCCGCAGCACCAGCCACGCCGCGGCGCCGCCAGCCAGGATCACCGGTACGGACGCCAGCGGGTCGTTGATCCGCTTGAACTCGGCGAACCCGTCATGGATCTCAATGAAGCCAACGGGTGAAGCCGAAAGACCGCCTCCGCCCCCGGAACCCTCATCGTGCTTCTCCCCGTCGCCCGTCTCCTTTGTATCGCTGCCGGACCCGCCGCCGAAACCGTAGCGCACTTTCGCCACCGGGATGACCGTGACGCTCCCCTTTTCGACCGGGTCACCGAAGACCGCGCCCGCGCGGGCGCTCAAGCCAAGCCGCGCGGCGAGGCCCTCCAGGAAATTCGCCGCACGGCCGTTCGCTGCTTCTTCCGCTTCTCGGATTACTCTGCTCATCTCGTTGTCCACGGATGCCTCCCGCCGGGTTGGTGGATTTCACTGTGCTCTTCTCCACACGTCTCCCGCAAGCGCCTTCCGCTCACGTATACTTCGCCCCACGCGAACAACCACAGGAGTCACGACCGTGCGCTACGCCTACGAACCCGACGTCGAAGCCTTCCGCAAGGAAGTGCGCCAATTCATCTCGGAAAACCTTCCCCCCGAGGAAGAACGGCTCCAGCGCGGTTACGAAGGCGGCTTCAAGACCAACCAGGAAGAGTACGACTACACCATGGGCTTCCAGAAGAAGCTCTCCGACCGGGGCTGGCTCGCCATGGCCTGGCCAAAGGAGTACGGCGGCGGCGGCGCCAGCCACATGCGCCAACTCGTCTACAACGAAGAGATGGCCTACCACGGCGCCCCCTCCATGAACATGGGCATCGCCTGGGTTGGCCCCAGCCTCATGCTCTACGGCACCGGCGAGCAAAAGCAGAAGTTCATCCCGCGTATCACTGGCGCCGATGACTGGTGGTGCACTCTTTACAGCGAACCAGGCGCCGGCTCGGACCTTGCCGCCCTCCAGACCCGCGCGACGCGTGACGGCGATGACTACGTCATCAATGGCCAGAAGATCTGGACCAGCGGAGGCCACCTCGCCGACTGGGGCTGGCTCGCCGCCCGCACCGACCCCGACGCACCCAAGCACAAGGGCATCACCATGTTCATGGTCAACATGAAGAGCCCCGGCGTCTCCGTCAGCCCCCTCATCAACATCGCCGACCGCCACGGCTTCAACGAGGTCTTCTTCGAAGACGTGCGCGTCCCGGCGTCCCAGGTTGTGGGCGAGGTCAACCGCGGCTGGTACCACATGGCTGTCGCCCTCGACTTCGAGCGCTCCGGGATCCAGGCCTACGCCGGCGGGCGGCGCACCGTTGAACGCCTCATCGGCGTGGCGAAGCAGCGCCCGGAACTCGTGGCCCGCCGGCCCAGCGTCCGCCACGAACTCGCCGACCGCTCCATTGAGGTGAACGTGGGGACGTTCCTCGCCTACCGTGTGGCCACGATGCAAGCTCGGGGCATGGTGCCGAACCACGAAGCCTCCGCATCCAAGCTCTTCGGCAGCGAAATGAGCCAGCGCATCAGCAACACGGGCATGCACCTCCTCGGCACCCTTGGCCAACTGCGCGATGGCACGAAGCACCAGGTCATTGATCAGGCCACGAACTACCTCCAGTCGGTCAGCGCTACCGTCGCCGCCGGCACCAGCGAAATCCAGCGCGGGATCATCGCCACCCGCGGCCTCGGCCTCCCTCGGGGGTAGTCTCTGGTGATTCCGCACTCTCGCGGGCGTTGCCTTGGTCCGGGGACGGATCGTGGAACTCCCGCGTCGGGGCGACGATACCCGCCGATGGCGATCGCGGGGCCGGGCTGGATTGTGGTCCCTCGGAAGGAATCAACGCCGGCCGGGCTCACTCCCAGCGGAAGAACCGCACCGCCAGCAGGGCCGCGCCCACGGCGAAGGCCAACGTGATCAGCGCCTGGTCCATCGCCCACCCGAATCCCAGCCATGCGTCCTGCAGGAGCAGGTTGAGGTGAGTGAGCGGCATCATGTCGCTGACGAGCCGCATCGAGTCCGTCAGCACGTCCCGGGGCGGGCCGGAGCCCGAGATCATCATCATCACGAAGAATAGGGCGAGCCCCGCTCCCTGCACCGCGCGGGCAGTGGGCAATACCGCGCCGAGGAAGACGCCGATCGAGGCGAACGTCAGCAGGCCAGCTCCCATGGCAAGCAGCACCAACGCCCAGTTTGCCGGGAGCACGGTCCCGTAGAGCAACGTCGAGGTCACGACAATCCCTGTCGCCGCCACGACGGCCATGCCAATGCAAACGAGGACCTGGGCGCCGAGGACCACGGGGACGGAGACGCCCGCAGCCCTGTATCTCCGCAGGACACCCGCCTCACGATATCCAGCAAGGCGGAGAGGCAGCGTGATCAGGCCAGCCGATGCCATCACCAAGCCGACGTAGGTGGAGACGTAGTAGTCGGAGGGCCCGACGCCCCGCCAGACCTCCACCGACTCCGGGTCAGTGGAATCGATGTCGTTGCCAAACACGCCGGCAAGGATGAAGAGCATGAAGAATGGGAAGGCGAAGGCGAAGACCAGCGCGAGCGGTTCCCGGATGAATAGCTTCACCTCAACCCAGGCCAGCTTTCGGACGCCCCTCACCTTGTGGTCGCCTCCACTTCACTGATCCGCAGGAACGCCTGCTCCAGGGTTGGCCGCTCTACGCGAAGGTCAAGCGGGGCGATGCCGTGAGCCACAAGCGCTGAGGCAACGTAGGCGAGCAGGGGCCCATCACCTGCAACCGTGAAACGGGTGCCTTCGCGCTCGACCGCCGAAGCCCCTGGGCAGCCGTCCAGCCATGGCAAATCGTCCCCCTCGTGGGTGAAACGTACCGTGCTGTGGTCGGCGAAGCGCCTCACCAGCGCCGACGGGGTGTCGAGCGCGACAATCCGCCCGGCCTTGAAGACAGCTATCCGGTCACAGAGTTCTTCGGCTTCATCCATGAAATGCGTTACGAGGACTACCGTTGTCCCGCGCTGCCGGACCGCCCGCACCAGGTCCCACGCCGCGTGCCGGGCCGAAGGGTCGAGCCCGGTCGTCATCTCATCGAGAAAGACGATCTCAGGATCGTTGACCAGCGCGAGCGCAACGAACAGCCGCTGGCGCTGACCTCCCGACAGGTCCGCGAACGCAGCCCGTCGCTTCTCCCACAGCCCCCATTCGTCGGCGAGCCGCCGCCAATCCCTCGACCGGGGCGAGATGGCGGCAAACAGGTCCAACGCTTCCCAGACGCGAAGCCGGTCGGGGAGGGCGGATTCCTGAAGTTGACTGCCGATCCGGTGGCGCAGGGCGTCGCGCTGGGTTGCCGGGTCGAGCCCAAGGACATGAACCTCCCCATTGTCTCGATCGCGTAGCCCCTGCAGGCATTCGACCGTCGTGGTCTTTCCCGAACCGTTAACGCCAACGATGCCGAAGATCTCCCCCCGCCGGACATCGAACGAAACGCCATCAACCGCACGGAGGGGACCATACACCTTGGCGAGTTCGCGCACGGCAACCGCACGCTCGCCGGGAATCTGCGCTGGATGCTGGCCTGTCATCGGCGGCCGTCCTTCGGGCTCTGATCATGGGGACGCCGCATAGACGTTGCGCCGCCCACCCGCCCCTTTATCACAGGCCCAATGGCTGAACCTGGACGGGAGGTACGGCAGACTCCCGCCGGACCACCCCTGGGTATCACGCCTGGACGGGGCAGCCAACGCGAACGGAAAGAGCCCGCAAAGCCGCCGCCCACCCGGCCCTCGCACATGATGACGCGTGCGGTACCCTTTGTTCGTGACTGACGGACACCCCGGCGGGCGCAAGCCACGCACTCCCACGCGCCGCAGCTTTCTCCGCGGGAGCGCGGCAGCATTCTTCGTGACCGTCGCCGGCGGCGTCCTCGCCGCCTGTGGTGGCGGCGTCGCGAGGCGAGAAGTCCCCCTCGGCAGTTTCGGCGGCAAGATCCCCGTGGAGAAAGACCAGATCCCCGCGCCCGGCGGCGAGCCCGTCCTCATTCCCGGGGGCCGCTTCTGGCTCCTGAACCTCAAACCAGGCGAAGGCGACATCAAGAAGGTTGGCGGGGCCGGCGGCCTCATCGCGCTCTACACCAAGTGCCCCCACGCCGGCTGCCAGGTGCCATGGCAAGCCGAATTCGATGGCGCGAACGTCAACCAGCCGGGCATCATCGGCTGGTTCCGGTGCCCCTGCCACCTTTCCACCTTTTCCCGCGCCGGCATCCTCGTTTCCGGCCCCTCGTCGCGCCCCATGAGCACGATGCCTATCACCGTCCTGCAGGACGGCTCCCTCCACGTGGACACCAGCAAGATCACCGCCGGCCTCGCCGAAAACCCGAAGCGCACCGTGCCCTACGCGGGGTAGGCTCCTCTACGCGGTCGCCTTCTGCGGTTTCTGCCGCTCAAGCGCCGTTTCTGGAGCCTTCACCTCGCCGTCCGTCTTCTCTTCGTCCTTCGTCTGCCGCATGGGCCGGCGGATGCTCCACCGCCGGAACTTCTCCTCGATCGGCTTCTCGCCGTCCTTCGCGACCGCTTCCTCGCGCTGCTTGATGAAGTCCTCCTTCGTCCGCCCGCCAACCTGGCTGGCGTGACAGACGATGGCATCGACCTTGGTCAGCCAGTGGTCCGTGATATCGACCGTGTAGTCCGGGTCATCCGAACCCACGAGCAGCACTTCGTTCACCTGGTGCGCCGCCAGGCCGTCCTCCTCGTCGCGCGGGTAGAAGAGGCGGTCGCGGACCAGCGGGTAGATTGCGTCCGCCGTGACCGTGCCGATGTTGCGGTGGTCGCGGTGGTTGAAGCCCCGCCGGAAGGCGTCCCAGGTGATGACAACGTCCGGCCGGTAGAGGCGGAGCAGGCGAACAATCTGCCCGCGCAGTTCGTGTTCATCGACGGTGAAGCCGTCCGGGTAGCCGAGGAGGATGCACTCCTTCACGCCGAGCCGGCGGCAGGCGGCGCGCTGCTCTTCTTCGCGGATGGCGGCCAGCTTCTCCGGGTGCATCGCTTCGTCGTGGGTGCCCTTGTCGCCGCCCGTGACAACGACGTAGAAGACGTCCCAGCCTTCGGCGCACCACTTCGCCACCGTGCCGCCGCAGACGAACTCGGCGTCGTCCGGGTGGGCCATGATCACCATCGCGCGCGCTGGCCCTTCGATTGGCGGAGGCGCCTCCTGCTGGGCCGAACCGATCGGCGGAGGCTGCACGGTCTTCTCGACCACACCGGAGCCTTCCTCTCCGGCGGCAAGCGCGACCCGCGCCTTCTTCAGCTTCTTCCGGTCCTTCTTCTTGCTCATCCGCCGCGCCTCGCATCTCCGGGTATGGGATGGCGATCGTAGGGGCCCGCGCCCGCCAGCGCCACCGGCGGCACATCCCGTACAATCCCCAATCGTGCCGACCCGCAATACGTCCCTCGACCGACTCTTCCGCCCACGCTCGGTCGCCGTTGCGGGCGCCTCGACAAACGTCGATTCCGCAGGCCACGACTACGTGGTCTCGTTGAAGAACTTCGGCTTCGAAGGCCCCGTCTACCCCATCAACCCGAAGGCGGACGAGATTGCGGGCTACAAGGCCTACCCCCGCCTCGCCGACATCCCCGGCGATGTGGATCTGGTCATTTCCTGCATCCCCTCCAACGGCGTCCTCGACCTCGTTAGCCAGTGCGCGGAGCGAAACGTGCGCTTCCTCCACCTCTTCACCGGGCGCTTCAGCGAGACCGGCGACGAAGGGGCCGCGCAGCTTGAGCGGGAGATAGCCGCAAAAGCCGCCGCCGCCGGCGTCCGCATCCTCGGTCCCAACGGCATGGGTCTATACCACCCGGCGGCGGGTATCTCCTTCCGGCCGGACCTCCCACTGGCAGCCGGTGGCGTCGCCTTCCTCAGCCAGAGCGGCAACAACGCCGTCGAAGCAATTACGCGCGGCGCCGCCCGCGGACTGCGCTTCGGCAAGGTGGCGAACTACGGCAACGGCCTCGACATCACCCCCGGCGTGATGCTCCACTACCTCGCCGGCGACCCGGAAACGACGGTCATCGGCGCCTACGTGGAGGGTGTCCCGGACGGCCGCGGTTTCTTCGAAGGACTGAAGGCAGCGGCAGCCAGGAAGCCCGTGATCATTCACAAGGCAGGCCGCACTCAGGCTGGTGCCCGTTCGGCGGCGTCGCATACGGCTGCCCTGGCGGGCACGGCCGAGCTCTGGTCGACTGCCCTCCGCCAGGCGGGCGCAATCGAAGCCCGGAACCAGGAGCAACTTCTCGACCTGATGATCGGCGCCGCCCTGCTTCCCGCACCGAAAGGCAAGCGAGTCGCCGTCGTTGGCGGCGGCGGCGGGCGCAGCGTCCAGTCCGCGGACGCCTGCGAAGAGTCCGGTCTCGTCGTTGTCCCTCTGCCGTCGGAGGTGCGCGAAAACGTCCGCGCCAAAGCCCCCCAACTGGCCGATTGGATCGGAAACCCGGTCGACCAGTCGATCCTTGCTGGCAGCGGCCTCTCGTCGAACGGCCTTCTGGAGCTGATGCTCGCCAGCGACGCCTACGACATCGCCATCGCGAACGTGGGTGAAGACTGGTTCTTCGGCCGGCCCGATGCTGACGAACGGCTGACGCACGCCTGCAACCGCCTCGCGGCCATCGCCAAGGTGTCCCCAAAGCCCGTCGCCGTCGTCCTCGGTGCCACGGAGACGCCGAACCTCGCCCACCGTGTACTCGTCGACAAAGTGCGTGACGCGATGACGGAGCAGGGCATCGCCGTCTTCCCCAGCCCGGAGCGCGCGGCCTTCGTGCTCGGCAAGCTCACCGCGGCGCTGGTGTGAGCCGTACCTTCGCTCTCCCGGAGTAGCTCACCCATGCGTTCTTCGTACCGCGCGCGACAGCAAGCGGTGGGCTGTAACGTCTCAGCACGGGCGGCGAGCCTGCGGGCCCAGGCCGTCGCCAAACGCCGTCCGGTCCACTTAAACCGTCTGGTGGCCCGTAGTGCGACCCGCGCGAGCGGGAGATCGCCTTGGTGCCCTGGTGGTTCCCGCCCCTACGTCCCGGCAGGCCCGACAAACGATACGGGCAGGCCGAGCGCGCCCTGCCCGAGTGACAGCTGCAGTTCGTCCGTCTTCCAGGCCATCACGTTGCCGCCCACCATGTCGCGGAAGATGCGCTCCAGCGGGGAGCCCTTCACGTAGGCGTGCGCCCCGCAAACCTTCATCGCGCCCGCCGAGACCTCTTCGCTCATCCGCCGCAGGTGGTAAACCGTGCGGATGAGGTGGCGCGTGAACTCCTGGTTGCTGGGGTAGGGCGTGTTTAGCCGCCCAATCATGTCGTACAGCACCACCCTGCCGGTCTCCACCCAGTGCTCCATGTTGCCGATGCCCATCTGCGCCCACGCCTGCTCGGAGCGAAAGCCGACCGTGCCGACGGTGCCGATGTTCGGTCCGGCGAGGTAGCCGTAGCGCTTGCCCACGTAGCCGAGGGTGAAGTCGAATGCGGCCTGGGCGAGGCCCACCCAGATCGCCGTAATGCCGAGCGCGTGCCGCGCGCGAAGCTGGTTCGGCACGCTCACAATCTGCGCCTGGGCCTGCTGGATCATCCGCAGCATCGCCACGGGCACGACCATCGCCTCGTTTTTGGGCACGCGCATGTCCTCGGCCACGATGTCATGGCTGGCGGTGCCGCGCAGCCCCATTGCGTCCCAGTTGTGCATCAGCTTCAGCCCGGGCGTCGCCATCTCGGGGAT
>PNKC01000042.1 GCA_013822275.1 Anaerolinea sp. | reverse complement strand
CCCTTAGTGAGGCGTGGCGGGCAGAGATCCAGCGGCGCGACCAGGAAATCGAGGAGGGCACAGCAGTGCTCCTAGGCGGTGATGAGGTGATGGACCGCCTCAGGGAGCGCTTGCGTGCTGCATCACTACGGGTTTCATGAGGGAGCCGAGGAAGAGCTGGATTCGGCCACTCTCTGGTACTTCGAGCGCAGCGAACAGGCGGGGCAGGCGTTCGCAGACGCGGTCACCGCGACCATTCGGCTGATCATAGAGCACCCGGACGCGGGGCGACCCCTTGGTGCCGGACTCCGGCTGGCACGAGTGAGTGGGTTTCCTTTTCAGTTGGCGTATCGGGTGCGTGACGACGAACTTCGTATCCTCGCGTTCGCGCATGCCAGCCGCGACCCTCACTACTGGCGCACGCGGTTGCAATCGCAACGACCTCCGACGTCCCCAACGGTGGGGCTACTGAAACAACCAACTCCTCGGCGATGCGCCGTCGCTACCTCGCTACCCATGCCGCGCCAGGCTGTGTAGGCTTCGCGGAAACGGCTGATGGTGTCCCCCTCCCGCGTGCTACAGGCGTGCCCGCCGGGAGGCGCGGCGAAAGGAGAGCACTGAATGAGGAAGAACACCGCGATGGAGAAGTGGGCGCGGGGTGAGGTCACCCATGGCGCGTGGCTCTCCGTGCCGAGTTCATTTTCCGCGGAAGTGATGGCCCACCAGGGCTTCGATTGGCTCTGCATCGACATGCAGCACGGCGTCATCGACTACCAGGTGGCGCTGACGATGCTCCAGGCGATCAGCACGACGGAGACCGTGCCGATCGTCCGCGTGCCGTGGAACGAGATGGGGATCATCGGCAAGGTGTTGGACGCGGGGGCGATGGGTGTGATTATCCCGATGGTGAACAGCGTGGAGGAGGCGAGGGCGGCGGTGGCCGCCTGCCGGTACTTCCCCCAGGGCTCGCGCAGCTTCGGGCCGACGCGGGCTGGCTATTACGCCGGCGCCAATTACTTCGGTGAAGCGAACAGCCAGGTTGCGTGCATCCCGATGATCGAAACGAAGCAGGCGGTGGACCGGCTGGACGACATCCTCTCCGTCCCCGGCGTCAATGCGGTGTACGTCGGTCCCGCGGACCTGAGCATCACGCTCGGCCTTCCCCCGGGGATGGACAACGGCGGCGCGTTCGAGGAGGCGCGAATCCGCATCGCGGAGCGCTGCGCGGCCCACGGCGTGACCGCCGGGATCCACGCGAACGCGAGCCTCGCGGCGAAACACGCGGCAGCGGGATACCGGATGATCACCATCAGCGGGGATGTTGGTTCAATCGCGGCAGGCGCCGCAGCCGACCTGAAGCTGGCACGCGGCACGGCGGAAGCGGGGAAGAAAGCGGCCTACGGGTAGAGCCGTTCAGCTACTGATTGCCGCCGGGAACTGGAGCTTGAGTTCGGCCGCGAGCGCGTGCAGCTGTTCGATGGTTTCGGCGTCCAGGGGGATGCCGCGGACGCTTCGTTCGGCGCGAGCGATGGCCTCGGGGTCGCCGGGGATGAGGACGGCTTCGTGACCTGGCGCCGGCCTGGTGGCGCGAATCGTATCGACCATCCGCTTCATGTCGGCCTTGAACTGGGCGGGGTCGCAGAAGGCATCGATCCGCCAGGCGGCGAACCACTGGCCCTGGGCAAGGGTGCCGCGTTCAACGAACAGCGCCGACCCCATGCCGGGAAGCACGCCGGAGAGGATGTCCACCATCAGGCCGAGTCCGTAGCCCTTGTAGGAACTCGTCTCCATGCGCGACCCGAGCGGCAGAAGGCCACCGCTTTTGCGCAGGATTTCGGGGTCATCGGAATCGGTGCCGTCGGCGTTCACCGCCCAGCCGGGCGGGATGCGTTTTCCCTGGCGCATCGCGATCTCCAGCTTGCCGCCGGCGACGGTGGTCGTGGCGATGTCGATGAGAAACGCGTGGTCATCCTGGACCGGCGCGCCCATCGCGATGGGGTTGGTGCCGAAGACGCGGTCGATGCCACCGGCCGCGTGGGCGATGGCCGGGACGTTGCAGGTCGCCATCCCGATCATATCGCGCTTCGCGGCCAGGTGGGCGTAGTAGCCGGCGGCGCCGAAGTGGCGGCTGTTGCGGACAGCGATCATCCCGATTCCGGTGGCGTCGGCTTTCGCGACGGCGGCATCCATCGCCTTCGCGGCGATGACGACACCGACGCCGGCGTCAGCATCCCAGCTCGCGGCCACCGGGCTGTCGCGCAGGACGGTGATCTTCGGGTTGGGGTTGACGATGCCCTGCTTCAGGCCTGGTGCGTAACCAGGATGCCAGGGGAGGTGGGCGATGCCGTGTGATTCGATCCCGGCGAGGTCGGCATCAACGAGGACTTCGGCGCCGAGGTCCGCGTCGTCCTGGGGAAGGCCGTACGCCCTGAAGACCGCGGCGGTGAACTGACGAAGCTCCGCCGCACTGTAGCGGGGCCGCTGATCATTAAGCGTCGTAGCCATGAAGAGTCTCCGGAAGGGTTGCGCGGCATAGCATACGGGCTGGTGGGGGATTCACGATTGGCGATTCACGATTCGCGATTCGAGCGCCTGCGCTTTTCGTAGTGGCGTTTCGCCTTTGCGCGGTTTCCGCAGCCGCTCATGCGGCACCAGCGGCGGCTGTGGTTCTTCGTGCGATCGACGAACAGCCAGTCGCAGTCTTCGCCGCCGCAACGACGGACGAGGTCCACGTCGCCACCGAGGAGCAGCTCGACGGCAGATTCAGCGATTGGCCAAAGAGGGGATGCCAGGTTTTCACCCATTTCGACCCACTCAGCCGCCGGGCCGTCGTCACCCCAGACGAGCCGGCGATGACGCATCGCATCGACATATTCGCCGTTCAGACAGTCGAGGTGCGGCCGGTCCGGCCCGGCGCCTTGGATGCGGGCGAGGACTGCGCGGAAGATGGCCTCGCGCAGCGAGAGGGCCCTGGCGAGGATGGCGGCTGCCCCGGCGGGCCCCTGCGCGGCGCGGTCACGAAGCGCGGCTGCCTGGGAGGCATTAACCGTCCCCGCCTGCTCCGCGAAGGCGAGGAGCGCGTCATAGCTGGTAAGGGCATGGATGTCGTGCTCGACGACCGGGCCGCCGTCTCCGTAGAAATCGACGGTGTTGGTGAAGTCGAGGCAGAGCAGGCCGCCATCGGAGCTGAACTCGTAGGTGAGTTCTTGATTAACCATCAAAACGATCTTGACAGGTTAGGCGAGCGAAGTCCATACTGCTAACCGTCTAATAAGCTTTTGCAGGTTATTGGAGGCCGCCATGTTCGAGCACCCGGAATCCGTTGCACGGGCGATGCGCGAACGGTACGAAGAGCGGGCGGAGCGGGGAGCACGCCTGCAGGCCACTCGCCGGGAACTGGGTATGGAGCCGCGCTGGCGGCACGCGGCGGCCGTTCTCCTTCACCGTTTGGCGGACCGGTTGGACGGAAGTTGCAGGCAGATGCAGGCGCCAGCTTCGGCGCGAACGGAGGGCCGTTAGTCCCGCTGCTGGACGACCTGCCCCGCCTGAAGAATGCGGTCTACGCGGATGAGGACGGCGACGCCCTTTCGTTCCGGGTCACGGCTGAGTTCGAACTCGACTGTGCGGTCCATGATCTGCTGGCGGGTCTCGCCTGCACGGAGGAGTTCAGCGACGCCGAAGAACTTCAACGAGAGGCGCGTCTGGGGGTTGCGATAGTACAGGCAGACCTGGGGGTTCTCTTCGAGGTTGCGCAGCGTTTGGCCGTGGCTGCGCTCCCAGAAGGCCAGGTGGTCGTTGTCGAAGGCCATGGTGCTGCCCTTGAGGGCGATGTCCGGCATCCCGGCGGCGGAAGACGTGGCGACCGTGACGGCCAGCCCCGCGGTGAATGCCGAACCGAGCGCCTCCTTCATCTCGTCCGTGAAGTTGATCATCGGTTGCTCCTCTGCCGGCGGTGGTCCGGCCTCTTTCGTGATGTTGCGCCACTATGATGCGGGACAACGGCCTGTCTGCGCAGCCAGCGCTGGATTCGCATTCGGACCCACGCCCGCTCCCCCGATCCCGCCACCGGCCACCGCCTCCGGTTGACGCGTATGGCTTGCTGGGCAAGACTCGACAGGTTCACCTCCAGGGGTTTTTGCTTTGACCGATACGTCACTCGACCAACTCATCGATGTCGCTTCACTGGAACGGTTCGTCAACGCGAACGTCGCGGGCGCGGCCGGCCCGATCTCTGTCCAAAAACACATCGCCGGCTTTTCCAACGAAACCTTCTATGTCACGCGGGGGAGCGAACAGTGGGTGCTACGGCGCCCGCCGCGAGGCCCGCTGCTGCCCACGGCGCACGACGTGGTGCGCGAGTATCGCTACATCTCGGCGCTGTACGGCAAGGCGCGCGTCCCGCGGCCGGTTGCGGTTTGCGAGGACCCGGCGGTGATCGGTGCACCCTTCTATCTCATGGAGCGTTGTGATGGCGCGGTCATCCGGCTCGAAGTGCCGGGGGCCTACGACGACCCGGCGGGGCGCAGGGCGATCTCAGAGGAGATGGTCGAGGCCCTCGTCGAGCTGCACGCGGTGGACTGGGAAGCGGCGGGGCTCTCCGGGAAGACGGAAGGCTACCTCTCCCGCCAGGTGGGCCGCTGGAGCAAGCAGTGGGAGCTGACCCGGCCACGCACGCGCGAACTGCCCGGCCTGGACGCGGCGACGCTGTGGCTGCGGGAGAACACGCCGGAATCGGGCCCTTCCACGGTCGTCCACGGCGACTACAAGCTGGATAACGTGATGTTCGCCGCAGACCGGCCGAAGTTGCTGGCGATCTTCGATTGGGAGATGGCAACGGTTGGCGACCCGCTGGCCGACCTCGGCTGGCTGATGTCCACCTGGGGCGACACGGGTGACCCGCCACCGCCGAAGGGCTCAGCCTGGGAAAACGCAGTGACCGGCGCCCCCGTCAGCGCGAAGCCGGGCTTTCTGAGCAACGTGGAGATGGCCGCGCTCTACGAGAAGAAGAGCGGACGCTCCATGCAGCACGTGACCTTCTACCACGTCCTCGCGGTCTACAAACTGGCGATCATCCTGGAAGGGCTGTACATGCACTACCTCGAAGCGACCGCTTCCAACCCGGAAAGTGGCCGCTTCGAATGGCAGGTGCCACTGCTCATCGCCCGGATGCAACGCCTGATCGCCGGGAGCCGCTAGCCGTGCTAAAACGCTGGGCTCTCTCCGTCCCGTTTGACCACTTCGCCCTCGCCGAACACGCCTCGCTGGCACAGGAAGCCGAGAGCCTGGGCTACACGGACGCCTGGTCCCTGGAAGTTGACGGCATCGACTGCTTCACCCCCCTCGCGGTGGTGGGGGCGGCGACGCAGATGCGCCTGGGCACCGCCATCGCCAACGTCTATACCCGCGGCCCGGCAACGCTCGCCCAAACGGCAGCGGGGCTCGCGGAAGTGGCGCCCGGGCGGTTCAACCTTGGCATCGGCACCGGCTCGCAGCCGATCGTGGAGATGTGGAACAGCGGCCGGTTCGAAAAGCCCGCGACACGTGTCCGCGAGATGGTGGCGTTCCTCCGGGCGGCGCTGGCGGGCGAACGGGTTGCCTTTCAGGGGGAGACGTTTTCCGTGGACGGCTTCCGGCTCTCGCGGCCACCATCCCAGCCAATCCCGATCCATGTCGCCGCCCTGCGCGCGGGGATGTTACGGACAGCGGGCGAGGTAGCGGACGGTTGCATCATCAACTGGCTCTCGGCCGGCGACGTAAAGAAGTCGGTGGCGGTGGTGCGCGAGGCCGCCGCGGCGGCGGGACGAGATGCGAGCACGGTCGAGATCACAGCGCGGCTGTTCGTCTGCGTGGACCCGCCTTCGCCGGAATCCGATCTGGGCCGCCGGCGGCACATCAACGCCTATCTGAACGTGCCGGTGTACAAAACGTTCCACCAGTGGCTTGGGCGGGGCGAGGCCCTCCGCGGGATGTGGGAGGCGTGGGACGCCGGCGACCGGAAAGGCGCGGTGGCGGCGATCCCGGAAGACGTGGTGGACGAGCTGGTACTGGCCGGCCCGGCGGAAGAACGGAACGCCAACGTGCGGCGCTACCTGGAGGCGGGCGTGGACACGGCGGTCCTGCACCTGTTGAGCTTCGACCGGGACCCGGCGGTGCGGCGCGAGCGGACGCTGACGGCCATGCGGGAGATGGCGCCAGCGGCCGCAAGATAGAGCGGGGAGTACCGGTCCGGGCGGGGCAAGGTTAAGAAGGCGAGGAGGCCGGGACAAACAGTAACGCGCTTATGCGGTTTCCATGGCAGAATGGCGGGCGTGAGTGGGACGAAGCTCGTCATCGTCATGGTCGGAGGGGCTCTTGCCCTGGTCTTGATCTTCCAGGCTTTGAACCAGCTCACGTGAGGGACTGCGCTGAGAAAAGTTACACTCCGTTTACATGGCCTGGCACGCTATGATGCGGTTGCGCGTTGACCCTACTTCCAAGCGGTTCCTACACTGCCAACGATGAGGAGAGTATCCATGAAGCGAATTCGAATCCGTCGGCTGGCGCTCGCAGTGGCGCTTGGCGTGGTGATGCTGATCCCGGTAGCGGGCGTCAGCGCAAGGAGCGGTGCGAGCACCCCACAGGAGATTCGCTTCGGCCGCGGCTACGCCAACGTCGAAGTCCTGCCGGCGCTCCTCCCCAACAGCAAAGAGAACACGAACGTTGTGGCCCAGAACGATGGCACCGCACCGGCGACGATCGTCCTGGACATCTACACTCCGGCAGGTGTCCTGATCCCCTCGGCGAGCGTCCCCTTCGTGAACGTGCCGGTGGGTGGGACGCGCGTCTTCCCGCAGGCGATCAACACCGGGCTGACGCCAGGCTTCCGGGGCGTAGGCGTGGTCTCCAGCGACCAGCCGATTAACGCCCTGCTCGTCCGCGGCATCGAGGCCGCCAACGGCAATGCCTCGTCATCCATCCACAACGCGTACGCGGCGGGTGCGACGAAGATCTCGCTCCCGTTCATCGTGAACGCCCTGGATGGCAGCTTCAACACCCGCTACGCGATCGCGAACACCGGCAACGCCGTTGCCTGCGTGACGATTGAATACGCGTTCCGTCCCGGCGCCGGCTCGGTTGGCGCGGGTGGCCGCGCGAACCTGAACGACGCCGGCCCAGGCGGCAGCGGCTGTGCGAGCGGCTACCCGATCCCGATCGGTGGCCAGATCAGCTTCGCGCCGAACACCGTCGATGGCGCGATCGCGATGCCCGCCGGTACGGCCAACGCCCAGATGTCCGCCACCGTCACCTCGACTGTCCCGGTGACCGTGGCCGTTGACGCCTACATCACTGGCAAGCATTCCCTTGGCGCCTACGACGGCTTCGTCGTCGGCGGGGCAGACAGCGACCTGGGCACGAACATCATCGTCCCGCTCGCGATCAAGCACGCCGACGGGTTCCTCAGCCAGTTCCTTATCTCCAACCCGAACCCGGCGGCGGCGAACGTCACAATCACGTACTCGGGCAACACCGGGACCTATGTGAAGACCCTGACCGTGCCCGCGAACGGAACGGCTGACCACGGCGTCTACAGCGATAACGTCGTCCCGGTGGGCTTCGTGGGGGCCGCGACGGTAACGGCCGACCAGCCGATCGCCGTTGTCGCCTTCTTCGGCAAGATGACGACGGCGAACAGCTTCATCGGCGAAGACGTCTACGCGGCCATCAGCGGCGTCCCGAATACCAAGGCGAAGTTGAAGGCGAAGTTCCCGCTCGTCTTCCGGCGCGCTTACCAGGCTGGCAGCGCGTTCGGCTACAACAGCTGGGTGAGCGTCACCGTTGCCGATGGCAGCACCGCGAACGTCACCATCCAGGCCGTCAACGACCCGACGTCGTCGGCCCCGGGCTGCGCTGGTTCCAGCTACACGTCCACGATCACCAAGGCGGTCACCGGGTCGTTTATCTTCTACCAGAATGCGGATTCGGATAACGGCTTCAGCTCGAACCCCGGCTGCTTCTGGGGCGGCATGGTGATCACCAGCGACAAGCCAATCGTGGCCATTGGCGACGTGGCCAACGACCTTGTCCCCGGCGACACGGACGGCCGCTACAACGCCTTCGCGAGCAACTAACGCGACTCGCGCCAACGAATCAACTCAAAGGAGCGTCCGTTTACACGGGCGCTCCTTTTTCGTGCCCGGGAAGGCCGGATGGTGCGTTTCGTGTAGGCTGCGACGCTGATGGATACCCTCCGCCAGCGGGCTGAACGGCCGCTCAGAGACTTCGGGAACTGGCTCGCAGCACTCGGAGAGCGAGTGGCAGCCCGGCCCGGCGTGGAGTTCACCCTCGTCGCCGGCGTGGCGCTGGCCGCGGCCGGCCTCCTTGCGCTCCGGACATCGCTGCTGAGCTACGGGAACCCCGTCTTCGCGGAGCCCGGCTGGGACCACCACGCCTACATCGCGATGGCGCGGGACAACCCGTTCGACTTCCACCTCGCGCCGTTTGGCTGGCGTGTTGGCCTGCCGTGGCTCGCGAAGGCGCTCCCCTTTGGGTTGCAGACCAACTTCTTCCTGATCGCCTTCGCCGCTGTCGTGGCAACGGCCGTGGTGCTGTACCACGCCCTCAAGGCCGCCGGGTTCAACCGCACGCTCGCGCTGATCGGCTTGGGCTTCTTGTTCACCCTGGGCTGGGCGGCGAAGTTCCCGCTGCAGGACTTCTGGCTCCCCGACGCGCTCTTATTCCTGGCCGTTACTGGGGCGCTGCTCTGCATCCTCCAGAAGCGCGCGGTCGCGTTCGCCATCATCCTGGTGCTGGGTGTGACCGTGAAGGAGGCGGTGATCTTCGTGGTCCCGCTCTACTACACGCTCCAGGCGAAGCGCCCATTCGATGCACGCCTGGCCATCCGCACGGCGGCCGTGGCACTGCCGGCGGTCGCGGTGCTCGTCGCCCTCCGGCTGGCGATCCCCGCGCGGAACGACGACCTGGGGTACGTGGCGACGCTGACGCCGCAACTGCAGTCGTTCCGAGACTTCATCCCTTCGTACGACTACTACGTGCTGCTCCGCGACATCGGCTACCACCAGCGCCTCCAAGACTACAGCCTGGAGACGTGGCTGCTGTACACGTCCGGGACGTGGAGCGTGCCGGTCCTCGCACTGGCCGTCATCGGCGCGATCCGGAGGCCGCTGCTCGCACTCCGGCTGAGCCCATTCCTGGTGCTGGTCTACGCCCAGATCCTTTTCGCCCTGAACATCGAACGGCTGCTGGTGCTCGGTTTCCCGGTGATGATCTGGCTGGCGCTGGAGGGGGTGCGTCACCTCTGCGACCGAATTGGCGTGGCGGCGGCATGGTTCGTCCCGCTGCCGCTGGTGCTGTTCGTCCTGCAGTTCGAACACCCCGCTCTCGTGCCAACCAGGTTCGAAGCGGAGACGTTTGTGTTCCTTGGCTGGCTGGCAATCGTGCTGGCGATGGCTCCCGCACGGGCAGCACCCGTGGCCTGAACCGCCAAGTGCCTCGATCGGGAGCGCGGGCTACGATGGGGCGCAATGTCCATCGCCTACGGCGGAATCATCGCCTTCCTCTTTCGCGGGGTGAACCTGCTCGTCGCCCTGGCGACGATCCTCCTCACGTCCCGCGAGCTCAGCGAAGGCGACTACGGCCTCTTCGTCCTCAGCCTCAGCGTGATTGGCCTGGTGAACGCCGCGACAGGCGGGATCACGGCCGCAACGGCCTACCAGATATCGAACCGGCGGCGCGAGCCGGCGCTCGTGGCGTTGAATTCGGGGAGCCTCGCGGCTGCGCTGGGCATGCTCGCGATCCTCGCGGGGGTCGTCGCGACCGCGGCATTCCGCGGAGAGGTGAGCCAGGTTGGCGTGGCCGTTGGCGTGAGCGCGGCGGCGATCATCAGCAACAGCGTCCTCGCGGGCGTCTTCCTCGGGCGCGAATCGCTGGTCCGCTACAACCTGGCGCTTGTCACTCCTCCCATCCTCTCGCTCGTTGCGATCGGTGCGACGTTCGTGGCGTTCGACCACCGTTCGCCGGAGGCGGCGCTGGCGGCGTATGCCGCGGGCCAGTGCGCCGCACTCGTGGCGATGCTCGTCCTTGGGCGGAGCTTGCTGCGGGGCGGCGCCAGCTTCGACGGCAGCCTGACCTCCGCTGTCCTCCGGTTCATGGCGCTGGCGGGCATCTCCAGCGGAATCTCCTACCTGAACTACCGCGCCGACCTCTTCGTCGTCACGCATTTCGAAGGCAAGGAAGGCGCCGCTACCTATTCCCTCGCGGTCTACCTCGCGGAGTCCGTCTGGCAGGTTAGCGGCTCGCTGGCGCTCGCGACGTATGCGAGGGTCGGTTCCTTGAGCCGGGACGAAGCGGCGCAACTGACGACGCGCGTGATGCGGCACACGGTTGTCCTGCTCGGGGCCGCCTGTCTCGCCCTCTTCGCCGCCGCCGACCTGCTTGAGACGGTCATCGCGGGCGACAAGTACCAGGGGATGGCGAGCGCCCTGCGCTTCCTGATCCCCGGTGTGTTGATGTACAGCCTGGCTCAATCCTTTTCCGGCTTCTATACCTATCAGCGCGGGCTGCCCTGGGTCGCGGCCGTTGTCGCGGGCACAGGCCTGGTGCTGGACATGGTGCTGGCCTTCATCCTCGTCCCGCGCATGGGGATCAACGGGGCGGCGCTCGCGAGTTCGCTCGCCTACAGTGGCGCCATCCTTGGCGGCCTGGCGGTGTTCGTGCGGAAGGAACGGCTCCGCCCCAGCCAGGTCTTCCGGTTTGGCAGGGCCGAACTGGATGACTACGCCAGCCTCGTCGGGAGGTTGCGGGGGCTGGTCAGCCGCTGAGGGCGTGCGGTGAGGAAACCAGGCGTTGTGAGCCCGGCCGGCCAGCCCTCACCCCCCGACCCCCTGTCGTCCTTCCGCGGAAGGACGACAGGGGAGGGGGAGAGAGACGTTGACAGGCCCAGGCTGAAGCGGGGCATTGCGTGGCTACTTGCCAGGTTCGTCAGTGGCCGGGGCATGGGCGACCGGGCAGAAGCGTGGGTCAGGCCGGGGCAGAGGGATGGGGAGGCCGGTCTCGGGGTCCTGGATGACCATCATCGGGACGTTGAACACGCGTTCCAGCGCCCGCGGTTCGAAGACCTCCCGCGGCGGGCCGTCAAACTCCACCTGCCCGTCACGGATGGCGATGACGCGGTCCGCATGGCGCCCGGCGAGGACGAGGTCGTGGAGGACCGCGACGACGGTCATCCCCTCGTGGTTCAGGCGGCGCAGGAGGTGCATGACCTCTACCTGGTGGGCGATATCAAGGAAGCTGGTCGGCTCGTCCAGGAGGAAGACCCTGGGTTGCTGGGCGAGGGCGAGGGCGATCCAGGCGCGCTGGCGTTCGCCCCCGGAAAGTTCCGCCAGCGGACGCTCGGCGAAGTCCGCAACATCCGCGCCGTGCATCGCCCAGTGGACTGCTTCGTAGTCGGCCTTCGTGGCCCGCTGGAGGATGCCCTGGTGAGGATAGCGGCCGCGCCAGACAAGTTCCCGGACGGTCAGGTCGCTGCCGGCATCGGGAGCTTGGGGGAGGACGGCCAGCTGCCGTGCCACCTCGCGCGCACCCATGTGGCGGATGTCCGTTTCGGCCAGGAGGACGCGGCCGGATTCGGGCTTGAGGAGGCGGGACATCCCGCGCAAGAGCGTGCTCTTGCCGCTTCCGTTCGGGCCGACGATGGCAACCATCTCACCGGCGTCGATCGCCAGGGAGACGTCCTTGACGACCGTGCGGCCCGAATAGCCGAGGCTGAGGTTCTCGACGGTCAGCTTCATCCCTTGAACTTCACGAGGTAGAGGAGGAACGGCGCGCCGACCGCGGCCGTGAAGATCCCCATCGGGATCTCGGAGGGGGCGATGACCAGGCGGGCCGTGAGGTCCGCGGCGGTGATCAGGAGCGCGCCGTAGAGGGCGGAGACGGGGACCAGGTAGCGGTTATCGGCGCCAACGGTGTAGCGCGCCAGGTGGGGGCAGACCAGCCCAACGAAGCTGACGAGACCAGCGATCGATACGGCGACGGCGGTGAGCACGCCGCAGACGGCGAGGATCAGCAGCCGTGTGCGGTCCGTGAGCACGCCCAGCCCGGCGGCGACTTCGTCGCCGAGCGCGAGCACGTTGAGACGCCCGGAAAGGAGCACGGCACCAATGAGCCCCGGCACCACGTAGGGCGCGGCAGCTTGGAAGTCACGCCACTCTGAGCCGTAGAGGCCGCCCGCGAGGAAGCCGAGGCTGGTCTGGAGGAAGGTCCGCGAACTTGAGAGGAGGGCGACGATGACGGCGCCGAAAAACGCGGAGAGGGCGACGCCCGCGAGGGCAAGGCGCACGGGAGAGACCACGCCTCGCCAGGCGATGACGAACAGCACCCCCGCGCCAACCAGGCCCCCAACAACACAGGCCAGGACAATGCCCCACTGGGGGACCTGGGGGTCGATGACGATGACGGTGGCGCTGGCCAGGCCCGCCGCGGCGGTGATGCCCAGGATCGTCGGGTCGGCGAGGGGGTTGCGGGTCACGCCCTGGAGCAGGGTGCCGGAGACGGCGAGGGCCGCGCCGACGATCATGCCGTCGAGCAGGCGCGGGTAGCGGATCTGCCAGACGACGTTGCGGGCGAAGACGTTGGAATCGGAGGTCAGGCCGCTCCAGGCTTCTCCGGGCGAGAGGGTAACCGCGCCGTACATGAGGCTGAGGAATCCCAGCCCGAAGAGCGCTGCCACGGCAAGGGCGACGACGGCAAGGGGACGCGACCCGGCCTTCAGGGCCCGGCGGCGCGCGAAGGCGCCGGGGTCCGCTGAGGAGTGGGCCGCCATCCCCGTCATCGTAACGCGCCCCGGCTTAGCGGCTCGCCGCGGCAGCCAGCGCCTTGAAGGCGTCGGCGATGCGCGGGCCGGGCGCCTGGAGGAAGAGCTGGAGGTCCGCTTCCACAACCTTGCCGCCCGCGACGGCCTTGAGCCCCTTGAAGGGCGGTATCTGGGGAATAAGCGTGCTCAGTTTCGGGGCAGGCGCGGGGGCGGGGGTGATGGTGAAGATGAAGTCCGGGTTGTACTCGACGAGCTTCTCAGGGGCGAGCGTGGTGTAGCCGGGGAAGGGGCCCGCGTCCGGCTGGGCCGCGGCCGGGTTCTTCAGACCGAGCTGGTTCATGATGTCGCCCGCGTAACTGCCCGGCTTGGCAGCGTAGAGGGTCTGGTCGCGGTCCGCTATGAGGGCGACGGCGGAGATCGACTTCCCGGCGAGCAGGGCCTTCGCGTCGTCTCGAGCCTTCGCGATGCTCGTCGAGCGCGTCTTCGTGGCTTCCTTTGCGTCGAACACCTGGCCCATGAGGGCGAGGCCGTCCAGCACCTTCTGGTAGCTGTCAGCGCCGGCGAAGATGAGCGGAATGCCGAGGTCTTCGAGCGGCTTTCTCAGCGTGGGCTGACTCTGGATGACGGAATCGGCCACGATGAGGTCCGGCTTGAGCGCGAGGATCTGTTCGAAGTTCGGCTGGTAGGCCGTGCCAACGTCCTTCGCCGCCTTCGCGGCTTCGGGGAAGTCCACCGACGAGGTACGGCCGGCCACGGTGGCGCCCGCGGCGTAGACGAACTCGACCGCGGTTGGACTGAGGCCGACAACCGTCTTCGGCTTCGCCTTGATTTCGACGCTGCGCCCGAGGAGGTCGGTCACGTTGACCGGGTAGGCGGCGACCGCGGTTGGAGAACTGGCAGCCGTGGGCGAACTGGCCGCCGGGGCGGTGGCGCCGGCATCGTCGTCATCGCCGCCGCAGGCGACGGCGGTGACGGCGGCGATGAGACCGATGAGGAGGAAGAGGAGGGAGAAGGGCTTTCGGAGATTCAACTCTATCAATCCTGCCAAGAGCTAGTAATCTCGCTTTGTCAAGTCGAGATTTGCGCTAGTATACAGCGACTCGCGGAACTCGCACGCGCCGCGCCCACCATCTTCGGAACAACGTCTCCGGTCTCTGGGAAGGTCCGCTTGAAAGACACCGTCTACTACATCCCGGTCCTGACAACCGTCTTGTCCCTCGCCTTCGCGCTGGCCGTGTTCCAGCGTTACCGCTCACGGGACGGGGCGCCATATCTGCTCTGGTGGGCGGCGGGCATCTTCCTGTTCGGCGTGGGCACGTCCATGGAGGGTTTCACGGCCCTGTTCGGCTGGAACGAAGGGATCTTCCGCTCCTGGTACATCTCGGGCGCCCTCCTCGGGGGCGCGCCCCTGGCGCAAGGGACGGTGTACCTGCTCCTCAGCCGAAAGACGGCGGACCGCCTGAGCGTCATCCTCGTCACGTTCATCGCCATCGCCGCCATCATGGTGCTGCTCACTCCCGTGAACGCTCAGCTGGCGGATGACAAGAAGCTCTCAGGCGACGTGATCGAATGGACCTGGGTGCGCGCTTTCAGCCCGTTCATCAATACGTACGCCTTCATCTTCCTCGTCGGCGGCGCGGCCTACTCGGCGCTAAAGTACCGCGAACGCGGCGACGCGCCCGGCCGCGTGTGGGGCAACGCGCTCATCTGCGTGGGCGCCTTGCTCCCGGGGATCGGCGGGAGTTTCACGCGGATGGGATACACGGAAGTGCTCTACGTCACCGAGTTCGTGGGGATCATCCTCATCTACTTCGGCTACCGCTTCAACGTCCGGGGCCGCCCGGCGGGGACTGACAGCGCACAACGGGCCGAGGCGCCCGCGCCGGCATGACGGTTGGCTGGCTGATCACGACGCACCCCGGCATTCGTGGCACGATGGAGCCATACCTCCCGTGAAGGAACGCCGCGTGCCTCCATCCAACCTGCCTAACCTCCCCGGTACTCCGAAAGAGCTGGAGGGCGTCGAAAAGGCCCTCCTCGCGCTCTCCTATGGCGTCCATGTGATCGGGTCGCGGGCAACCGACGGCACGATGAACGCGATGCTGGCGGACTGGGTGATGCAGGTTTCGTTCAAGCCGCGGCTGGTCGCCGTGGCGATTGAGAACGACGCCCGCACCCTTCGTTACGTCAAGGAGACACGCGTCTTCAGCGTGAACCTTTTGCACGAAAAGGACGGCATCGAAGTCGCACGGAAGGTTGTGATGCCCGCCGAAGGGCGCAAGATCAAGGGCCGATCGGAAGAAGCGGCGGCGGTGGTGCACGACAAGCTGGCAACGATCCCCCACAGCCTGGCGGCCAACCTCTGCCCGGTGCTGGACGATGCCCTGGGCTGGTTCACCTGTGACGCGGAGCAGTTCGTCGAAGTTGGCGACCACACGATCGTCATCGGCCGCGTCACGGACGGAGATATCCTCCGCGCCGGAGAGATGCTGATCGAGCGGGACCTTGGCTGGGAGTACGGCGGGTAGGGCGGCCTCCGCGCTCAGCGCCGTTTGTCTCCCTCTCGCCCGCCGCGTAGGCTCCAGTCCATACGCAAACGGAGGGTTCTCTGAAATGTTCAAGGGAGTGGATCACGTCGTCATCGCCGTCAAGGACCTTGACGGCGCGGTCGGCCGCTACGAAACGATCTACGGCACGCAAGTGAGCGACCGCAGCGATGCGCCAGCCGCGGGCATGGCCATGGCCTTCTTCCGCTTCGGTGATTCGTACATCGAGCTGGTCTCGGCAACGGGGGACCAGGGCCCGATCGCGAAGCGCCTGGCCGAGCAGGGCGAGGGCGTCCACCTCGTCGCGATGAAGGTGGATAACATCGAGAAGACCCTGACCGGGCTGCGCGACAAGGGCATCCGTCTGGTCGGAGACCCGGGTCCCGGCAACCCGGTGAAGGGCCAGGTCTTCATCCACCCCTCCGTCACAGGCGGTGTGCTCACGCAGATCGTGGAACGCTGACAATTTACCCGCACGTTACGTAAGGCGGCGCTTTTTACACGCATTTGATGACCGCACCGGGCATCACCCGTACGTTGCTTCGCAGCGCGGGAGGCAGAGATGGTGCATGCCTGGTCCATTCGGAATGTGATCGCGCCGGGAATGCTGGCGCTTGGCGTGCTGGCGGCGCTGGTTGGGAGCAGGAGCGGGGCCCGGGCGGAGCCGAGCCTCGCATCCATCGTCCCCGGCTACGACATCTCCTGGCCGCAGTGCGGGAAGGCGTACCCAACGGGGCCGGTGGCCTTCGCGGTCATCGGCATCAACAACGGCCGGCCGTACACCGCCAACCCATGCTTCATCGACCAGTACCGCTGGGCTTCCCGTCTGGAGAAGAACCCGGCTGTCTACGTGAACGTGGACTTCCCGAAGCCCGGCCGCCGCGAGGCCCTGAGCGGCCCATACGGGACGTGCACGGAAGAGGACGACTGGTGCCGCGCGTACAACTACGGCTACGGCATCTCCCGCGAGGCGGTGGGCCGCGCAACCTTCATCGGGCTCCGCCCCAGCATCTGGTGGCTGGACGTGGAGACGAACAACTACTGGACATCCGACACGATGTACAATGCGCAGGTGGTCCGCGGCACGATTGACTACTTCAAGGAACGAAAGCTGACAGTTGGTGTCTACGGGACGCCCCGCCAGTGGCGGATCATCGCGGGGGACTACGCCCCAGGGCTGCCGGTATGGACCGCCGGCGCGCAGGGCATCGAAGGCGCGGCGGCCCGCTGTGGCGACCCTGACTACGCCTTCGCGGGCGGCAGGGTCCACATGGTGCAGTACTACGACTTTGGTTTCGATACGAACTTTGTCTGTCCGGATAGCGACCTGCTGAAGCAGCTCCGGATCCCGGAGCCGGCAGCGCGGCAGGGCCCGCCCGGCCGGAGCAGATCGCCCTCCGGCAAGGAGCTCCCGTTCTGGAGCGTGGTGCCCTTCCTTTCCAACTGAACCAGCCGGGCCGGCGGACTTCCGGTAAGATTCCGCGCCATGGCGTACGTTATCGCCGAGCCCTGCATCGACGTGAAAGACGGAGCATGCACCCATGTGTGCCCGGTCGATTGCATCCAGACGAGCGACGAATCGCGGCAGTACTTCATCGACCCGTCGCGTTGCATCGCTTGCCGGGCGTGTGAGCTGTACTGCCCGGTGAACGCCATCTTCTCGACCTGGGACCTGCCCGCGAAGTGGAGAGCGTCCGAGGCGGTCAACGCGTCGTTCTTCGTGAGGTGAACAGGCCCCACCCTTCCCCGCCGATTGGCCCCCGTTACAGGGCCGGGCGGCCCTCGTGGTATCGTTCGGGCGCGTAACGCTTGAGCGTGGCATCTCCCGGCGGAGGTTCTGTGGATGTCCTCGCAACAGCCCGGCCAGCGGTCCGAGGGATTCCTCGACGGAATCCGGCGGATGGGCGTTGGCGTCAAGCTGCTGATCCTGATCGGCTTGCTGGTGACGACATCGCCGTTTCTGATTGCGCTGCTCTACTTCGCGGCTTCGCTGTTTGGCGTGCTCGGCGTGATTTTCGTGCTGGGCGGCGTAGTCGCCGTTTCCGGCTGGCTGCTCTCGGCGCCGCCCGAACGGGATGAGCCGGCGGGCGTGGCGCCGGGCGGCCCCGAGGCGGACCGGCGCTACTGCCACGTCTGCGCGGCCCCGTTCGGCTTCTCCGAAACGCTCTGCCCCGAATGCCACACCCGCTGGGTGGAGCAGCGTGGCCCGGATACGGCGGCCTTCCTCGGGGCGGTCTTGAACGACCTCACGTCGCTCAGGCTTCGAGGGAGGATCGAACGGGACACCTTCGACGTAATCCGCGGCATCTACGAAGCACGGCGTGCCGCCCTGCCCCGCCGTACGCGCCCGGAGCCCCACACCGCGAGCGTCCCCGCGGCGGCCGCCACCTCGCCAGCGATCCACACACCCCAGGTCCGGCGGCCCGTCGTGCCGAAAGAACCGCCGGCCGAACCACGCCCGAGCGCCGCCGAAATGGGCCGGGCAGTCATCGGCTGGGCGGCTGAGCGGCAGGCGGACATCCTCCTCTACGTCGGCGCGTTCCTTCTCTCGGTTTCCGCAATCATTTTCGTCGCCTACCAGGGCGGCACGCTCAACGGCGCCATCCGGTTCACGATCCTCAGCGTCTACGCTTTTGGGTTCCTCGGCTTTGGATTGCTGCTTCATCGCTGGGAACGGGTGAAGGAGGCGGGGCCAGTCTTCCTCGCGCTTGGCGCCATCCTGGTCCCCTTCGACGTCATCGCCCTCCGCACGCAGGTGCTCAGCGAAGACGAACTCCCCCTGGACGCGCTCTGGCTGCTCGGGTCGAGTGCCTCGGCGGCACTCTACTTCCTCCTCGCCTGGCGCGGCTATGGGCGGCTGTATGCGCTGCCCGGCATCCCCGCCGCGCTGGCGGCCTGGGGTTCGCTTGGCTCAGTCCTTGGCCTCCCAGTCCAGGCGCTGGGTGCGTGGTTCGCGGTAATCGCGGCGGGGATCTATGTGACGGCGGCCTGGCTGCGCGCCCGCTGGGCACTGCTCCGCTGGCTGCAGGCCCTGGGCGTCGTCATCGGCGTGGCGGCGCTCGCCTGGACGCACGGCGTGGTACTCGCTGAATCCGGATACGACGCGGCGCTGCCGGTCAGCTACGGCTTCGCCACAGCTGGACTCGCGGGCGGGCTCTGGTGGCGGCGCGATGGGTGGGTACTCGCCATCCTGCCGCTGATGGCGGCGGCCACCGCCGGCACCACATGGTGGGCCGCGCTCGGCCTGCCGGTCGAATGGTGGCCGCTCTTCCTCGCGCTGGCAGGCACCGGGTACCTCGCCGTTGGCTACTTTGATCGCCCGGCCGTTGCGCGGACATGGGCGAGCGTCGCGGCGGTGGCCTTCATCCTGGCGCTCCTGGGCGCCCACGCAGCCGTGCTCCCGGAGTCCGCGGACCGGGGCGCCCTGCCCGCAACGTGGCTCGTGGCGTTCATTTCCGCAGCCGCGGCGTACGGGCTTTGGCGGTGGCGGGAACCAGCGGCGGCGATCCCGGTGGCGGGTGCGATGACCCTGCTCACGGCGGGGTGGGCCGCGCGAGGGACGGGCGTCGAATGGTTCGGAATGTTCGCCGCGGCGGCGGGCGCCGGATACCTGGTCCTCGCGCACTTCCAGGCCGCCGGGCAGAAGGAATCGTGGCGCCGGGCGGCCGCCGCCTGCGCCGTACTGGCCGTAGCCGTGGCCCACGGCGGCGTCCTCTGGGACCTCGAGGCTGACGACAACGCCCTGCCGCTCACCTACGCCTTCGTCCTCGCCGGGACCATCGCATCCTTCGTGCGCTGGCGTTGGGAGTGGCGGGCGGCGCCGGCCGCGCTCCCGGCCGTTGCTGGCATGACCGCGCTGACGTCGGCGTGGGCTGTCTGGTCCATTCAGCCCGAGTGGTACGGCTGCTTCGCGGCTGCCGCGGCGATCGGGTACCTGGTCATAGCGGACTTCGACCGGCCAGAAACTCGGGCACAGTTCCAGACGGCGGCGCTCGCGGCCGCGGCGCTGGCGATTGCCCTCGCCCACACCATCACTCTGGCGGTCGACGGGGAACCCGTGCGCCAGGCGCTGCCGGTGACCTACGCAATCATCCTCAGCGCAGCCGGAGGGGCGTTCGCGCGCTGGCGGTTCGAATGGCGCTTCGCACCCGGCGCCATCCCTCTCCTGGCATCGATGGCCCTGCTCACCGCGTCCTGGGCCGCATGGGACATCCAACCGGAGTGGTGGGGCGCCTTCATTGTGGCGGCGGCGTTCGGCTACCTCGCCGTCGCGGAACTCGACTCAGGGCGCTGGCTGCGGCCGTGGCTGACCTTCGCGATGGGCAGCGGCATCGCCGGGGTGGCCCTCGCCCACGTCGCCGCCTTCGACGAGGAGGCGATGCGGTCCGGACTCCCCGTGGCCTACGGCCTGGCCCTGGCGGCTTCGGGCGCCTGTTCGCTCCGCTGGCGTTGGCGATACCGCGCGGGCGTGGCCGCCGTGCCGCTGTCAATCGCGGCATTTGGCGCGGCCGCGGGATGGGCCTGGGCGGATATGCGGCTCGAGTGGCTGACCGCCTGGGCGGCGCTGGCGGCCATCCTCTACCTCGTGCCCGCGGCGCTGGACCGCGAACGGAGGGACGAATGGCGGGGCGCGGCCGGAGTTGGCGCGGCCATCGCCATCTTCGCCGCGCATCTGACCACTGGCCGTGAGGACCCGATGCGCTGGCAACTCCCGGCGACTTACGCGCTCGTCCTGGCCGGCGCCTGCTGGGATGCAATCCGCGTGCGCCAACTGACAGTCCTCGCCCCTCCAATCCTGGCCGCGGTGCTTGGCGCGGCCACGCTCTGGGCGTGGGAGGTGGAGCCTCAATGGTGGGGGTACCCGGCGATCGCCATCGCCGCGGTCATGATGGCGACCGCGCCATGGTGGGAGCGAAACACGGTCCTCCAGAAGACCGGCTGGGCGTACGCAACAGTCCTCGGGGCTGGCGCGGCGCTCATCTTCCTGCCAGCAGGCTACGAAGAGCCATGGCACGGCGTGGTCAGCCAACTCGCGGCGGCGGCGCTGCTTGGGTACACGGCCTTCCGTTCCCACGGGAGCATGGTGGGCCTGATCTTCGATAGTGCGACCCCCGCGCAGCGAGACGCCGAGCAGGCGATCCTCCTTCAGGCGGCATTCGGCTTCCTTCTGGGCGCGGGCGCATCCTTCAACGGGGCAAGCGGCATCCAGGACGGAGACCGGGCGTGGACGTCGGCCGCCCTGGGCACGGTGGCCTGGTTGCTGGTCGCTGCGTTCGGCCGCTCCTCGCGCTGGTACTGGACGTTCACACCAGCCGCGCTTGCGGGGATGGTCATCGCAGCGTTCGTCGCCGCGCCTTCCGATGCGACGCTCGCGGCCGTCCTCGCGGCTGCGACGGCGGGCCCGTTCGTTGCCTGGGCGGGGTCGCGGCGCTGGACGCTGCTCGGCGTGGCGAACTCGTTCCTGTTCCTTGCAACCTGGGCCGCGTGGCAGTGGCAGGGATTCGACACCACCTGGCTGCCAGCCGCGTATGCCGCCATCGCCGTGGCCGAGTGGGCGGCGCTCACTGGTCTCCGGCGGTACACGGCAGCTCCGAAGGAAGCCGACGTCGTGATCACGTACCTCTCGTGGGGGCCGTGGCTGGTTTCGGCCGCCGTTTCGGGCATTCTGCTCTCGCAGGAACAGGTGCGACTGGCGGCGGGCGAGTCGGTCGTGAACACGGAAGAATGGGCGCTTGCGGCGGCTGTCCTGGGCATGGCTGCCGCCGCCGTGGTTGGCGAAGGCTTCCGGCTGCGGCAACGGTGGGTCTGGCTGCCGGGGACGGCCGGCCTGCTCGTCTCGCTTCTGATGGCCATCGCCACCCGCGAACCGGAGAACGTCCAGGCCTATGCGGCGCCGGTGGGCGTCTACCTCATCATCGCGGCGCTCACCTTCCGGTGGTCGCCGGACCTGTTCGGCAAGAACATGCGCCTCCACGAAGCGGTGATGCTGATCGGTGTGCTCAACCTCGTCCTCCCCCCAGCGGAACAGAGCTTCGAGCCAGGCGGGGGCAAATTCGGGCTGGAGCTGCTGGGCATCGGCATCTCGGTCCTGATGGTGGGACTAATCCTGCACGCCCGCTGGCTGGTGCCGGCTGCCATCGCCACGCTGACCGCCGTCTCTCTGCGGATGGTGACCGGAGGCATGTTCGCGGTGCCGTACTGGCTGCTCTTCGGCCTGGCGGGCACGCTGTTGCTGGCCTTCGGGTTCCTTGTGCTGCTCGAACGGGAACGCTGGGACCGGTTCCGCCACCGGGTGGTGGAGTGGTGGGCGGAGGCTTCGCTGCCGGGCGGGCCGCTCAGCCCACCCACATCGACGCCGCCGTAGCTACGCGCCGGGGACGACTTCCCATTCCTCGCCCTGCCACATTGGCGAGGCCGGCAGGTCGATGAAGTTGCGTTCGTCCTCAAGCAGCTCGCGCCCGGCCTGCACCGCCTCTGGTGTGCGCGGTCCCCTCTGTTCTTCGTACCAGAGTTCGGCGATGCCATCGAAGGGTTCGGGCGCGCCGCCGTTGCGCGCTTGCAGCCGGGCTATCGTTTCGCGGTCCTGGATCGTCCGCACCTGGACGTAGCGCTTGATCCCGAGCACGTCGGCACGCGCTTTCACGAGCGGGGCGTGGACATCGCGCCAGTAGGTTGAGAACTCATCCCAGGTGAGACCGGGCTTGCGACGAAGACAGAATGTGAGCTTGATCATGGCGCCCCATTGTAGCGCGCGCGTGCCCCCTTCGTTCGAACCACGGATCTTCCCGCTTCCCTTCGGCTACGCCCTCACCATCCGCCGCGGACCCATGTAGCTCTGGTACGAACCACGCCCCGCCAGCCGCCGGCCACGCCTAACACCGGACGCTGCCGCCCTCGGGGGCGGCTCCCTTCGGGCCGCGCCTCCTCAGTCGCGCTGGGCGTATCATTCCCCCGTGGACTGGCTTGGCCCCTCGCTTATTTCGATTCTCGGCGTCCTCCTCGGTGGGGGGTTGGCCTGGTTCGCTGCATCGCGCACCGCCGCGGCGGACCGCGCGGACGCTGCCCAGGTTCGGACGGAGCTTCGCAACGAAGACCGACGGAAGGAAGCGGAGGAAGCCGCCCGCAGACGGAACCGCGAGACCCGTCTCGCCATAGAAGAACTCTTCGAACTTGGCGATCAGGAGCTCACTCGAGACAAGGCCCAAGAGAAGCTGAATCGGACTCTAGCCCGAACACTACAGTTCGCGCGCGTCTACCTCCGTCTCCGCGCCCGATTGCCCGCGGACCAACAGCTGGCTGCCCTCCTCACCGAACTCACCTCACTCTTAGGGCAACGCGACGCCATCCTCACGAAGGTCCGTGGCGGCGAAATCACAACAGACGAGGCTGGCTCGGAATGGCGCCGGATCCTTGGCGCGCTGCACGACAACAACTCGAAATTCGCTGCCGAGATGGAGCGGCTCGGCTGGGACTGGTAAGGCGGCCGCTCGGCTCCCGTTCGAATGCGCTGCGAAGGGCACCCTCCGGCCAGCTCCGTTAATCGCTCCGCACTCCTACGGGCAGGGGAAAGGCGTCACCCCGCGTCCTCGGCAAGCCTCCCCCGGCCCCCGTATGATTGCGCACCATCACCAGGGGAGCCCAGGAGACGAGATGACTGACCGCACCATTCGCGGCAAGACCGCGATCGTTGGCCTTGGCGAGACGCGCTACTACAAACGCGGCGCCGCCCCGGACCCCGAGTTCAAGATGACCCTCGAAGCGATCAAGCTCGCGGCCGACGACGCCGGGATCGACGTCCGCGATATCGATGGCTTCGCCTCCTTCAGCAACGACCGCAACGATCCCCCTCACCTGGCGGCCGCCCTGGGCAGCAAGCACGTGGGGTTCAGCAACATGTTCTGGGGCGGGGGCGGCGGTGGCGGTTCGGGCGCGGTCGCGAACGCGGCGGCGGCGGTGGCGGCGGGCTACTGCGACATCGCCGTCGCCTACCGGGGCCTCGCCCAGGGCCAGTTCGGGCGCTTCGGCCAGGGGAGTACCGCGCGCACCATCCCCGGGGCGGCGGCGTTCACGGCCCCCTACGGGCTGATGTCTCCTGCCCAGACCTTCGCCATGCGCGTCCGCCGCTTCATGCACGACCACGGCGTGAAGCAGGAAGCGCTTCGCGCCATCGCCCTCGCGAGTTACCACCACGCCCAGTACAACCCCGGCGCGGTGATGCACGGCCGGCCGCTTTCGACCGAGGACTACGACAACTCGCGCTGGATCGTGGAGCCGTTCCACCTCTTTGACTGCTGCCAGGAGAACGACGGCGCCGCGGCCGTGATTGTCACCTCGGCCGAGCGGGCGAAGGACCTGCGACACCGTCCGGCTTACATCCTCGCGGCAGCGCAGGGCACCGACTACCGCCAGGCGGCGACTGTCCATAATGCACCGGACTACGCGACCTCGAACTTCAAGACCCTGGCGCCCCGCCTCTACGCGATGGCCGGCGTCGGGCCAGAGGAGGTCGAGGTGCTCCAAAGCTACGAGAACTTCACCGGCGGCGTGCTCATGAGCATCGTCGAGCACGGCTTCTGCCGACCTGACGAAGTCAACGAGTTCTTCGACCTTAAAACGTTCCGCTTCGATGGCGGCAAGCTTCCGCTGAACACCAGCGGGGGGAACCTCGCCGAGTGCTATATGCACGGCCTCGAACTGATCACCGAGGCGGTCCGCCAGGTCCGGGGCACCGCCCCCTGCCAGGTGAAGCCAGAGGTGAATGTCTCCATGGTGACGTCCGGACCGATGGTCCAGCCGGTCAGCAGCCTCATCCTCGGCCGGGAGGCGAAGTGATGAGTCAGGCACCCACGTCCCGCGAACACTACCTCCCCCCCGGACTTCCCGAACCGGCGCCCTACCCGGACGGACTTGCGGCCGAGTACTGGGAGGCCACGCGCCGCCACGAGCTTTTGGTCCAGCGCTGCAACGCCTGCAAGACCTGGCAGTGGGGCCCCGAGTTCATCTGCAACGCCTGCCATTCGGATGACCTTTCGTACGAAACAGTGTCCGGCAAGGGCGTGATCTACAGCTGGGAACGCTCCTGGTATCCCGTGCACCCGGCCCTGCGCGAAGGTGTCCCCTACATCGTCGTGCTGGTTGAGTTGCCGGATGCCGGCAATGTGCGCATGGTCGGCAACCTGCTCGGCGACCCGCACCAGGAAGTCGCGATCGGTGCGCCCGTTGAGGCCGTGTTCGAAGACCACGACGGGGCGGAGCCGTTCACCCTCGTGCACTGGCGGGTTGTGGGCT
>PNKC01000041.1 GCA_013822275.1 Anaerolinea sp. | reverse complement strand
AACCATGGTGACGGCGTCCGTGGGACAGCGCACCCGCCTCTACCGCGATGCCGGACTTCAAGTGGAGAATCGCTCGATCACCGTGCAGTGCCTCGAACTACCCGAGGGCTCCCCGGTCCTGCTGGGTGCTGTGCCAATGCAGGCGCTCGGAATTGAGCCCGACCTGGTAAGTCACAGGCTGAGGCTGCTCCCCGAAGACGCCGGCAGCACGTGGGTGATGGCGCTGTAGCTGCTCAAACGGCGACCACTTGTTACTTAGCAACCGCTCAAATTTTGCAAATTCGCGGCAAAGTTTGTCGGCTTTCTGGGAGAGCTCTTGACAATCGTAAAGGAGGCGGCTACATTCCCGCCCACTTTTCAGCGGGAGGTCCTTCCATGCGGCGATTGGCCGTCGTTTCCCTGGTGGCCGGAGCGGCCCTGATTAGCTCCATCCTCGCAACGCCAGCCTTCAGCCAGTCTAGCGGTGAAATCGCGGCGACGGTGACCGCTGCTGCGCCTTGCATCAGCATCGCTTCGGGGACATTGGGATTCCCATCGAGAACCCTCAGCACCAGCGATGCCAACAGCGTAAGCGAAGTAAATGGCCCAACCGTGACCAATTGTTCAACGGTCCCGGAGAGTGTCTTTGCGAGCGCCACCGATGCGGCGGGCACGGGCGCGGGTTGGTTCATCACGTCCCCGGGCAGTCTCAGCCCAGTGCTTTGTGCTCCCGGCGGCGACCTCACCAACAAGAACCGCTTCGCACTGAACCACTTCGTCGATGCTGGCGATCAACGCACGTTGGGAGCGTCTTTGTCCACCATCAAGGCGGCTCAGCCGGTTGGAGCACTGGCTGCCTACAAGCTCCAGCTCTACATGCCGTGCACTTCGAGCGACGGAATCGGCACGACCATGTCGTTCACTATCACTTTTACCGCCACGATCCCGTAGCACCATTGCACCGCCGACGCTGGTTCGCATACGTTGTGACAGGCGCCCTCACGCTCGTGGCACCCATCACTACTCTCGCTGACGCCGGCGTCGCGATCGACCTGGGCGCCATCGATATCAACCAGAAGCTCTCGCGCGGCGGCACGTACCAGTTGCCAACGATGGGTGTCCGCAACCCGGGCAGCGAGCCTTCGGACTACGTAATGACCGTCGGCTCCTTTCAGGACCAGCGCGAGCGCCAGCCACCCCAGGCCTGGTTCGCGTTTTCGCCGTCGTCATTCTCGCTTGGTCCCGGCGAAACCCAGCCCGTACGCATCGAACTCAACATCCCCACCGGTGCGCGCCCGGACGACTATCGCGCGCTCCTGGAGGCGCGGCTCGCCGTGGCTGGTGAAGGCGCGGCGGTCGGCGCGGGTGCGGGGGCGCGGGTGAGCTTCACGGTGAAGCCGTCGAACGTCCTCCAGGCCTGGCAGTTGCAGGCGCAAACCTGGATGGCGGACCGAGGCCCGTGGTCATACCTGATCCCCTTCCTCATGGTCTTCGCGCTGGTGGCATGGTTCCTGATGCGCCGCTTCGAACTCCGGGTCGCTCGTCGCAGAGGATGAACGCTCGCCGCGCAGCCCTGTTCCTCGCATCGGTCGCGGCGCTCTTCGGCTCCACCATCGCCTCCGCCGACGACGGCAGTTCGCAGGTTATCCGGGCGACTGTCCGGGCAGAGGGCGGACTCACCGTCGCGCTCCGTCTCGCGGAAAGCAGGATCCCGGTCGGCAAGGAGACTTCCGCAACGGCAACGGTGACGAACGGGACGGCGCGGACGCTCGTCGCCGTCGTCCTGCGGCTGCACGTGGACGAGCCGGGCGTCACGATCCACGGTGGCTGGCTCCGCGTCATCCCGATGCTCTTGCCCGGCCAGTCGCGGTCGGCGACCTGGTCTGTTTGCCCCCGCGAACGCGGCAACTACCTCCTCGTTATCACGGCCAATGCCCTCGGCCGCCGCCACGAGGAGGGCCTGGAGACGGCCCAGTCGGACACTGCCATCCTGTCCGTGACAGCCGGCCGGGGACGCTGCAACCGGCGCGACGACTGAAGCGGGGAGACAGCGCGTGCGGATTGGGTTCGCTGACAGGAGCCTCGAACGGCGATTCGTGGTCGCGCGGGAGGGGACGAGGGCATGGGGGGCGGGCGTAGCTCGCGCGTACATCCGCCGCCTGAATGCAATCGCTCTCGCCCGGAACTGGGACGAGCTACACTCCCTGCCTGGGCTGCGGCTGCATCCGTTGCACGGCAGACGGTCCGGACAGTGGGCGATCAGTCTCACGGGGCGGTGGCGAGTGGTGGTGGAGCCTGATGGGGACGGTATGATGGTTATCGAGGTGACGAACCACTATGGCGACTGATCTCCGGCTCCATTCGGACCTCGCCATCCCTCCCGGCGAGTACGTGGCCGAGGAACTGGCCCTGCGCGGCATGTCGCAGCGTGAGCTGGCGGAGTCGCTGGGATGGCCGCCACGCGCACTTTCCGGCTTCATTCGAGGGAAGCGGCGCGTCTCGGCTGACATGGCCATCGACCTTGAGCGTGTGCTGGGCACGCCCGCCCATGTCTGGCTAGGACTTCAATCAGAGTACGACCTGATCACCGCGGTTAACCGTCGCGGGGCGCGGGCGACAGCTTCATGATCGGCCTTCCCGGACCCGCGGCGGCCTGATTTATCCTTCCCGCCGCCACGCTACCTGCCCCCGGCAGATCGTCGCCTCCACCCGCAGCCCCTCGTCCAGGACGACGATGTCGGCATCCATGCCGGGCTCGAGGCGGCCCTTGCGGGACGCTTCAGCGATCCGGGCGGGGTTGCCGGCGCACATCCGGAAGGCCTTCCGCAGGTCAACTTCCAGGTACTGGATAACGTTGCGGAAGTGCTGATCCATGGTCGCCACGCTGCCGACGATCGTGCCGTCGCCGCGGACGGCCTTCGCCCCGGACACTTCGATGGCTTCGCCCGCGAAGGTCCCCGAGAACGTGCTTGTGCCGGCGATGTGCAGGTTGTCCGTGACCACTACCGTGCGTTCGGGGCCGAGGAAGCGGTAGGCCAGGCGAAGCAGTTCCGGGTCGACATGGGCGCCGTCGCAGATGAGTTCGCAGGTCACGATGTCGTCGAGGAGGGCCGCGACGATCGGGCCGCCTTCGCGCTGATGAATCGGGCGCATGGCGTTGAACAGGTGGGTGACGTGGCGGATGCCCGCTTCGAACCCGCGGCGCGCTTCGAGGACGGTCGCGTCCGTGTGACCCATGGCGGCGACCGCGCCGGATTCGCGGACCGCATGGATCAGGTCCAGCGCGCCCGGCAGTTCGGGGGCCAACGTCACCTGGCGGATGTGGCCCGAGGCTGCCTCCTGGAAGCTTTCGAATTCGCCCGGCACGGGATTGCGAAGCATCTCGCGCGGAAAGGCGCCCTGGCGGAGGGGGTTGATGAAGGGGCCCTCCAGGTGGAACCCGAGCGGCTCCGCCCCGCCTTCCCGGCCGACGACCGGGCGCAGCGCCTCCAGCATCTCGCGCGTCGCGCTGGCGTCACTTCCGAGTGTGCTTATGAGGAAGGCGGTGACGCCGTTGCGGGGCGCCCAATCCGCATAGGCAGCCACGCGCGCGGCATCCCGCGTGAAGAACGAGTGCCCACCACCGCCGTGGACGTGGACATCAATGAACCCCGGCCCGAGCGTTTTGCCGGCCGCGTCGAAGACCCCGGCGCCCGCAGCCTCGATGGCGTCGCTGATCCGTGTGACGCGGCCGCCTTCGCAGAGGATGTCGCAGTTGCGAATGCCGCCCGGCAGCACGGCTGAACCACCTTTGAGCAGGAGTGGTGTGGTTTGCACGCAGGTCACTCCAGGCCTGGCCGGGTCCGCGCCAGCCGAGCCGATCTTACTGGGCGGTGATGGTCGCGTTCATCTGCGGATGGTAGTCGCAGGTCACCTTGTAGGTTTTGGCGGTCCCGGCTGTCCAAACCACAACGTCGCCCTTTTTCATGTTGCCGGAGATGTTCTTGCCATCAATCGTCACGGTGTGCAGGGCCGTTTCGCTGTTCTTGAAGTAGACCTTGTCTCCGGCCTTCACGGTCAGCTTGTCCGGCTTAAAGGCGAGGTTGTCCTGGTCGATCTCCGGAGCGCCGGCGGGGACCTCCACCTTGCCGCTCCCAGGGCTGGCGGTGGCGTCGCCAGACGCGTCGTCGCCTCCGCCGCCGCAGGCAGCGGCGACGCCCACGATAAGGACAACCGGGAAAACCAACACCCCCGCCCGCCAAAAGCCGTTCTTCAAGACGTTCCTCCTCGCCGGGCCTCGCCGGCGTTTTGTGCATTCCATCACGAGTGTCCCGGAAGTCCACACACCGGTCACGGACGTTCGTCCAGGGATTCACACCCGCAATAGCCGTATTTGTCCAGTTAATAGCCTTGCGAGCAAATGCGGAAGGCCCCCGCTGGCGGGGGCCTTCCGGGCAAGAGGCGGGGTGAGCGACTCTTTGACGGCGATTCGGGGCTGACGGTCCGCCAGCGAATCCATCTTCCTTGCAAATGATAACCCGGTCAAGCGTTTTAGCTGTTTCTTGACGCAGGCCGTGCGGCGTGGCTCAATCCCTGGATGAAATCGCTTCCGACGCAAAAGTGCCCTCGATGCGGAGAGACCCTCCCCGATATCAAGGGCGCCCGGATCGCGGTGTGCCGCCGGTGCGGCTTCAAGGACGATTGCTGCTGAGCTTCCTCAGGCGGCCCGCCCGCTGCGGGGCGCATCGAATGCCGCGATCTGCTCGCGCAGGCGGCGGATGCGGCGCAGCCGGGTGCTGGAAATGACGAGGCTGACTTCGTCCAGAAACACGGGCCCATCGCAACGCAGGCAGCGGACAATGTCTTCTGGGTTCAACGTCGTGGCGGACGCATCCTTCAGGCCGGCCGCGGTCACGGGAGCGCCGTTCTGGCCCACCCACTGGCCGCTGATGAATCCGCAATGCAAACACTTCACGTCGCCGGTGACTAACATCTGCGGTACCTCCCAGGCTCGGGGGGAAGTATGGCGAAGCGCCACGGGGGAGAGTCATCCGCGAAAACCCTTACGGGCGGGGGAGACAATCCCTTGATTTCGCGCATGGACGCCGGCGCTTCCCGATACCCCTCAGGGTGATCTACGGCAACGGCACGCGACTGGCACAGAGGCGCTCAGGAACTGTGGCGGATGGCCTCAATCCGGTAGTGAATCGTGCCAGAAGGGACGCTCACTTCCACTTCGTCACCAACGCGGCGCCCCAGCAGCTCCTTGCCAACGGGCGATTCCACCGAGATCTTCTGCTCCCTGGCGTTCGCTTCCCGCTGGCCCACGAGCTTGAACTCGCGCTCTTCCGCCTTGTCCAGCCGCGTGACCTTCACCGTGGAGCCAACGGTGGAGACATCGCCGCCTTCGCGCTGCACGACCACGGCACGCTTGAGCGCGGTTTCGATCTGCTTCTGCCGTTGGTCCGCGAACGCCAGCGCTTCGCGGGCCGCCTCGAGGGGCGCGTTTTCGCGGAAGTCCTTGTCTTCTCGCGCCAGGCTGACCGCCTGCACAAGGTCCGCGCGCTGGGCGGAGATCGCTTCGAGTTCCTGCTTGAGGCCGGCCAGCCCCTCCGCCGTCATCTCCACCGGGGCGTCTTCGACGCGCGCCTGGCCCGTCCCGGAAGAGCGGCCCACGGCCCGGCGCACGCGGATGTGGATGCCGTAGTTCACCTGCACATAGCCGCGCTTCTTGAGGAACTGGAACCAGTTCTTCAGCGATTCCACGCGCTCCTGCGCCTTCGGGTCCGATGACCGGATCTGCTGCTCTGCGTACGATTCGACGCGGGCGCCAGAGAGGAACGAGAGTGGCACCTCCGCTCCCACATGCTCAACATACTTCCGGACGTATCCCTCATGCTTGTGCCGGTCGTTGGGCTTCAGGGAGTCGAGGTACTCGGTGAACGCCTGGCCGAGCGAAACGGCCGGCGACGTCACGGTGCTGGATTCGTTCGTCATAATCAGAGATTACCATCGATCGCGCCAACGTGCGCCCGGAGTTTACGCAATGGATATGGCCTGGGCCGCGCTGCCGGTGCTGTTTCCGGAAGTCGCCGGGCCAGGCCGGTGGCTGCCCCTCCTGCAGCGCCACGCGGCCCTGATCGAAGCCGCGGTCGGGCGCGTGCGTGTCACGAGCGTGCCCGCGCGGGAGGCCATCCAGCGCCAGTACGCTGAGTCGCTCGAGCTGCTCCGCATCGTCCGGAGGAGTACGTTGGCGATCCCCATCCTTGCCGATGTCGGCAGCGGTGGCGGCTTCCCCGGCCTGGTCGCTGCAATCGCCTGTCCCGAAACCGCGGTCCACCTGGTAGAACCGCTCCAGAAGCGCGCCGCATTGCTCCGCGAGCTGTCCGAGGCGCTCGCGCTGGAAAACGTGACCGTCCATCCCGTGCGTGCCGAAGAAGCTGGCCGTGGGTCCCTGCGCGACGGCGCTTCGGTGGTTACGGCTCGGGCCGTCGCCGGGCTGCGCGAACTCCTCGAATACACGGCGCCGCTGGCCGCGCCGGGCGGGCTGATCGCCCTTCCGAAGGGCAGCGCCTTCGGCGAAGAGCTGGCGGACGCAGCCAACGCCGCCAAGGTACTGGCATGCGGCTTCCTCGCATTCGAGGCTATGAGGCCGGCGGTTAGCGCTACCCTCGGCGTCGCCCTCTTCCGTAAACTCGGGCCAACACCGGCTGCCTACCCGCGGAGGCCCGGGGTGCCGGGCAAGCGTCCACTTTAGATCAGAATGCGCGAAACAACCGTGAATCTGAATAAGCGCTTATTCCCCTCTTGCACTGTTGTGCTATAGTGCGCCCGATCCGCGAGTGTAAAGAATCCGTGACAGGGACACACCCTAACCTCGCCGGATATGCTCAGGAGGCAGCATGGACCCAAATGTGATCGTCAACCGCCTGGTCCGGCTCGTGAAGCTGGACACGTCCGTCTTCGATGAAGTCCGCGACGACCCGAAGGAGCTTGTGCCGGCGATCGTCATCGCGGTGGCCAGCGCGTTCCTCGCCGGCCTCGGCGCCCTCCTCTGGTGGAACGTCGTCCCGGATGGCCCCGACCCGGACAGCGTGTTCGTCAACCAGTTCATCCTCGGTTCCATCTTCATGGCGGTCATGTACGGCGTCGCCGGCCTGATCGTCTATGTCGTCATGGCCCAGATGTACAAAGTGCAGGTTGACCTCCAGGCGATTATCCGCACCATGGGCTACGCCTCGTTCCCGCTGGCGTTGTCCGTCTTGATGTTTATCCCCATCCTCTGGCCGGTCTTCGCGATCGTCCCGCTGGCCATTCTGCTGGTGATGATGATCTACGCGGTGCAATCCGCCACGGCCGCCGAATCCAACCAGGTTGTGATGGCGAGTGTTATCGGCTTCGCCGTCTTCGTCCTTATCCTCGGCCTGATTTCCATCACCACGGACCTCGCCAAGGCGCCAATCGGCGCCGGCCTCTTCGGAATCATTTCCGACTACGCCTGATCGGGCGTAGCGGCGCGCCTCCGGCCCTCCGCGCCTTCGAAGGCGCGGAGGGCCTCGCCGTGCCCTGGGCCGTGCGATTGCAGTAGGCTGAGCATCTTCCATGACGGGTACAGCAGTCTCCCCGGCGCGCCGAAACGTCCGGCTCTACTTCGCGTTCATCTTCCTGATGGACTTCAGCCTCTGGGGCGGCATCTGGATCAAGTTCCTCACGGTTGGCCAGGGGCTCGAACTGAAGTGGATCCTGGCGATGGACCTTCCGTTTTGGCTGCTCGTCGCGTTCCTCAACGCGCCCCTTGGGGCGCTTGCGGACCACATCGGCCGGAAGCGTGTCCTGGCGGCGGGGGCACTCGCGTTTTCGGTCACCATCCTCGGCTTTGGTTTCACCAGTAATTACTGGATCCTGTTCCTGGACTACGTCATCTGGGCAGTCGCCATGGCCCTGCGGAGCGGCGCCGACCAGGCGCTCGTCTACGACTCGCTGAAGGAAGCGGGCGAGGAGTCACGCTTCCGCTGGGTCGCGGGCCGGGGATTCGCTACCGTGCTGACTGCGGGCCTCGCCGGTGTCATCCTCGGCGGCCTGCTGGCGGAAGCCACCAGCCTCGCCTTCACGGTGAAGGTGAGCGCCCTCTTCCCCCTGATGGCGATGGTGGCTGTGCTTCTCATGCGCGAGCCGCACGTGCCCCACGCCGAGCGTCACTACTGGCGTGACCTACGGAGCGGGATGTCATTCGCCTGGACGCACCCGCAATTGAGGTACGCCCTGCTCCTGGGGTCCGTGATGCTGACCGCGGGGTTCGTGCCGGTGGTGCTGGTCCAGCCCTTCTTGATCGAGTACGACGTGGCGACCGGGCTCTACGGCATCTACCAGGCGCCACTCAGAATCGTGTCCGTGCTCGCGGCGGTGGTCGCGTTCAGGCTGGCCACGCGGGCCGGGGTTTCGAAGGTGTTCATCGCGTCGGGTGCCGGCATCGTTGTCGCCTACGCCGGGATCGCACTGATCGACGCGCGGGCGGCGTTCGCCTTCTTCGCGGTGCCGGCACTCATCCAGGGGCTCTTCCGCCCCACGCTCGACAGCTACATCAATGAGCGGACGCCGAGCGAACGCCGCGCGACGGTGCTTAGCGTGCTGTCGTTGCTCTTCAGTTTGCAGCTTGCCTTCTTCGAACCCGTGCTCGGCGTCGTCACCGACGACATCTCGATCCAGGCGGCGGGTGCCGTCTCAGCGCTGCTCTTCCTGGCCATACTGCCGCCGCTCCTGCTGCTCTGGCGCCAGGCCCACCGCGACCTGCGCCACCAGCCCGGCGAACCGGTGCTGGAAGCGGCAGCCGGCGGCTAATACTCCGGTGAGAAACGGGGCGTTTGTTCGTCCGGCGCGCGGCCCCCGGCCCCCTCCCTCCTTCCGCGGAAGGACGACGGGGGAGGGGAGTGATCCGATGACTGGTCCACGAGCGAACGACGGACTTCGGGACCAAGCACCCGGGGATGGTCACCAACTCAAGCGAGGGCCTCGCGCAGCGCCCCGCAGGCTTCCGCGACGCCCTTCTGGCCGCCATCCAGCATGGCGCTGAGCTGCAGGAAAACGTGCGGCATATCTTCGTAGATGCTGAGCGCGGCTGGAACGCCCGCCGCCTTCAACTTCGCCGCATACGCCTTCGAGTCGTCCATCAGGGGGTCCAGCGTGCCCACGATGAGCCGCGCGGGCGGAAGGCCGTGGAGGTCCCCGTTGATCGGGGCGATGTACGGGTCGGATGTCTTCGCGCCGCCGGAGAGGTAGTGGTTTATGAACCAGACCATAGTCTCGCGCGAGAGGATCTGGGCATCGGCGTTTACCTTCGAAGACTCCGTATCCGGGTCCAGGAGGAGGGCGGCGTAGAGCAGCAGTTGAAGCCGGGGCGTCGGCCCGCCCTCGTCCCTCAGGCGCAGGCAGGCCGCGGCGGCCAGGTTCCCGCCGGCCGAATCGCCGCCAATCGCGAAGCGGCTGCCATCGGCGTTGAGCTCCGCCGCGTGTTTCACCGCCCAGTGGACCGTCGCCATGCAGTCGTCCAGCTGGGCTGGAGGCAGGTTCTCTGGCGCGAGGCGGTAGTGCGGGCTGACGATGACCACCCCGGCGCCCTCCGCCAGCTCCGCGCAGAGTTTGGCGTGCGTGTCCGGGCTCATGATCACCCAGCCGCCGCCGTGGATGTACACCAGCAGGGGGAACGGTCCTTCGCCCTTCGGCGTGAAAATCTTGACCGGGATTTCGCCGCCGGGCCCGGGGATCGTGCGATCGACGATGCTGCCGATCTCGGGGGCACCGGCGTTGAAGGCCGCGAAGCCAACCTCGGTGTTCGCGCGCGCCACGGCGGCGGGCAGTTCCGTCATCTTCGGGGCGCCGGCGGCGCTCGCCGCCATGAATTCCAGGAGCGCCTTCACCTGAGGGTCCATTGCATTGTCTCCATCCCCATTGTTGTCGCGGCAGTCTAGCGGTCATCGGGCCAGGCTTCGAATCGCGCTGGTCCAAGAGCGCCGTTCGCGCCGCCTGTTACCGGAACTGCACGACGGCGAAACCGCGCACCGACGGCTGGCCGTCCTGGTTCATGATCGCCATCTCGAGGTCCGCCCTCTGTTCGCCATCCTCTTCGTACACGCGGGCGACGCGCCCGGCGATGGTGATCGGCCGGTTGGTCAGGTCCGGACGGCGATGGGCCGCGCGCACCTGGCGGATGAAGCCCGCGTCCCCGAGCCATGCTTCCACAGCCCGGTAGATTAACCCAACCTTGAGCGGCCCGGGGACGATCGTGCCGGGCATCCCCACCGCCTTCGCCGCTTCCGGGTCGTAGAAGAAGGGCGGGAAGTTCCAGTTGAGGGCGCAGTAACGAATGACCTGGCCGAGGTTGGGTTGCAGTTCCAGGGGCGGCAGCTCGTCGCCTTCGCGAAGTGCCGCGAACACTGGCGCGCTCACGATTCGCCCCCGTCGCGGGCGTCCGCGGCGTTGTACTGGGTCATCGTGTGGACGTTTCGCGCGACTACCACGCCGGAGCCGGGCTCACTCAACGCGACCTCCGTGCGGACATTAATGCTGTAGCCGAAACGCCCGCCGAACCGCTCGGAGATATCCACGATGCGGTGCGTCTTCTCCAATGTTTCGCCCATGCGCAGGGGCCGCTCGAACTGCCACTCGTTGGAGATGAGGATGGACTGGGGCATCAGCGCGGGGATTGGCGGCGGGTCGGTCTCAGAATTCAGGGCCTCGATGACGTACCCCGGCACGTCCTCACCTTCCGCCGGACCCTGGTCGTGCTCCCCAAGGTAGACGTCGAGCGCCCGCTGATAGGCTCGCCGCGTGACCTGGACGGTCGACAACGGCACGGCGCTGCCGATCAGGGCGCGAACGTCGTCGGTCAAGAGCGATTCTTCGGGCACGGCTCGAAGCGTACGCTCCCACCCCTGCTGCCTCAACACAGCTTTGCTACGCTGGTAGGCGATGATCTACCTGGACCACGCGGCCACGTCTCCGTTGCGCCTCGCGGCGCGAGAGGCGATGCTCCCCTATCTGGACGGACGGTTTGGCAACCCGAGCGGCCTTTACGCGGCCGGCCGCGAAGCCCAGGCCGCCGTGGACCGCGCCCGCGCCACCGTCGCGGAGTGTTTGAACGCCCGTCCCGCCGAGGTCCTCTTCACAAGTGGCGGCACGGAGAGCATCAACTCGGCCATGCTCGGCATCGCCTACGCCCTGCGCCGCGCGGGCGCCGGGAACCACGTGGTCACGACCGCGATTGAGCATCACGCCGGGCTCCACGTCGCCCAGCACCTCGAAGAGCTTGGCTTCGACGTGACGACGATCGGGTGCGACCACAGCGGCCGGGTACAGCTCGAAGAGTTTCGCGCGGCCCTACGCCCAGAGACCGTCCTTGCGAGTGTGATGTTCGCGAACAACGAAGTCGGCACGGTCCAGCCAATCGCCGAGCTCGCCGAAGTGATCCGCGAGTACAGCCAGGGGCGCGAGCACCGCATCGCCCTCCATAGCGATGCCGTCCAGGCGCCCGAATGGTTCCAACTGGACGTGAAAGCGCTCGGCGTGGATGCCCTGAGCCTCTCCGCCCACAAGTTTGGTGGCCCGAAGGGCGCCGGCGTCCTCTACCTCCGGCGGGGCGTCCCTTTCCGCCCCCTCCTCCACGGCGGCGGCCAGGAGATGCAGAAGCGCGCGGGCACGGAAAACGTGGCGGGCATCGCCGGGACGGCAGTCGCCCTCGCAATCGCCTCGACGGATGTCGATGGACGTTCGGCGAAGGTTCGCGCGCTGCGTGAGCGGCTGCGCGAAGGGATTTGCGCGGCCATCCCCGATGCCGAGCTGAACGGCTGCCAGACCAATTGCCTGCCCAACAACCTCAACGTCTCCTTTGAAGGGATCGAAAGCGACGCCCTCGTCGCCCGTCTCGATGCCCGCGGCATCGCCGCCAGCTCCGGCAGCGCCTGCTCGAACTCGACCTGGGAGCCATCGCACGTCCTCATGGCAATGGGCGTGCCCATCCGCCGCGCCGTGGCGAGTATCCGTTTCTCCCTGGGCGAATCCACCACCGCGGCCGAAATCGACGAGGTGCTGGCGATACTTCCGGGCGAAGTCGCGGGGGTGGCAGCCTCCCTGGCGGCGCGATAAGCACTTCCACGGCCCTCTGGGCTACAATCTTCCCCACTCAATCGAGCGAGGAAGTGCCCCATGTTGCTCCGCGATGTCCTCAGCCACGCCGTCAAGCTCTACCCCGACAAGGTAGCCCTGATCGACGGCGACATCCGCTATACCTACCACCAGGCTTCGGAACGCATCCATCGCCTCGCCGCCGGGCTGCTTAGCCTGGGCCTCCAGCCGGGCGACAACATCGCCATCCTCGCGAACAACTCCCACCGCTACTGGGAGACCTACTTCGTCACGGACATCGCCGGGATGCCGCTTTCGCCCCTGAACATCCGCCTCGCCGCCCACGAGCTGGAGTTCATCATCAACGACGGCGAAATCAAGGCGCTGATCCTCGGGCCCGAATACCTGGACCTCTACAACGCCTTCAAAGCGGGCACGCCGGACCTCAAGCACGTCATCCTCATGAACAGCGAGGCCGAGGGCACGGTGGACTACGAGAAGCTGATCGAGGACAACGTGCCCCTCGGTCATTCCGTCCGTGAATGGGCCGAGAGCGACATGCTGAACCTTTGCTACACGGGCGGGACGACCGGCCTGCCGAAGGGTGTGATGCTCAGCCAGCGCGCGATCGTTTCCAACGCCCAGCACGCGATCATGACGATGAGCTTCTCCGAGCGCGACATCTGGCTCCATGTCGCGCCGATGTTCCACCTGGCCGATGCCTGGGCGGTGTATGCGCTGACGATGGTCGGGGGCGCCCACGTCTTCCTCTCCGCGTTCGCACCCCAGGCTACCCTGGAGGCAATTCAGAATCACCGGGTGACGAAGACGATCATGGTCCCGACGATGATCAACTTCGTCCTCAACTTCCCCGCCGTCCGCGAATTCGATACGAGCAGTCTGGACCTGCTCCTCTACGGAGCCTCGCCCATGCCCGTCGATCGCGTCCGTGCCGCCGCCGCAGTCTTCGGCCCGAAGCTCTGCCAGGCCTACGGGATGACCGAAACCTCTCCGCTGCTGACCGCGATGCGGCTCGAATGGACGAAGTACGAAGGCACCGAAGAAGAGGTCAGGCGTCTCGGCAGCTGCGGCCGCCAGGTGTCGGGCGTCGATGTGCGCGTCGTGGACCAGGAAACCGGCGAGGACATCAAGCCCGGCCAGGTTGGGGAGATCATCGCCCGCGGGCCGAACATCATGAACGGCTACTGGAAGCGTGAAAAGGAAACCGCCGAGGCCCTCCGCGGCGGCTATATGCATACCGGCGACGTTGCCGCGATCGACAAGGATAACTTCATCTTCATCGTCGACCGCGCCAAGGACATGATCATCTCCGGCGGCGAGAACGTTTACTCGACCGAGGTGGAGAACGCGCTCTACGAGCACCCCGCCGTGCTCGAAGCCGCCGTGATCGGCATCCCGGACGCGCAGTGGGGCGAGGCCGTGCTCGCGATTGTCGTCCCGAAGGAAGGGACGAACCCGACCGAGCACGAGATCATCGACCACTGCCGCACCCTGATCGCGGGTTACAAGTGCCCCAAGAAGGTCGTCTTCCAGTCGTCTCCTCTCCCCAAGAGCGGGCCGGGCAAGATCCTGAAGACGGAACTGCGCAAACCGTTCTGGGAGGGCAAGGGGAAGAACGTCAACTGAGATTTTGGATTGGGGATTGTGGATTTCGGATTCGCTACCACCCGCGGTCGGTTCGGGAAGGGCTAGCCTCCAGCCGCCAATGTGGTTGTTGCGCTGGGCGCTGCCGCCGGTGTCGCGGAGGCGGCTGGTCCGCCTGGTACGGGCGTGACTGCGGCACCGCCAACCGCTCGACCTGAGACCGAGTATGTCTGGCAGTCCGACGTGAGCACCGCTGTGTCGTCGTCTGGGGTGCTGTCGGTGGATACCGCCTGCGCACCGGCGGCCAAGTACCTGGCGACGACCTCGGCGTGCGGGTGACCATACTGGCTGTCGCGGGCTGCGGAGAAGATAACGTACGCGGGCTTCAAGGCCTCCACGAACGGTTCCCCCGACGAGGTACGTGAGCCGTGATGGCCCGCCTTGACGACATCCGCCTTCGGTACCAGCCCGACTGCGAGCATGGATTCCTCTGACGTCGTTGTGGCGTCCCCCATCAGGAGTACCGTGACGTTTTCACAGGTCAGCTTTAAGGCGAGCGAATCATCGTTCCGGTCACCACTGATCGTCAGCGGGTGCAGCACGTCCAGTTGGACCCCGCCGAGGGGGACGAATTGCCCGCGGACCAGCGTGACAACCTGGATACCTGCCTCCATGGCAACGGCCGCGAGGAGTTCCGCGTAGGTGGCGCTGGGGTTCGTGGAGGCGCTTGAGTAGAACGTCTCCACCTGGAACATCGCCAGGGCTTCAATCAGGCCACGGATATGGTCGGCGTCCGGGTTGGTAACAAGCACGGCGTCGATATCCCTGATGCCCAGCGATTGGAGCCGCGTGTGCAAGCGGTCGCGGCTTGGCCCGCCGTCCACGAGTAGCCTTCGGCCATCGACGGTGACCAGAATCGCATCACCCTGGCCCACGTCGAGGAACTGAATCGTTAGTCGTGGCGCCGCGACTTCGGGCGTGACCGTTGGGGCTGCCGTGGCCTGGACAGGCGCCTGCCTCGGCGGTCCGCACGCGACCGTTGCCCATGCCAGGACCAGGAGGGCGACTACGGAGGGGACCACCCCTTGCCGGAACCCTGATCGGGGCGGCTCCCGCCCTTCCGAGTACAGGGCAGGGCTGCGTGCCGCTCGGTGCGGCAAACTAGCACCTGGACCCTGGGGATTTGGTACGCGTGGGGAACGCAGCTCTCAACGCGGCCTCCGAAGGGAATTCACGCAGGTTCCCAGCGACGATGTCCTTCCACCCATCATCAAGGTCACAGTAAATACCGTGTGGCGTTTCCGGCGGAGGACGTGTACCACTTGTGGCCGTCGCTTGCGGGTGCTGCCGTCGGTTGGTTCGAAACGGCCGTGGCCGCGGGCGCACTTGTGTTGGTTGGCACTGGCGCACGTGTCGTTGCCGCCGTAGTAGCGGCCACCGTCGCGGCTTGGGGAGCGTCGGACCCGGTGCTTGTCGGCGAGCCCCCGACCGATTCCTTATCGGCAGCGCAGCCACCAAGCAACAGGATTGCCAGGAGCGTTCCACCCAACACTCCGGCAAACAGCGTCCGTCTCATCGTTTCGCCCTCTGGGGTCGCTTTGGCACCGAAATGATCCTCCCCACAGAATCGATACTACGCGAACCTGCACGACATGTTCTGTCGTGATTACTGGCCGCTACTCGCTTCAGAAGCCGTTCGTGCCGTCCGTGAAGCGGAGGGCATCGAGGAGGATGCCCGCGGCGGACATCTCCCAGTGGAGGTGCGCGCCGGTGGAGAGGCCGGTGTTGCCGGACATCGCGATCACCTCGCCGGCAACGACGGACTGGCCCTCGGCGACGCTGAAGCTCGAAAGGTGCGCGTAGCCGGAAAACAGCCCGCCGCCGTGGTCGATGATCACCATGTTCCCCCGCACCTGGAGTTGGCGCGCGAGCACGACGATGCCGCTGTTCGTGGCCATCACCGGTGTCCCGTCTGGCACGCCGATATCCGTCCCGCCGTGGTGGCCGGAAGGGACCGAGCCGTTGATCGAGCGCTGCTCGCCGTAGCGCGCGGTGACTGGGCCATCGAGCGGAAGCTGCCACGCACCCGTCCAGAGCTTCCGCAGCGTAATCTTCCCGTAGACGGCTTTGAGGGTGGCGAACTCGTTCGCCACCACCGAGGGGTCGAGCAGCGTTTCCGTTTGCGAATCGGTGAACGTCAGGGAGTCCACGGTCCACTTCGTCTTCAAAACGGTGACCGTCTCGCTCAGCGACCCCTTTGTGCCGTTCGGGAGGGTGAAGTCCACGCGCAGAGCCTGGGGGCCGGCCGGGTCTTCGGTATCCGTTGGGACGAAGGCGTACATGCTTTGCGTCCCCTTCGTCAATGGGAACGGACGCCCCAGGAAGGTGACCGAGCCGGAGGCGATTGTGCCTGTCACGGAGGCGAGGATGGCCCCGGACTGGTAGACCTCAATCGTCGAAAGCAGCAGTTCAGGCGGCTCGCTCGGTGTGGCGGAAGCACCGGCGCTGGCGGGTGCGTTCGCGGTCGATGTGCCTGCAGGCGTGACGTAGGTGACGATCGCGCCACCGCCGTCCTTGGCCTCGGCGCTGCAGGCGGCGGCGGCGAACGCCACGGAGGCGAACCCAGCCAACCACCACATCCGTCCTGCGCGCATGGGGGAAAGGGTGGCCGAGCCTCCGCCAAGGCGCAAAGCCTTCCCGGGCTGAGACGGCAACCGCCACTCCCTCGCAACCGTCCGGACATGACGGCCCGGATTTGGCTACTCGAAGATCCACCTGTCCGTGTCGCGGGGCCAGGAGACGAGTTCAGCGGGCTTGAAGAAGAGGCTGGATTCGCGGATGCCGGATTCCGGGCTGTCGCTGGCGTGGACGAGGTTTCGGCCGCGTTCGAGGCCGAAGTCGGCGCGGATGCTGCCCGGCGCGGCCGCCGAGGGGTCGGTGCTGCCAACGCTGCCGCGCACTGCCGCGACGGCATTGCTGCCTTCGAATACGGCGGCGATCACCGGCGAACTCGTGATGTACTCGACGAGGCCGGGGAAGAAGGGCTTGCCAACGTGTTCGGCGTAGTGCTGCTCAGCCAGCGGGCGGTCAATCTGCATGAGTTTGAGGCCGACGATGCGGAGGCCGCGCTGCTCCAGCCGCTTGATGATTTCGCCGCCAAGGCCACGCTGCATCGCGTCGGGTTTGCAGAGGACAAGGGTTCGTTCCATGTGGGGAGACTCCTGGTTGTGTGTGTGCGTCAGTTCGCGGGGGATTTCAGGGCCTCGCGGGAAGTGCGAGGAACCGTGATGTTCGGTTCGCGCAGGTAGATGGCGTCGACCGCTTCGGCGGACGCCGTTTCGAATGCCGGCAGGAGGGCGCCAAGCGCGGCCCTCACGCGCGTCTCCGGGCCAATTTCCAGCCCGCCGAGCGCGCCTGCACCTTCACCGGCGAGCGCCACCCTGCGGAGGGCCTCGGGTTGGACGGCGCGAATTGGGCCGGCAGGTTCGCCGTCCGCGAATTCCTGAGCCGCGAACTCGCCCCGGCCCGCGGGGTGAATGGCGATGAACGACGGGAGCCCGGCGGCTGCCGCCACCGCTTCCAGGGTGGAAATGCCGCGCAGCGGGATTCCCGCCGCGAGGGCGAGCCCCTGCGCCGTGGCTACGCCCACGCGGAGGCCGGCGTAACTGCCGGGGCCGCGGACCACCGCGATGCCAGTCAACGCGTGGCGGTCTCGATGGAGGATGGCGTCAATCGCCGGGAGGAGCAGCCGCGAGTGGTCGTGCCCGCCGTCAATTGTCGCGGACGAAGTGATCACGCCGTCAACCGCGACCGCGAGGGCGATTTCGTTGGAGGCGGTGTCGATTGCAAGGATGGTGGTCACGCCGCCCCGAGGGAATCCACGAGCTCTTCGCCGCGCGGGCCGCGGGGTAGGAAGCGGAGGCGGCGCTGACGGTCAACGTCGCCATAGCGCAGTTCGATGACGAGCCCGTCGCCGGGGAGAAGCTCGGCGCCGCGCTCGGGCCATTCGATCACGAGGACGCCGCGTTCGGCGTAGTCCCAGAGGCCGAGTTCGTCCAGTTCCTCGACATCTTCGATGCGGTAAAGGTCCACGTGGAAGAGGGTCTCGCGGCCGCCGTATTCATTCATCAGGACGAACGAAGGGCTGTTGACCGGGGCGTTGCAGTCCAGGCCGCGGCCGATGCCCTGGGTGAGGCAGGTCTTGCCCGTGCCAAGGTCTCCGCTCAGGAGGACGACGTCACCCTTGCGAAGGACGCGGCCCAGGCGCTCGCCCAGGTCCCGGGTCTCTTCCTCGCCGCCGGTGGAGAGTTCAAGGTCATGTTGTTCCGCCATCGAAGCCAGTATAGGCAGGCGCCCTGTTACGCCATATTCGCCTGGCGCGGGTGCGCGAAGCGGGGCTTCCCGGCATGCTCTCCGGGCGGGCGCAAGGAGGACAACGTTGGGCAGTGAGATTGCCGTCGGGATCACCTTCCGGATGGATGAAGCGCTGATCGCGGAGATTGAGGCGGTGGACCCGCGCATCCGCGTCATGCGGCTCTTCGAGATCGGTGGCCGGGGCGGGCCGGACGCCGAGACGAAGGCCCGGATCCTCCGGGAGATAGGCGCGTCCGAAGTGCTGATTGGCACCGTTGGGATGCCGCTGGAGTACTTCGACGCGGCCAAGAGCTTGAAGTGGTACCAGGCGATCAACGCCGGGCTCGAGCGGATGGAGCGCGCCGGGCTGCTGCGGCGCGGCTTCGCCGTGACCAGCGGCGCCGGCATCGCCTCCGTGGCGATCGCCGAATGGATCCTCGGGACAATGGTGATGCTCGCGAAGGACCTCCACGGCTACGTCCGCCAGCAGGGCGAGCGGAGGTGGGAATCGCGCCGTTCCGGCGAACTCCATGGCAAAACGGTGGGGATTGTTGGGCTGGGCGAGATTGGCCGCGAGACGTCCCGCCGCTGCCGCGCTTTCGGCATGCGCGTCGTCGCCACCAGGCGGACGGTCCAGCCGGGGGCCCATGATCCTGACTGTGATGAGCTCGTCCCATACGCCGAATTGCGGCGATTGCTTGAAGTATCCGATTACGTCGTGCTGTCGTTGCCGCTCACCACGGAGACGCACGGTGTGGTCGGGGCACGGGAGCTTGCTTTGATGAAGCCTTCCGCATTCCTCGTCAACGTCTCGCGCGGGGACGTGGTGGACCAGGATGCGCTGATTGCGGCGCTGAAGGAGGGGCTGATAGCGGGCGCGGCCCTGGACGTGACCAGCCCGGAGCCGCTCCCGGCGGAGTCCGAGCTGTGGGCGTTTCCGCAGGTAATTCTCACTCCGCATATGTCCGGAAACGTGGAGGGCTACGGGCACAAGGCCGCTGGCGTGTTCATCGCCAACCTTCGGCGGTACGTCGCGGGCGAGCCGCTCGACCACGTTGCCAGCGCGGAGCTGGGATACTGAGAGGGAAAGCCTCATACACGATTCTAACGATGTGTTCCATTGCGAAGTTCGGTTGACCCGAAGGACATTGCTTCGTACCTTGATTTCACAAACGCATACGCCGTTTCAAGATGCAGGCCCGCCGAACCGGCCGATCTGGGAGTAACCACGAGCATGATCAAGACCGCCACTGAGAACGGAAAGGTCCCGGTATCCGCGGGCCTTGGGAACCGGATCCGGACCGCCCGCCGCGATGCGGGCATGAGCCAGGGGCAACTCGCGACTGCCCTGAACACGACGCAGAGCGCGATCAGCCTCTACGAAGCCGGCCAGCGCTCGGTGGGAATTGATATGCTGCTCAGCGTCGCCCGCATCCTCAACCGCCCACTGCACTACTTCCTGGGCGAAGACGGCGACATGCTGTACGTGAAGGACAGCGAAATTGCGGAGCTGATTGCCGAGTTGGAGCGCCACCCGGAAGACCTGCCGGAGCTGCTGGAATACTGGAACTTCCTGCGCTGGCGGCGCGCCAGCCAGAACGGCGCGCGGTAGAGAGCTGCCCGGCACAAAGCGGAGTGGGGGCTCTCCCGGCGGGGAGCCCTTACGATCGCCCGGACGGCGGACGAATTGCGAGGTTGACCTGTGGTGAGGCGGCTCTGTGACGAGACGGATGCGCGGCGTCTCCTGAACCCCGGCCCGGTGGCGATCGTCACCACGATGTGGCGAGGGATGGCCAACGCGGCTCCAGTCGCCTGGACGGCGCCGCTTTCGATGGCGCCGCCCCTCGTGGGCGTGGTCATTCACCCTCATCGCCACACGGCGGACATGATCCGGTTCAGCCAAGCGTTCGCGATCAACATTCCCGGACCTTCGTTGCTCAAGCAAACGGCCTTCCTCGGCAGCCAGACGGGGCTGAACACGAACAAGCTCGAAGCGGCCGGGCTGGAGCTGTTCTCCGGGCAGCAGATTGAGGCACCGCTGATCGAAGGCTGCCTGGCCTGGATCGAGTGCGGCCTCCAGGACGTCATCGCGATCGGCGACCACACGATGTTCGTCGGGCGGGTCGTCCGGGTCCAGGCGCTTGACGAGGCGTATGCCCAGCACTGGCTCCTTCGATCCCGCCAGTACAGCCCACTTACCTACATCGGCGGGACCAGGTACGCCGTCGTCGGCGACCCGCTGGAAGCGGTCATCGAAGTCGATGCCCAGGGTGGCCTCGTCCTGGAGAGCGCGGAAGAGCGGGAGAAGCGCGAGGAAGAGGAAGCGCGCGAGCGGGAGCTGCGCAAGATTGAGGGCGACGAGGGACTCGCGGAGATGCAAGACTAGTACTCAGTGGGAGGGGGAGTGACCCGTCGACGGGTTCACGAGCAAACGCTGAATTTCTTGACCAGGCACTTGCACGGCCACGCCGCGCTATTCAGCCCGGCCTGAAGGGGTAGCTTTGGAAGTCCAGGGCGAGTACCGGTTCAACGCCCCTCGCGAAACGGTGTATCGCATGTTGCTGGACCCGGCCATGGTCGAAGTCGCCATGCCCGGCTGCGAACGCTTCGAACCCGACGGGCCCGACCGCTACGACATCACGATGCGGGTTGGCATCGCCGCCCTGAGGGGTGTTTACCGCGGCAAGGTGCGCGTGGCGGGCCAGGCGGCGCCAGCGTCCTACAGTCTGGAGATGACCGGGTCCGGCACTTCGGGCGGGATCACCGGCCGCGCCCAGCTCGTGCTTTCGGACGAGGGGTCAGCGACGCTCCTGCGCTACAAGGGCGACCTGAAGGCCCAGGGGGCGCTCGCCTCGCTCGGCATCCAGATGCTCAGCGGTTCGGCGAAGATCGTGATCGGCCAGTTCATGAAGGCGATGGACAAGGAGATCCGCGACCGCACGGCCTGAATCGTAACGCGGGGCGATCGGGGGCAGCCCGCGGATCTACGGGCGGCTGGCGAGGGCGTATTCGAGGGCGTCCGCCAATGCGAGCCAACTCGCCTCGATGATGTCCGTGCTCGAGCCGACCGTCGTCCAGTAGCGGGCGCCGTCGGTGCTCTCGATGAGGACGCGCGTCTTCGCCCCGGTGGCGGCCTGGCTATCGAGGATGCGGACCTTGTAGTCCACCAGCTTCACGCTCGCGAGGTCCGGGTAGAACTCGACGAGGGCCTTGCGGGCGGCGGTGTCCAGGGCGTTGACGGGGCCGTTGCCCTCCGCGGCGGTGTGCTGGAGGACGCCGTCCACGCGCACCTTGACCATCGCCTCCGCCAGCATCTCGTTCAGGCCGTCGCGTTCGTGGCTGCGGGCGCGCCGTTCCACGATAACGAAGTCTTCCAGTTCGAACGGTGCGTGGTAGCCGGGCAGGGTCCGCCGCACGAGCAGCTCGAAGGAGGCTTCGGCGCCTTCGTACTGGTAGCCCTGGCTCTCCTTCTCTTTCACCGTCTCAAGCAGCCGCTTCACCTCTTCCTGGGTGAGCGGGTAGTCGATGCCGAGTTCCTCCAGCTTCATCAGGAGGTTGCGCTGGCCTGAGAGTTCGGAGACAAGCACGCGCGAGGTGTTGCCGACGAGCCCGGGGTCAATGTGCTGATATGCCCGCTCGTCCTTCATCATCCCGGCGACGTGGTAGCCCGCTTTGTGGGCGAAGGCGGAGGCGCCCACGTACGGGGCGCCGGGGTTCGGGACGAGGTTCGCGAGTTCGGAGACGTAGGTCGATACCTCGCTCAGCCGCGCCAACTGTTCATCCTCCACGACTTCGAGGCCCATCTTGATCTTCAGGTTGGCGAGGATTGTAAGGATGTCGGCGTTGCCGCAGCGTTCGCCGTAGCCGTTGACGCAGCCCTGGACCTGCCAGACGCCCGCTTCCACGGCCGCGAGGGAGTTCGCCACCGCCAGGCCCGCGTCGTTGTGGCAGTGGATACCGAGGCGCGCGTCGCGGGTCCGCGCCATCGCCGCCTCGATCGCGCGGAGCATGCTCCGCGTGGTCATGCCGCCATTGGTGTCGCAAAGGACAAGGGCGTCGGCGCCGGCGCGGGCGGCGGTCGCCAGGCACTGGAGCGAGTAGTCCGGGTCGTCGTGGAAGCCGTCGAAGAAGTGCTCGGCATCGAAGAACACGGTCTTGCCCAGGCCTTTGAAGTAGCTGACGGTGTCGGCGATCATCGCCAGGTTCTCCTCGGCCGAGGTCTCCAGGATTTCGCGCACCTGATACATGGAGGCTTTGCCCACGAGCGTTATCCCGGGCGTATCGGCGGCGACGAGGGACTGGATGTTGGCGTCCGTTTCACAGGTGGCGTTGGGCTTGCGCGTGCCGCCGAAGGCGCTCACCTTCGCGTTCTTCAGTTCAAGGCTTTGAAGACGGCGGAAGTATTCGGCGTCTTTGGGGTTGGAGCCGGGGAAGCCGCCTTCGATCCATTCGAGGCCCAGCTCGTCGAGCTTGCGGGTGATCCGGATTTTGTCTTCGACGGAGAGCGAGATGCCCTCCATCTGCGAGCCGTCGCGGAGGGTAGTGTCGTAGAGCTGGACGCGGTCAGTAGGCATTCGTGATTCCGATTCTGTTGGACAAAGGGGCGGCGCCGGGCGACGAGCAGTCGCACACGGACAAGGCTAGCAGCTAATGGCTAACAACTGGGGCCGCAATCAGGACCCCGCGGGATTGCCGCGGGGGAGCTATCACCGGGTGGGGATGGCATTGCACAGGTGGGATCGTACCACGGTTGGAGGTTTTAGAGCGGGCCGCAGTTGTTGCGGTCCAACGCATTGGCCGTGACGTTGTGGGCTCGGGACCTCAGCCCAGGCCAAGAATCCGGAGGGTGACGCCGACCACCACCGCGCCGAGCATCAGGAGCCCGAGGACAGCGGAGACAATCGCCCCCGCACCATACCCCTCGCCCCGCCGGAGGTCCGAGGTGCGGGACTCCATCGCGAGCGGGCTCATTTCGACTCCCTCGAACGGGCTTTCGCTGGAACCAGGACGATCCACGGGAACAGCGTACACCTCCGGCGCCGGGCTGCTGACCCGTCGCCTCAGCATTGGTTGCCACCCGGCCCGCGGTCATAGCTGGCTTTGGGAGCCGGGGCCCCGCCGATTTCCAGACGGCCGGCCTAGTCGAAGCCCTCGTCCTCGGCTTCAATATCAACTTCTGGGGTGATCGCGTCGCCGTCCTCGCTGGTTTCGGTCCAGCCGGCGTCCTCCTCGGTGTCTTCGACTTCGTCGTCGCCGAATTCCACCTCGTCCATGTCGCGGCGGAGGAGGCCCTTGCGGGTATAGGCGCGGACTTCCGTGGCGCGCGACTGGGGGAAGCTGACCTTGTCGATCATGGAAGGGTGCTTGAAGGTTTCTCGAAGCATCACCTTCACTTCGCCAGAGGCGGTCACCACCGCGGCGGTGTACTGGTTGCCAGCAGTCATCATCTTGGAGAGGCGGAGGCCGATGCGCGGTTCGAGCATGCCGACGTAGTCGCCACTGACGGTGAGGACGTTCACGGCCTTGCCCTGGACCTGGAGCTCGACAATGTCGCCTGCGTCGAGCAGGGCCGAGCGCTCGGCGTCGGTGGCCTGGAGTTTCGCAACCGTTGAGGCGCCCGTCTCTTCGACGAAGAGGCGGGTATCGAGCTGGCTGGGGGCTGCGTCGGCCGCAGAGGTGTCACTCATGGCGGCGAGGCGGTCCAGATTTCGGCGGGCGATGGTGTTCGTGGGGTCGAGTTCGATGGAGCGGCCGTACTGTTTGCGCGCCTCGGCAATCTGGCCGAGTTCGGAGAGGGCCTTGCCGAGCCGGTTGAGGGCTTCTGGCTCGTCGCCGAAGAGGCGGAGGTAGTCGCGGTTGACGTTTGCGGCTTCGGCCCAGCGGCTGCTGATCGCGAGCTTGACCGCCTGGTCGCTCATCTGCTTGCGCACGCGGGTGCGCTCGTCGAGGGTCATCGTGTCGAGGTTTGGTTCGTTGCTCATGTAAAAAGGAGGCCCCGCCGCCACATGGGGGCGGTTCAGGATAAAGCCAACCCGCCGCCCGGGCAATGAAGGGCAGGGAAAGGGCCCTGTCCGGCGGCGCTTTGCCTCTCCCGTTACGATGGTCGGATGGCTGATGCCGCGTTCCCACTCGACCTGCTCGGACGGGCGTGGAAGCTCGTCGCCGGGCGCTACGCCGCCTACGAGCTTGTGCTCCCAGGCAGTGCCGGCTTCCAATGCCAGCCCCGGCTTTGCGACGCGTTTTGCTGCCGCAGCTACAGCGTAAACCTTGGCGAGGTGGAAGTGGCGCGCATGGCAACAACCAGCGGCCTCTTGCCGGCGCGCTTCCTGGAAACGGAAAACGGCGAACCGATCGTCCTCCCCATGGCGCAGCCGTTCCTTCTGCGGCGGGAGGACAACCGCTGCGCCCTCCTTGGCGATGACCTTCGCTGCACGCAGTACCACGGGCGACCGGACGCGTGCCGGCTCTACCCCCACTTCGTGGTGTTCATCAACGAGGCGGAGGCGAAGCCGGTCTACGCGGACCTGGATGCGATCGCCGAGGCAATGGCGGCTTTTCGCTCCGGGGGGAAGCCGCCGCTCGTCCCGCTGCTCCTTCGCCATGTGGAATGCCCCGGCTTCACCGGCCCCCCGATGACCGGAGAAGAGTGGCAGGTCCTGTTCGCAACGACCTACGAGCTCCAATACGCGCCGCCCAACTAGTGGGAATGGCCCGCGCGCTCAGCACGGCGCTGCGTTACGCTCGCTGGCGAGGTCCGTTTACTCTCCGTGACTACCCGCCAACTCGTTGTCCTGCTCGGCCTGGCCGCCGTCTGGGGGGCCTCGTTCCTCTTCATCAAGGTGCTGGTGGAAGCGGGCCTTGGTCCCGCCGGCCTGAGCGCGGCGCGCACCTTGCTGGGCGTGCTCACCCTCGCGCCGGTCGTGTGGCGAATTCGCGCCAGCCTGCCGCGAGACCGGAAGACATGGCTGCTCCTGGCCGGGCTTGGGGTGCTCAACTTCGCCTTGCCGTGGACGCTGTTCGCCATCGCCGCGCAGGAAGCGCCGAGCGGGGCTTCGAGCATCGCCAATTCGAGCCTGCCTCTCTGGAGCGCGATCTTCGCGACCGTGCTGCTGAAGACCGACCGGCTGACCGGCGTCCGCGTCCTGGGCCTGGCGGCGGGCTTTTCGGGGGTCCTCGTGCTTATGGGCGGAGGGCTGCTGGATGCGGGCAGCGATGGGTCGTGGGCAATCCTCATCATGCTCCTGGCAACGATGTGCTACGGCCTTTCGGGCGTCCTGATCCGGGGCCGCCTGGGGCACGTGCCGGGCGTGGGTCTGGCGGCGGGCCAGATGGCTTTCGCGGCCGTCGTGCTATGGCCCGTGGCGCTGGCCTCGGGCGCGTTCAGTTCCGTCTCCATGGGCGCGGCGGAATGGGGCAGCCTACTCGCCCTCGGGTGCGCCGGTTCTGGGGTGGGAGTTGCGGCCTACATGTGGCTGATTGGCGAGACCGGACCGGTGCGGGCTTCGCTGGTGACCTATCTGATGCCGCCCCTTGGGGTCTTCCTCGGCTGGGCGGTGTTGGACGAAGCGATCGGCTGGAACCTGGTGGGCGGGCTGACGCTCGTCATCGCCGGGGTCGCGCTCGTGCAGGGGGTGCCTCTGCGGCGGCTGATGTCCCGTCCTGGCGTCCGGCCGGC